>JBIKNA010000601.1:0-3808 GCA_044358965.1 Polyangiaceae bacterium
AGCCCTTCCGGCTTTCCACGGCCCGCTTCGCTCCGCCTTCACCCAAACCGACCGTCACCACCATCTCGAAGTGCAGCCTGCTACAGCTGACTACGCACTTTCGCCGGACGTCGCACGGCCGATACCGGAGGCGCCACGGTGCTTACGGTTTCGAGGCCCACCCAAGCCACGCCCCCGCTGACGACGAGCCCGGCCGTTCCCGCGTCGGCAGGACCCGAGAGCATTGCGTCCGCCCCCACGCCCAAGACCACCCAACTGCCCCTTGCGCCTCCGCAACCCTCGGCGCTTGGGCCCAAGCTTCTCACCCCGATCGCGCGGCCACCTGCATCGCCGCGTCGCGATGCAGGCGCGCCTGCGCCTTTGGCTGGACCGAAACCGTTCGAGTCTCTCTAGCCGTTGAGTCCCTCCGCGAACCTTGGCGCCTTCCGCGGCGTCGCGCCGTTTATCCTGCCTCGTTGGAAGGGCAGATGTGGGCCAGCGTGCGCTGGACAGCAGCATGTTTTTCCCGGACACTCTGTGGTCCATGCGCTGGCTTCTTCTACTTCTTCCCGTGTGCGCCGCTTCCGCTTTTGCTGGCTGCAGCGATGGTGATCGACCGGCCAGTGGGCAAACAACGTCATCGTCATCTTCCTCCGGCACGTCGACCCCTCAGAACCCTGTGGATGCGGGGGCAGATGTTTCCTCCGACGCCGCGACCGTCGACGCAGCCACGGACGCCGCAACGGACAGCTCTACAGACGCGTCGGGACCCCCACCGGCCTGCACGCAAGACCGCGCGTTTCGGGCGGCGGGCGCCTCCGTCATGTATCCAACGCCGCCGGCGCTAGCGGCGATGCTCAGCTCGTTCGCCTACGATCCGCTGACGCACCCGATCACGCTCGTGCTCCGGGGCGCTACCAAAAAGGCGGCGGTGGCGGCCACCTTGCCAAACGCGAACAACCTCGAGGCGTTCTTGCCGCAAAAGACGCCCACGTTCGTCGACGCGCTCCTGACCGGTGACCAAATTCGTTCTGCCGGACCGCAGCCCTCGGCGGTGGTGCGCTTCACGGATCGCTTGGGGCCCGTGGACCTGACGCTCGAGAATGTGACCTTCCGCGCACTCACCGAGGCCTCATGCTCGCTCGGCCAGATCACCGTCGACGCGTTCTTGCCAAAGACCCAAGGCACCGTGGTGCTTCACCCGGCTTCTGGGCCCGACGTCACGATCAAGAGCATCATCGACAGTGACATCCGGGACGCTGGGCCCGGCGACACCTGGCAAGTGCGTATGTTGTTCCAAGCCGAGACGGTGTCGTTTGACTTCGGGGGGGTGCCATGACGTTTCGTAATCGAAGGTACGGGGTCTGGGCCCTAGGTCTGTGCGGTGTGCTCGCCGGCGGGCTCGGTTCGTCCGTGGGCTGCTCGAGCAACCGTGCCGACGAGGCGGATCTTGGAGCCCCGGGAGGGCCTGGGGCCAATTCCTCCGGGGGCACCCGCGACTGCGCCAAGGAGCCGGTTCCGGGCTGCGCCTGTTCTGCCGAGGGCACCCGCGCCCGTTGTGGAAAAGCGAGCTACGAATATGACGGCCAGCTTCTCTGTGGCCAGGGAGAAATGCTCTGCGCCAACGGCGTGTACGGCGAGTGTGTGATCAACAACACCATTCGCCCCGCACTCCGCGGCAATCTCTCTCTCCAGGGCCTTGGCGACGCCGGCACGTGCGCCGACCCTTGCAGCATCTACTGCGCCAGCTTCAACGACACGCCCACGGGGCTCGATGCGGGCGGGGGCTTGGCAACCTCCGACGCCG
The DNA here is from genome assembly GCA_044358965.1 of Polyangiaceae bacterium. Classification (GTDB taxonomy): domain Bacteria; phylum Myxococcota_A; class Polyangia; order Polyangiales; family Polyangiaceae; genus SXNL01. The sequence continues at coordinate 1,787 of JBIKNA010000601.1, forward strand.
GCGTGTCCGTGGTGACCGGCCCCCTTGTGGTCTCTGCACCCGCGTGTTCGGGTGGTCCGCCGCAGGGAACGTGCTCTCACTCCATCTGCTCGGCGGGCCTTGGGCTCACCACGGGCTGCGACTCTTGTGTGACCACCGTCTGTGCCGCCAACCCGTCGTGCTGTGGCTCCGGCGGCGTGTGGAATGGTGCATGTATTGCGCAAGCAAATGCGCTCTGCAACGTGGAGTGCGCCACCAATGGCACCGGCCAGTGCATCGTCTGCTATCGCGACAGCATCGACCACGACGGCGATGGGTACTCGTTTGCGCAGGGCGACTGCAAAGACTGCGATCCCAACGTGAACCCCGGCGCCTTCGACTTTCCGGGCAACGGCTTCGACGAGAACTGCAACGGCCAGATCGACGAGGCGGCCACCGTTTGCGACAACGGTCTGCCTTTCGCGTCCACCGTGGGCGCCGACTACGCAAAGGCCATTGGCCTGTGCCAGTTCACCACCAGCGGTGCCTCCGGCGCCTCCAAGACCTGGGGCGTGCTCACCGATGGCGCCAACGCGCCGGCATTGGTACAGGCCGATGGCACGTCGGTGCCGCACGCCACCTCTGCCGCCATCATGACCAACTTTGGGCCCAACAACGGGCCGCGGGAGGGCAACACCCTCGCGGTGTTCTCGTCCGGCTCGGCGCGCAGGCCCACGGACCCGGCGTACGCGGCGCCCAACGGAAGTGGACTCAACCAAAACAAGGCATGCGCCTACCCCGCCGGGTTCCCCAAAAACAAGACCGGTTGCCCCATTGCCGGAGGCCAGGCCTTCGACTCTTCGGGCATGAAAGTCCGCATCCGCGTCCCCACCAACGCACAGTCCTTCGCGTTCAACTTCCACTTCTTGTCCGCCGAGTACCCGGAGTGGGTTTGCGACTCGTACAACGACTCCTTCGTGGCGCTGCTCACCGGTGTGCTCCCGCAGAACCCCGTCAACAGCAAGAACATCTCCTTCGACTTCTCCAACAACCCGGTCAACGTCAACATCGGTTTGTTCGTGGCGCCCGGCGGCCCCAATATCTTCACGCACCCGGCGCTCACGGGCACCGGCTTCGACGGCAACTGCGGCGGTCAGGTGTGCGGCGGTTCGACCAACTGGCTCACCACCACGGCGCCAGTACAACCCGGCGAGACCATCACCATGCAGTTCAATGTATGGGACACGGGCGACCACGCTTGGGACTCCACCGTGCTCATCGACAACTGGAAGTGGTCGGCACTCCCGGCCACCATCCAAACGCTTCCCTCGGTGCCCCCCCCGGTCGCCACCTACAACCCTGCCACCTTCGACCGCGACTACGACGCCACGGGACTCTGTCCTCCGGGCACCCTCGTGCGTTGGGGCCTTTGGTCCTGGCAGGCGGTCACGCCGGGCGACTCCAAGGTCTCGTTTAGTCTTCGGGCGGCCACCACGCAGGCGGGCCTCGCGTCGGCAACGGACATTCCTCTCCTCTTCAGCAGTCCGCCGGGCCCGTCTGCGGTCGTTGGACAACCGGCCATTGCCAAAGTCTCACCGGTCGATACCCGCTCGGGCTCGGCGCTCACCGACGCCACCCTCGTGCCTGTGGGCAAACGCAACACGCCGCACCTGCGGGTCCGTTCGTTGCTCTCACCGACCAGCAACAACCTGGCAGCGCCGACCCTCTCGTCCTGGAACCTGCAGGTCAACTGCGTGCCTTCAGAGTAGGGGCACGCCTCCGCTCACGTTTCGCGCGGGGTGCCAAAGAAGCCCGCGCCTCGTGTGGCGATGAAGCTGCCAAGGCCTAGGAACACCACGTCGGTTCACGCCACCCAAGGGGTGGCTCACGTTGTGCCAGACGGGCGGAAGTGGCGCGGCCCAGCACAGGGCGCGTAGTGGGCGGTTATGTCGTCCGGGGGTTGTTCGTGCAAGAGGGCTTTGGTTTTCCTGTTGTAGTCAAGAAGATCATCGGACTTTCCCTTCTGTTGTTCCAATTCAAGACTCCATCGGGTGCAGAAGTCCC
>JBIKNA010000602.1:0-3803 GCA_044358965.1 Polyangiaceae bacterium
CAAGCTCGGAACCACTGCTCTTCTTCATTTTTCCACCACCTCTTTGAGCCTACGCTGCGCGATCTCGATGTTCTGCTGCGGCGTCTTCTGCGCCTTCTTCACGAATGCATGGAGCAGTGCCACAAGCCCTGCTCCCGCCAACACGTAGACCACTCGATAGATGCCGGCCCGATCCCGTAGCCGAAGCTCGTGAACACCGGGACCGATGCTTGGCATCGGGCGAGAGAGCGGCATCGAGAGCACGTGCCCTTCGAGCAGTGCCACGGCGTCTGCCAGGTCACCCTTCACGTCCTCCGGAAACGCCTCGAACGCTTCCTGCATTGCTTGAGGACCCGAAGCACATGAGGACTCTAGTCTCGTTTATGAGACATGCAAGTGGAGCCGCGGTGTCGATGATCACCGCGCGAGCTCACCCCGCCCACTCTTCTCATCCGCCGCCAGCGCCCGCCCAATGGCCTGCAGCGTCGTCCCCAACCCGCGCAACCGCCGCGCCTCCCCTGCCACCCGCCGCCAACCCATCTACCCACGCGTCCCCCACAACCGCCACGCGCACCTCCCGCGTTTCGCATGGGTGACCATCGGCGCCACTGCCGGGACCCAAGCGCACGGCAGGTGGGTGTGCTACGAACTCTCCGTATGCGCCGCGCGGCACTTTCTTCCTCGCTCATCGTCTTTGTGTGGCTCGGAGCCTGCTCCTCTTCGTCGACGCCGGCAGGCCAGCCTCCCGCAGCAGAGCCCGATGCGTCCGTCGTCGAGCCTCCCGAAGGCGACGCCAGCGTCGACCCCAAGGACGACGCCTCCACGCCGGACACCGGTGCCACAGATAGCGGCTCGCCGGACACGCTGCTTGGCACGCTCACCGGCTCTTGCGGCGTCGTTCGCACGCAGCTTCTCCAAGCTGCGCCGTCCTTCGAAGTTCAGTACCTGTCGTTTGTCGCCGGAGAAAAGTTCGAAAAGGCGTCTCTGTCCGCAGACGCTCAGCGAATCCTAAGCACCCCCAACGCCGGTGGCAGTTCCATCGAGTCCGAGGTCATGAGCTTCGAAATCCTTCGCCACTGCGAGGGCGCAAAGCTGCTCAAGACCGAGAAAGAGATCCTGTACACATCGGGCGGCGACGGAGGCAACAACATCACCGACAACCTGCTCGAGATCGACGGCAAAAAGGTCGGCGTGAACCCGCTTCGCATCTACCGCCCGTCGAACATCACCCTCAGCGACGCCGACGTGAAGAAAGATCTCTCGGACAAGCTCATCAGCATCAAGCGCAGCAGCGAACGCGTGGTGCCGGCAGACAAGTGGGTCAAGCAAGTCATGCACGTGTGGACAGCGACCGCAGCCGCAACCGACGCCGTCAAACGCATGTACCCAACCATCGACGCAGACACAAAAGCCGACACGATTGTGCTCGTCACCGAAGCCAAGGGCGGCGGTTTCTTGTTCTGCAACCCCGACCCTCCCCTTGGGAGCGAGTGCCCGCCCGCGAACTAACACTACGCGGAGTGTTCGCCGGAACAGATCCCGCAACGCGGCCGAAAGTCCGCCACTGCGAGCGTGACCCTACCCGCCCTTACGGCGACGGCGGCGCGCAGGCGCGCTTGGTGCAGCCGACGCTGCCTTCGGTGCCGCAGGTGCAGGTGTTGCAGCCGTCGAGCGACGGGAAGCTCTCGCCCACAGAGTAGAACGAGTTGTCGTAGCTGCAGCCCGCGGGCTCGCGAAGCACACACTGGCCGGCCACACAGGCCGCGGTCTTGCGGGCCTCGATGTCGGCAAGCTGCTGCGGAGGCGGCGCACAGGGCGGATACGGCGGCTTGCACTGGTTGGCAGCTTCGTGATCGGCCACACGCGAGGCGTTGACCGCCACGTTCATCCACGCGGTGCAGCAGCCACCTTGGCTGACCTTGACGCAATCAGCGTCGACGGCGCAGGCAAACATGCCGGGCTTGGCCTTTGCCTTGACCGAGACCGTGAACGTGGCTGGCCGCAGACCCAGCTCGCGAAACACAACGCGCAGACGCGCCTTGGTGCCGAGGCTTGCGGGCACCGTGCTCTTGATGTGCGAAGCAAGGCCACCCTCGGCCGCGTCGTCGTTGAACCCGAGGATCTTGCCGGTCGAGTCCACCACCCAGGCCACCGGGTCTTGGGCGCCGATGCCCTTGACCCAGACGTCGAGCTCGTCGCCGCCGTTGGCGCGAAACGCATACGACACGAACCGCGGCGGGTTTCGATAGGTCGTGGTGCGGGACTGGCCAGTGGTGGGGATGTCTCCGCGGTGGAGCACCGAGGCCCCGAGGGCCGCCTCGCTGGTGAGCACGCCTTCGTCGTCGTCGGTCTCGTCGTTGTTGGCGGGCGCGGCGCAGGAGAGCGCAAAACAGGGCAAAACGAAGGCGAGGCAACGAAGCGAGCGGAGCATGGGCGCACGGCTTGCCACGGCGATCCCGGGTGGTCAAGGCCGAGACACCGTCGGGCTTTGCCAAGGCGGCAAAACCGCTACACTCGGCGCCATGATGGAGCGCGCGGCTCGACCACTTGCCAAAGGGATGGCCAGCGCCGTCGCCTTGCTGTTGTTCCTGGTGGCCTACGGCAGCGTGGCCGGGCCCATCCTGGGCTGGGTGTTCGAGTGGCTCGAAGAATCCCCGCGCCTGGTCATGTTCGCGCTGCTCTTGATCATGCTGGGCCCCATTGCCTTGGTGGCCTGCATCCACCGGGCGTCGCACGGCCTGCTCGATCGCTTCGACCCAGGCCGGCCTGCACCCCGGGGCCTGCTGCCGGCGGCTTCAAACTTTTGGGCGGGCTTCGTGGCCCTCTTCGTCAGCCACTTCGCATCGCTCACGGTGTTCCTGCTGCAGCTGGTCATCGACCCTCCGCGCCCCGATGCCATGCATGCAACTAGCCTCGTGCAGGCCCTGCGGCTCGTGCCCAAAGCCATCCATGTGCAGGCCAGCCTGGGCACGCAAACGGCCCTCTGGCTGGCCATCGCAACACTGGTGTTCGCCGTCGAGGCCCAGGCCAACCCGGCCAAACAAGACTGACCCAAGACCAACACGCGGCCCGGCCGCTGCTTTCGCCCCGGGTGCGCGCATGCGTGTTTCCCGCGCCCTAACGTCGGCGCGATGCGGGGCGTTTGGCGCGTGGGGTCTTGCTCGGCTCGGCACGCTTGGCACTGGGCGCGGGCAAAGCACCGGGCGCGAGCAAACGTTGGACCTGCCCTTTGTTGGCCACGTGCACGTACGCGTCGCGCAAGAGCTCGCCCAGCTTGGCCCAATCGAGGCGGCTGTCGAGCACCACGCCAACCCACCCCTTGACGCCCACGTACGGCGGACGAAAGAACCGTTGGTCGTCGAGTTCCACAAGCGTGTCTTGCATGCCCAATGGCAGCGGCAGCCACACCGAAAGATGGGGCGACCCATGGTGGTGGTCGTCGAGCATGGCAAACACCTTGCCCTTGCCGGCGAACCAGGTGGGCTCGCCATGTGAGATGCGCTCGTTGGCGTCGGGCATGGCCATGCAAAGTTCGCGCAAACGCGCAACCAACGCCGGCGACGTTTGGCCTTTCATGCCGGCGCATTGTGGCACACGCGCACGAAGAGACACATGCCTTGTGCCCATACATTGGGCCCAAAATCGCGGCAAACGTGCCCGCCCGCCCGGTTCGGCCGCGCCAATTGCTGCCACCTGTCGATTTGCTGTAAGAACCAGCTCCGTCGCCGGACTGTACTCCTTCGCGAATGGTCACTCGGCTTGTACTTCCTTGGGTGGGCACGGTGGACGAAGACTTTGCGGCGTTCTGGCATCGGTACCGCGCG
>JBIKNA010000194.1:0-12677 GCA_044358965.1 Polyangiaceae bacterium
CGACGGAACTTCGGACGGTTAGCGCGGCAGTCACACGCCGAGCGCCTCCGCCGTTGGCACGAGCAGGGTTAAGACCCGAAGTCGCGAGCCGTTCGTCTACGGGCAATGGACGGAGCGCCCCTCACGCCGCAAGCGACCGGCTCATCTCGCTCGACCACGCTTGCCGTGTTCCTGGCCGCGCTTGCTCCGATGATGACTGTGCCGGCGCTTCGACCGCTCATCATCGATACCTACCGCGGTGGCCCGACCACATTGCACTTGTTTGTAGCGGCGGGAATGGTGGGCAGCGCCGTCGGGGCCCCGCTCGTGGCCCGATGGGCTGACCGTCACCAAACACACATGCGCACCGCCATGGCGTTGGTGCTGCTGGACACGGTCTTGACGCTGGGCACGCAGAGTGGCGCGGCCCCCATGTGGGCCTTGTTCGGCATGCGCATGGCGCACGGCGCCGCATCGATGAGCCTGCTCGCCCTGTTGTTTGCCCGCTTTCGCGAGACAAAGCAGGCCGTCGGCAACGGTGTGGCCGCGATGGTGATCGCGCTGGCCTTCGGCCCAGCCATCGGCGGCGGGCTCACACGGCTTGGCTGCGGCGCGCCATTTCTGGCGGCAGCAGCGGTCAGCTTCGCAGCCTGCCTCTTGCTTCTGGCTTGCGAAGGCATGTCGAGCCGCGCGGCTTCGAGTGCGCACGTAGCCCGCACGCCGACACCGCGCCCGTTCGACTCGGTTCCGCCCGAGAGCGTACGCCCTCGCAGCCTTCTTGCTCCCCTAGCCGTCATGATGACCCAGCGTCTCGCCATCGGAGGATTTGTCACGGCCTTCGCCATCCGTGCGCGCCTCGTGCACCACATCTCCGACGCACGCATCGGCATGTCGTTCTCGCTGCTCCTGATCTCGTTTGCCATCGGAGCCTTCACCATCGGACGGATGCGGGGCGCAACGCGTTGGCGCTTCGCTCCGCTGGGGGCTCTCATGTTCGGCGTTGGCCTGGTGAGCGTTGTGCTCCTGCCGGTTGCGATGTTGCCCGTGGGTCTGGGTGCCGCCGGGGTGGGTGCCGCACTTGCCTACGCCCCTTGTCTGTCCTTGATTGCAGACCACCATGCGCCGGGCGGGCGGGCCACGGCCATGGCCCTCGCGCACTCTGCGGGTGCCGTTGGGATGATTCTTGGGCCTCTGCTGGCAGCTGCTTTCGAGCGGGCGCTGGGTCAGATGCCTAGCCCGGAGCGTGCTGCGTACTTCCTGACCTTCGTCGCAGCGGCCCACGCGGTCACAACCATGGTGGTGTCACCAAAGCTACGGAGCTTGGCGTCACCATCGCTTGCCACGAATTCAACTGAGGAGAGCTCTGCCCAATGATCGCGTCCGCATCCAAACGCCCGCCCCGACTGTCGGTCCCCCCCGCTCCGTTGTTCGGCGCGGACAAGGTACGGCTCATCGAGGAGAGCTTTGCGCTGGTAGCGCCCAAGGCACAAGACCTCACGCGACGCTTCTACGAGCGGCTCTTCGCCAGCCATCCAGAGCTGCGCGCTGCGTTTCCGGCAGACATGTCGGCGCAACAAGAGAAACTAGCCGATGCCCTCGCCATGGTGGTGCTCGCGGTGCGCAAGCCCGAATCCGCAGCGCCGGCGTTGGTATCACTGGGCAAGAAACACGCGGCCTGGGGCGCCACGCCCGCGCAATACGTCATCGTCGGAGGGGTGCTGCTGGCCACCTTGCGAGAGTTCGCTGGCGAGGCCTGGACCCCGGAAGTCGAAGGCGCTTGGGCAGAAGTTTACGACTGGGTTTCGAAATCAATGATCAGTTCGACAAGTTCGACAAGTTCGACAAGTTCGACAAGTTCGACAAGTTCGACAAGAGGAGCAGACGTCATGGGAGAGCAGATGGGTTCGCAAAACGGCACGAGCGAGTTTCCCCGACCCAAGCTGGTCACCCCGGAAAAGAGCGCAGACGCACAGCGGCTGGAGCAAATGCTCGACGCTGCTCCGGTCAACGTCATGTATTGCGACAAAGACTTTGTGATTCGCTACATGAACGCGACCTCGCGCAACACGCTCGAGAAACTGGAGCAGTACCTGCCCATCCCGGCGAGCCGCATGGTCGGGTCGTCCATCGACGTGTTCCACAAGAACCCGGCGCACCAGCGCAAGATGCTGGCAGACCCTCGCAACTTGCCGCACCGCGCGCGCATTCGCGTTGGTCCGGAGACCCTCTCGCTGCTGGTCACGGCCATGCACGACGAGCACGGACGCTACATCGGTCCGATGCTCACCTGGGAGGTGGTGACGGCCCAAATCGAGGTCGAAGACCGGCAGAAGCAGCTGGAACAGATGGTGGAAAACGCCCCCATCAACATCTTGTTCTGCGACCGTGATCTCACCATCAAGTTCATGAACGCGGCGTCTCGGCAGACCCTTGCCAAGCTCCAGCAGTACTTGCCGGTGTCCGTCGACCGCATGGTCGGCGGGTCCATCGACGTGTTCCACAAGAACCCGGCGCACCAGCGCAAGATGCTGGCAGACCCTCGCAACTTGCCGCACCGCGCCAACATCGGCGTGGGCCCCGAAACGTTGTCGCTCTTGGTGTCAGCCATCCACGACAGTGCCGGCAACTACATCGGACCGATGCTCACGTGGGAGGTGGTCACCGAACGCCTCGCCGCCGAGAAGCGCGAAAAGGACATGGCCGAGCGCGAGAAGAACCAGGCGGCGGAGCTCGCCGCCAAAGTCGATGCCATGCTCGATGTGGTGGAGGCCGCCGCGAACGGCGACTTGACCCGCCGTGTACCCGTGTCGGGCAACGACGCCATCGGAAGGCTTGGCGACCGCCTGAGCGACTTCTTCGAAGCCATGCGAAGGAGCATGACGGCCATCGCAGCCAACGCCACGACTTTGGGCGCGGCCTCCGAAGAGCTCTCCGTGGTGAGTCGACAGATGACGGGCACAGCGGACGAGACTTCGGCGCAAGCTGGCGTCGTCTCCGCCGCCACCGAACAAGTGAACAGCAACATCCAGACGGTGGCCACGGGCACCGAGGAGATGTCGGCGAGTATCCGCGAGATTGCCAAGAACGCCGCCGAAGCCGCCCGGGTGGCCACATCGGCGGTGAAAGTGGCAGACAGCACCAACAACGTCGTCGGCAAGCTCGGTGAGAGCAGCGCCGACATCGGCAAGGTGGTGAAGGTGATCACCAGCATCGCGCAACAGACCAACCTGCTCGCACTCAACGCCACCATCGAGGCGGCGCGGGCGGGCGAAGCGGGCAAGGGCTTCGCCGTCGTTGCCAACGAGGTCAAGGAGCTGGCGAAAGAAACCGCCAAAGCCACCGAAGACATCAGCCAGAAGATCGAGACCATCCAGAGCAACACCAGATCCGCAGTGGCCGCCATCGCGCAAATCGGTGAGATCATCACGCAGATCAACGACATCCAGAACACCATCGCGAGCGCCGTCGAAGAACAGACGGCGACCACGAACGAGATCACGCGCAGCGTCAGCGAAGCAGCACGAGGCAGCGCCGAGATCGCCCAGAACATCGGTGGTGTCGCCAAGGCGGCGCAGGGCACCTCCTCCGGTGCCATCGACACGGACCGTGCAGCTTCGGACCTTGCCCGCATGGCCTCGGAGCTCCAGAAGATGGTCTCGCAGTTCAGGGTCTGACAACCCACAACTTGCGCGGCCGTTCATAGGCGAAAGCACCAAGAGGTCGTGACCACCCGGTCACGGCCTCTTGGCTTTGTGGCATCACGAGAGCGCCACCGGAGCTTTGTGTCGGGGCATAAGGAATTCGCCAAAGATCTGTCACCCCCCTGTTCTGCGCGCGACGTCGACCGTTCCTAGAGTGCGAATGAACGCCCCCAACGGTTCCTCCGCCGACAACGATGATGACGAGGTCCTGAAAGAGTTCTTGGTGGAAAGCCACGAGAACCTGGACCAACTCGACCGTGACTTCGTCGCGCTCGAAGCAAACCCCGGGGCGCAAGACCGCATTGCAGCCATCTTCCGCACGGTACACACCATCAAGGGTACGGCGGGGTTTCTGGGCTTCGGACGCCTAGAAACGCTCACACATGGCGGAGAGACCCTGCTGTGCATGTTGCGCGACGGGCAGATCCCGCTCACCGCCGAGCTCACGTCGGCCCTGCTCGCCATGGTGGACCGCGTCCGTGCCATGCTCGCGGTCGTCGAAGCCACGGGCGGCGAGGGCGAGGACAACCATCAAGACGTGCTCGATCGGCTCGCGCTCCTCAAGGTCCAAGCGACGGCAAGCGCTGCGACGGCAACCGCTGGAGGTGAGAAGGCACCGGAGCCCGCAGCTGCGCCGGAGGCTCCGACCGTGGCCCGTCCATCCGTCGCGCCCCGGGTCCTCAGTCCGGCGACGGCCGCGCCCCCGGAGCCTACGCCGGTGGTTCAGGTGGCCCCGGCGCCGCCCCCGGCCGCGGCTCCGGCACCGGCGGCCCTGGCACCGGTCACGGCCCCCGTCGATACCGGGGCAAGTGGCGCTCCCGCTGCGCAAGACACCACCGTGCGTGTGGACGTGGGCCTGCTCGACAAGCTCATGAACCTGGTGGGCGAGCTGGTGCTCGCGCGCAACCAGATCCTCCAGTTTGGCAACCGCGTCGAAGACGCCGGCTTCGTGGGCGCGTCGCAACGCCTCAATCATGTGGCCACCGAGCTGCAAGAGCACGTCATGAAGACGCGCATGCAGCCCATCGGAAACGTCTGGAGCAAACTCCCGCGTATCGTCCGCGATCTGGCCATTCAGTGCGGCAAACAAGTCCGCGTCGAGATGGTGGGCAAGGAGACCGAACTCGACCGCACCATCATCGAGGCCATCAAGGACCCGTTGCTTCACATCGTGCGCAACGCCGTCGACCACGGGATCGAGACCCCGGAAGTGCGCGCCGGCAATGGCAAGGCGCGCACCGGCACCCTCACTCTTCGGGCGTTTCACGAGGGCGGCCAGGTCAACATCGAGATCTCCGATGACGGGCGAGGCCTTGCGGTGGAGAACATCCGCCGAAAAGCGGTCGAGCGTGGCCTCGTGCCTGCAGACCGCGCCTCGCGGCTGACGGACCGAGAGGTGAGTCAGCTGGTGTTCCTGCCGGGGTTCTCCACGGCGGCCAAGGTCACGAACGTGTCCGGTCGCGGCGTCGGCATGGACGTCGTCAAGTCGAACATCGAACGCATTGGCGGCACCGTAGACTTGGTCAGCCCGCCGGGCGGCGGCACCAAGATCAAGATCAAGATCCCCCTCACGCTGGCCATTGTCCCGGCACTCACCGTCGTCAGCGCCGGTCAACGCTACGCCATCCCGCAGGTGAACCTGTTGGAGCTGGTACGCCTGGACGGCGAGCAGGCTCGGGCAAGCATCGAGAACGTCTATGGCAAACCCGTCTACCGTCTGCGCGGGCGCCTACTGCCCCTCGTGTTCCTCAACGAACAGTTCAAACGCAGGGTGCAGACCGCTGGCAACGACGAAGCAGTCAACATCGTCGTGCTCCAGGCCGATGACCGCCAGTTCGGCCTCATCGTCGATGAGGTGCGGGACACCGAAGAGATCGTCGTCAAACCGCTGGGCAAGGAACTCAAAGGGCTTTCGGTGTTTGCCGGAGCCACGGTGATGGGCGACGGCCGCGTGGCACTCATCCTCGACGTCATTGGTCTCGCACAGCTCGCAGGCGCCATGGGACGAGACCGGGATCGCAGCCCGGTGGTCACTGCCCGCACGACGCAGACAGCCACGGACGGGGGCCAAGACACGGAGAAACAAACGCTGTTGCTCTTTGGCGTGGGCGACGACACGACCATGGCCGTACCGCTCTCGGCGGTGGCCCGCCTGGAAGAGTTCCCCACGGCGCGCCTCGAGCGGGCCGGCGGCAAGCTCGTCGTCCAATACCGCAATGAGCTCCTGCCGCTGGTCGAAGTGGCGGCAGCAGTAGGCAAGTCCGGCTGGAAACCCAACGATACGGTGCACGTGATCGTGTACTCGGCCGGTGGGCAGAGCGTGGGCTTCGTGGTGACCAAGATTCTCGATGTGGTCAACGGCACGCTCAAGGTCGAGCGCGCCACACGAAGGCCCGGACTGCTGGGTGCGACCATCTTGCAAGACCGTGTCACCGAGCTGCTCGACGTCGAGGGATTGGTTCGCTCGCACTACCCGAGCTTTTACGAAAGGGATGTGGCGTGACCAACACCGACCACCACGACAGCAAACAAGTATGCACGTTTCTTGTGGACGGCCTCCTCTTCGGCGTCGAGGTCACCCGGGTGCAAGAGGTGCTGCGGCACCAAGAGATGACCCCCGTCCCTCTGGCGCCAGCGGTCATCGAAGGGCTCATCAACCTGCGGGGCCAGATCGTGACGGCCATCGACCTACGGCGTCGCCTCGCGCTCTCGCCGCGGCCCACGGACCAACTGCCCATGAACGTGGTCGTGCGGCAAGATGACGGCGTGGTGAGCCTGCTGGCCGACGAGATCGGCGACGTGGTCGACGTCGAAGACGCCTGCTTCGAGCCAGTCCCGGAGACCATGAACCAGTGTTCCAAGGACCTGATTCAAGGCGTCTACAAGCTGGAAGCGCAGCTACTGCTTCTGCTCAAGACAGAGCTTGTGGTGCGCGTGGATGCAGCGGCAGGCGCGGCGCAAGCATAGGCGCCCAGGGGTACGGCGGGCGCCGATCCCCACGAAACAGTCACGGAAGACAGGGAGATGCGCTGCCGGACCTTGGCGCCAGCGCACGCAGAACCGGCAATTTAGGGAACTGGAGGCGGCATGAAAGCAATTGTGGTCGACGACTCTCGGGCAACGCGCACCATCCTCAAGCGCGCCCTGGCGCGGCAGGGCTTCGAAGTATTCGAGGCCGGAGATGGCCGCCAAGCACTCGAGGAGCTGGCCAAGACCGGCCCCCTCGACTTGGCGCTGGTCGATTGGAACATGCCGGTGATGACCGGCTATGAGCTCATCTGCGAGCTCCGCACGCGACCGGACCTCAGTCGCATGGCCATCATGATGGTCACCACCGAGACCGAGGCATCGCAGGTACAACGCGCCATTGACGCCGGTGCCAACGAGTACGTCATGAAGCCCTTCAACGACGACGTGTTGCGCGAGAAGCTGCTCATGCTCGGGTTCGCACAGGAGTAAATGATGGGCCCCGTGCGCGTGCTCATCGTCGACGATTCAGTCGTCGTACGCAGACTACTTAGCGAGATTCTCTCGGCGGAACCTGGGCTCGAGGTGGCCGGTGTGGCTGGCACCGGATCCACGGCCCTGGCCAAAGTTGACCTTCTGCGACCCGACATCATCACCCTCGACGTTGAGCTCCCGGACATGAGCGGCCTGGACGTTCTGGCCGAGATCCGGAAACGCGCCCCCAAGCTCCCGGTCATCATGTTTAGCTCGCTGACGCAGCGGGCCGCAGCCACCACGGTAGAAGCGCTGGCCCTTGGAGCAACAGATTGCGTTGCGAAACCCAGCGGCGATGGGGGGCGCGAGGCTGCAACGGAGCAAGTCCGACGCGAATTGGTTACCAAGGTGCGCGCCCTGGCCGAGGCCATCAGGCCGTCCGCGCCGTCGCCCCGGCACTCCCATATCCCCTGCGCACCGGTGGCAAACCGGCGCATCGAAATTCTGGCCGTGGGCGCCTCTACCGGCGGCCCAAACGCGCTCGCCACGTTGTTTCAGCACATCCCCGCAACGCTACGCGTGCCGGTCGTGATTGTTCAGCACATGCCTCCGCTGTTCACCAGGATGCTCGCCGAGCGCCTCGCGGGCACTTGCCCCTTGCCGTTTCGCGAAGCGGCAGACGGCGACGTGCTGGAGCCCGGCACCGCTTGGATCGCACCTGGCGACTTTCACATGACGCTTGTGCGCCAACGCGGCAAGGTGACTGTTGCGCTCACACAAGCGCCGCCCGAGAACTCCTGCAGACCGGCGGTCGACGTATTGTTCCGATCCGTGGCCGAGGTCTACGGTTCTGCCACGCTGGCCACGGTGCTCACTGGTATGGGCCAAGACGGGTTCCGCGGCATCGAGGTGCTCGCGGGCAAAGGGGCTCAAGTCGTCGTTCAAGACGAGGCCAGCTCCGTGGTCTGGGGAATGCCGGGCATCGTGGCCCGCTCTGGCCTTGCGCAGGCGGTCTTGCCGCTGCCCCGCATGGCCGATGAACTCATGCGCCGCATCGACGCCCCAGACGGTTTCGCGCGCGCAAGGAACGACGAGGTCCGCAATGCCCACTAGCAGTGTCAGCGCCGCAGACGCGTCGTACGTCCGGGATCTCGTTCGAAAGAAGTCGGCGATTTCCCTCGACGAGAGCAAGCTCTACTTGATCGAAACGCGCCTGGCAGAACTTGCCCGACGGTCGGGACACGAGTCTGTCGGAGACTTGCTACAGCAGTCTCGTCGTGGCACCGCAGACGTCGAGACCAGCATCGTCGAGGCGCTCTGCACCCACGAAACATCGTTCTTTCGAGACAGTCACCCCTTCGACGTTCTGCGCCAGAAAGTCTTGCCGGAGCTCATTCGCGCAAGGCGCTTGACGCGATCGCTCACCATCTGGTCCGCGGCATGCTCGTCGGGGCAAGAGCCCTACAGCCTTGGCATGATGTTGCGAGAGTCGTTCCCGGAGCTCAACGATTGGATGGTCCGCATCATTGCGACGGACTTGTCGGAGTCGGTGTTGGCCAAGGCGCGGGAGGGAAAGTTCACGCAGCTCGAAGTCAATCGCGGACTGCCGACGCCGCTGCTGCTCAAGTACTTCGACCGCGTAGGCGCCGGCTTTCAGATCAAAGAAGAACTCCGTCGCATCGTCGACTTTCGCAAGGTGAACCTGCTGGGTGATTGGGGGGTCCTCCGGCCGGACATCGTGTTCATGCGCAACGTGCTCATCTATTTCGAGACCCCCGTGAAGCAAGGAATCCTGGGCCGACTGCGTCAGACGTTGGCCCCGGATGGATGCCTCTTTCTGGGGGCGGCCGAATCGACGATGGGCGTCGACGAGGCTTGGCATCGCGTTTGCCACGAGCGAACCGCGTACTTCCGGGTGCGACCATGAGCAATATCGAGCTACCACCGCAAGAAGAGGTCATCACCATCGTCAACGAGGTCGCCAAGGTCTACCTCGGCAACGATGCCTTCCCGCTACCGGGAGCGCCCCCGGCAACCAAGAACGAGGACTGGGTCGGATTGGTGGGGATTCGCGGAGCCTTCAGCGGCGCGGTCTCCGTGAGTTGCTCGCGACACACCGCCATCGACCTGGCCAGCACCATGCTGGATCTCCCGTCGGACGGTGTCACCGAGCGTGACGCCCAAGACGCCTTGGCCGAGTTCACGAACGTGGTTGGAGGCAACCTCAAGGCCATCATCTCCATGGCTGCGGGAGAGACCTGCAAGCTGTCGCTCCCCATCGTCACCAGCGGCACCGTGTACCACGCACACGAAGAGCGCCGCATCTCGCTGGCGTTCGCCTGCGGCGAGGCGCAACTCACCGTCGAAGTCGTGGAGTGTTCCGCTGGCGAAGCCGGGGGCCTCATGGAAGGAGTCGTATGAAGGTCATGGTGCTTGGCCTGGATGGAGAAAGCGGCGTATCCATCGCAGCGCCGCTGCAACAAGCTGGGCACACGGTCCGTTGCGTCCGCGATGCCACATCGGCATTGGCGCAGCAGCGGACCGACGCGGCACATGCCGTCGTACTCGCCGTTGCCGAGGCGTCGGAGTCCGCCGTCGAGGCAGTCAAATCCCTGCGTGCTGCGTGGCCAGTGTCAAACGGTGTGCCGCTCCTGGTGTGGGGACGAAACCTCCCAGACCCGTTTCTGCTACGCGTGTACGAAGAGGGTGCCGACGGCGATCTGCCCAGCACTTCCAGTAGCGCCTACGTTCAAGCGCGCGCGCTGGCCCTTCAGCGACGCATCGACCCGAGCGCAAAAGCAGCGGTGCCGGTGGTCGCCGCTGCTTCGCAAGACCAGTCCCCGTGCACCAAGGTCACCGCGTCCGGCGCTTGGGGATCGCTTCACGAACAACTCCGCTCCGCCGTCGCCAAGTTCCTGAGCCTCGACGTCGTGGTGATGGATCTTCCACTGGCGCCCCCTACGCTCGCCTTCGCGTCGGGCATCACGCTGCTCAACGCAGCCCAAGAGATGGAACTACGCATTTCGCTGGGCGCTAGCTCCGAAGCGGCCAAGAAGCTCGCGGTACACCTGTTCGGCCCCGAGTGCGACGACCTCGAAGGCGACATGTTGAGCGAGATCGCCAACATCTGCATGGGCACTCTGCGCACGGCGCTGGGCAACGAATCGTTGCCGTTTGCCGCGGGGCTCCCCGAGACCATCGATGCGGAAACAGTGTTGCGGCCGAGCACGCCTTGGAAGGTCACCGAGGCGTTCTCCCTCGCGGTGAACGACGAGCACATCATCGTCAACGTGGGGCTGCGCTCCAAGGGCAACTCGAAGGTACAGCCCACAGCTCTTCAGGAGGGCATGGTGGTGGCCAAAGACGTCTTCAATCTCCGCGGCCTTCTGCTGGTCCGCGGCGGCACACGATTGTCGCAAAACATGATCGACAAACTCCTCGGGGCGCTGCCTCGCAATCAGGCAGTTGAAGTATCGGCCCAATAGAAAGGACGTGTGCGAGTGCAGCAACAAACACCAAAGAAAGCCCTCCTGGTCGCCCTGGCTGCGCAGGATGTGGAGCAGGTCCGCTCCTCGCTACTGCAAGGCAATGGGGCCTGGGCCCTGGCCCTCGCCAACAACCCAAACGAGGCCGAGGCGATGCTCGAAGCTGACAGCAGCTTGCGCGTGGTCTTGGCGCCACCAAACCTTCGCGGGGCATCCGGCAAGTTGTTCCTCGAAGACATCGCGACGCGCCACCCAAACGTGGCGTGTGCGTGGATGGGGACCAAGACCGAAGGCGCCACCGATGCGTCCGAAGCGCGCCTCGGCTGGCGTAGCGTAGGTCCCGCAAGCGCGTTGCTCGAACGCTCGGACAACCTCCAGCGCATTCTCACGAACGAGGTGGCCGCAAAGATCGTCGGTCAGCTGCAGGGGCTGCCCGCGGTCCCCACCATCTATCGAGCGGTCATGAAGGCCGCCGCAGACCCCGACACCGGCGTGGCAGACATTGCCAAGATCATCGACTCGGACCCGGCCATGAGCCTCAAGGTCCTGCAGATGGTCAACTCGTCCTACTTCGGCATCCGGCGCAAGGTGACTTCGACCTCTCAGGCGGTGAGCTACCTTGGGCTCGAGCTGCTGAAGGGGCTGGTGTTGGCAGCCAACGTGTTCGGCGCCCTCGACGGAAAGACAATGCCGGGCTTCTCGCCGGAACACTTCCAGCGCTACTCGCTACGCGTGGCGCGCATCGCCCAGAAGTTTGCCACCGGCAGCGTCACCCCGGAAGCGGCCCACACCGCGGCCATTCTCCACGACATCGGCCAGATGGTGCTGGCCCTGCGATGCCCAGAAGACTTCGGCACCGCCATGGAGCGCATTGGCGACGGCGAGGCTCAAGAAGTGGTCGAGCGAGAGATCTTCTCCGTGGGGCACGAAGAGGTCGGCGCTCACCTGCTGGCAGCCTGGGGCATTCCTCAGTCCATCGTGGAAGCCGTGGCCATGCATCACCGGCCCAAGGTCCCGGTGCGCGGCGAGTCCGACTTGGTGGCCATCTTGCACGCTGCGGTGTCCCTGGTGGGCATCGTCACCTGCGGTGACCCGGAGTCGACGCTCGACGTGAGCTACTTGGAGCAAGCAGGTTTCGCCGAGATGTTGCCCGCCTGGAGGCGCATCGTCGAAGAGGAGGCCGCCGCCTGGGCAAACTCGTAGAACAACGCGATGCCCAGCACCAAGGCCGTGGGACCAGAGCTTCGCCCCCGGCGTCGGCGGCCCTAGCTCCACGACGAACGGTCCGAAACCAAAGCTGAGCGGCCGAAGCCGCGCGCGCCGCAAGCGTCTAACGGTCCATGCGAATCCCGCGTTGGACCCCCCTCTTGGTCGCCGTCGGCATCTTTGCGCTGGGCACTGGGTTGGCCTACGCGCGCTGCCTGCCTGCGTGGCTCGGACGGGTGCCACATCTCGACAAAGTGCTGCACTTCGGCATCTACGGATTCTTGGCGCTGTCGCTCGACCATGTGCTGCGACGTCGCGACGGTGGGTTCCCAAAGACTCCGGTGGCCGCGATGTTCATGGTGCCCAGCGCCGCCCTCGAGGAAGGCCTGCAGGGCCTGTCCCGCGTGCGCACCTGCAGCGGTTGGGACTACCTGGCGGACGTGTCCGGCATCGTGCTCTGCCTGATGGTGTACCGAGCTATTGCCACTCGGTCCGCTGCACCACGGGAAGCTGCAGCGCCCGCTCTCGATCCAAGTCCAGGTTGCCCACGTGCAGACACAGCGGTGCCTGCACCCATTTGTAGATCGACATGGTGAAGAGCCGCGCGAACTTGTCGGTCCACTGGGCCAGCTTCTCGGGCGCCTCGCTGGGGAACATGGCGTTGAGCGCGAGCTTCACCTCCGAAGGGCTCATCTTCTCGCCGGCGTAGAGCGCAAAGCAGGCATCGAGCACCGGGAACGGCATCAAGTCCCGCTCGTCTTCTTGATTGTCTGCGAGCTCCGCCGAGGCAGGCTTGACCAGCGTCAGGCGAATGCCCTCGCTGTTGGTGGTCTCGAGCAAGTAATCGAGCAGGTAGTTGACCACC
>JBIKNA010000603.1:0-3793 GCA_044358965.1 Polyangiaceae bacterium
TCGAGGTCTTCGTCCTGGTGTTGCCGCCGCTACGCGAGCGTCGGGGAGATCTGGGCGAGATTGCCCGCGCGGTGCTCCAGCGCGCGCGAAGCGAGATCGGCGAGCGCGAGCTTGCGCCGAGCGCGCTGGGCCGCATCGTCGAGCACGACTGGCCCGGCAACGTGCGCGAGCTTCGCAACGTGCTCTATCGCGCGGCGGATTTGGCCCAAGACGAGCGTGTGATCTCGGCGCACGAGATTGAACTCGCGATTGTGCCGCGCAGGGCCGAGCCCCGGGTACATCTAACGCCAAGTGTGGCCAAGGCCTGGCTCAAGGAACATCAAGGCAACGTGAGCCTGGCCGCGCGCTCCGCCGGTTTGCCGCGGACCACGTTCCGGAAACTGGTCCGAGCCTAACGGCTCGCGCACCCGGAGAGGTTGATTGCAGCAAATCGTCGTGCGGTACCCGAGGTACGGCGCGCGATGGCACAATCGGTCGATTTCGCCTGGCCGTGGTACTAGACCTGTCGACGGCGATGATGCGAAGAACCTGGATCCTGGCGTTCGCTGCGTTCGCGGGCTGCACCTGCAAGCGACCAGGCGGCAGCGAGCCAGGTGCATCGGCGTCGGTATCTGCTGCGCCGAGCGCGTCGGTTATCCAGGCCCAAGCAGCTGCCCGGGGGCCCTTTCGGCATTCGCTGCCCCTCGCAGCCACGGTCAGCCGCGAGGGCGTGGTGGTGGCGGCGGCACTCGCCGTGAAGGACAAGTCCGTCGACCTCCTGACGTTCTCTCCTACGGAGCCCAAGGTCGCCGCGGCCATGGTGCCTGCGGCCTGGAAGTCCGATGCGGAGCTTCGGTTCTTTGGCCACGAAGGTACGGCGCAAGTGCTGCTGTTTCGCGGTGAGGTCGATGGCCAAGTGGGGCGTTTTGCCACGTGGCTGGATGCTGCCGGGGCCGTAGCCAAGAAACCCGCCATGGTGGGCGCCGGGGCCTGCCTGGCCGGAACCTCGCTCTACTGGGTCGACGCGCAAGGACAGCTGCGGAGCAGGGGGCCCGATGGGGAGCAGAAGAGTTTGCGTCTCCCCGCGGTCGACGATCCGCAGTGGTCGCTCGTGTGTGGCACCACGGACGTCTGGCTCTCTTCAGACGGCGACGATGGGCTCTCCGTCACCAAGGTGACCGGCGCCAAGTCCCACGGTAAGCTAGAGGCTGCGTTTGCCGCGACGGATCTCGATCCCGACAATACCCGGGAGGTCCACGCGTTGGCCGATGGCGACCACGTGGCCTTCGTGGGGCTCGGGTCTGCGGGCAAGGTGTTGTGGCGACCTCGGCGCGAGGCGGTCCCTCGCGTCTTGCAGAGTACCCTCGGCGAGGGCGATGACGTTGTTGCCCTGGACGCCCATGACGGTGGGCTGTTGGCCGTATTTACGCGGGAAGTGCAGACCGACGCTGGCGATCGGGGCGAGGTCTGCCAAGCGGTCAGCGCCGTTGTCGTGGGCAAAGACCGCGAGCGCGTGATCTCGTTGGCCTCGGCCGGCTGCGGTCGCACCCGGGGGCCGTTCTTCGTGTCTGCCCTCGGTGACGGCCGCCGCATGGTCTCTTGGGTCGAGCGTCGCTCCAACAAGGGGCTCGGCCTTCCGGCGGTGGCTGGCCTTGGGTACGCGGTCGTGGCTGGCGACACCGATGCCGCCTCCGGAGGGTTCCTGACCTTCGAGTCTGACGGGTTGGTGGACGCTGGTTGCTTTCGTGGCCGCTGTGCTGCGGTAGGGCTCATCCGCCCCGCCGGCGCAACGGACGACGCGCAGCCTGGCGCCGTAGAGGTACGCTGGTACCCCTAAATCACCGAGCATGATCTTCGATCAAGCTCAGCGATTTAGTTTCCTTTGTTATCGGAGGACGCTGTCCTCCGCCCCAGAGGCATTGCCGCTGGGGCCCCACCTCCTGCATTTGGGTCCCAAGCCCAAATGGCGCCCGGCGTCTGTAGTCGAATCGCGCTCGGTCATTTGGAACGTACCCCTAGAACGTACCCTGCAGCGTTGCCCCAGAGCGTTGGGCGCCAAGTTCGGGCACGATGGTCCATGTGCGGGCCTCGGCCTTGGCTGCCTTCTTTGGGGCGAGCAAGTACCAACCGCCGGCGAAGACCACGCCAGCGATGCCGACGCCGAGTCCGATGTTGGCGACCAGCGCGTCGGCGTCGACGGTGTCCAGGTTGTCTCGGTAGGTGCCGCAAGCGTTCTTGAACGGCTGTGCCTCGGGGGTCGATGCGTTGCAGATCCCCTGGGGATTGAGACCGCGCGCGACGGCGGTGGTGCGAATCTGCTTCTCCACGTCGTCGGCCTGTGACTGGGCATTGGACTTGAGGATGCCGAAGATGATGGCAGTGCCAAAGCCGGCGGCGCCAACACCCAATCCAGCGAACACCGGGATCATGTTCTCCGGGGGCGAAAGTGCTGACGTTCGCACGGCCACGGGTGGTTGAGGGGGCGGGGGGCTTGGCGAGGCCGGCGGGGGCTCGGAGGCCGTGGCCGCCGGTGCCGGCGTTGGAACGACCGCAGGCACGGGCGCCGGCGTCGGCGTGGTCTTGTCGAACAGCTTGGCTTGGCTCTTTTGACCCGCCACGGTGGTCAGCTTGAGCTGATCATGAACGCCGTCTTTGGTGCCCTTGACCGTTCGCGGGCCAGGCTCCACGTCGATGGTCGCGTCTGAAAGCGGTGTGACGCCGACGCGGTCCGCATCGATGAAGATCTCGGTGCCCGCGGGGGCGACGATTTCGATGCGACCAAGCTTGCTGCGGGCCTCGGCCAGGCCAGCCTCGGCGTCTTGGCGTTGCTGCGGTGTGGCCTGCGTGGCCTCTCGAAGGTACTGCTGGAAGTACTTGGAGGCTTCGAGTGGGTGCCCCGCCTTGAGCGAACTCTGCGCCAAGTTCTGCAGCACCGCAGGGTGCTTGCGGAGCGCGTAGGCCTGGACGAACTTGGCTTTGGCTGCCTCGTATTGGCCCTTGTCGAAGAGTTCCACGCCTTCGGTGAAGCGCGCGCGAGCGTCTTTGGTGGCAGCATCGTCGGAGGGCTGCGCTTGCGCAAGGGACGCGCCGAAGAGCAGAGCGAAAGCAAAGGGAGCGACTCGTCGTTTCATGGTGGGTCAGAACGGCACGTCGCGGACGATGCCCCCCGCGGTGGGCTTGGGGGCCGCGGGTTTGCTTGCGGTTGTGGGTGGAGGCGCGGACTGCACCGTTGCCTTGGCGGTTGCCGTCGGCGTGCCCTGGGGCGAAACGGCGGGCGAAACGGCGGGCGAAACGGCGGGCTTGCTCGGAGAGGCGTGTGCTTCGGGGGCCGGCTTGGAGGTGGCCGCGGCCACAGCGGCGGGCGGCGCCTTGCCCGCTGGCGCCGGCTTTCCTGCGGGCTCGGCGGCCGCGGGAGGGGACGCCGGCGTTTCCGGCGGCGGAATGTCGCGCGCCGTCGTGCTGCCAGTGTTCGGTGCCGCGGCGTTGCTGGTGCCCGTGGCTGCGGTGGCCGGGCCAACAGATGTGGCGGTTGGCTTGGCAGGGGGCTGGGGCGAGGAGTCGCTGAGCACCACTTTGAGCCCACCGGCGAGGCCGATGACAACACCGATGGCGATGGCCCCCAAGACGAACATGCGGTTGCCGCCGGCCTTCTTGACCCGCGGCTCGTCGTCGTCGGCATCTTGCGCGCGAGACGCTGCCGCGTAGGGATCGCGTTGCGCGGCCAGGGGAGGGGACGAGGCAAACGTTGGCGCTGCAGATACGCGTTGTGCTGGCGCTGCGGCTGCCGCCTGGGCTGCGGCCACCTGGGCCAGGG
>JBIKNA010000604.1:0-3787 GCA_044358965.1 Polyangiaceae bacterium
GGTGGTCGCCGAAGAGAACATCACCAGCGATGTCTTGCGCAGCAAAGAAGAGTTCTTCGCCCAAGACATGCTCTTCGTGCGCATCGTCGGTTGGGCCGGCGACCCCGATGCGCTCCCTTCGCAACGAGACGACGCACGGTTGGGCGATGCCGAGATTCGCATCTACCGAACGCAGGCAGCACACGCCGAGCACTGCCCAAGCGACGGAACGCTGTTGTATCGATCCCGGGCGTTCTCGCTGCGCACCTCGGGCAACCTGACCAACGGCACCCCCAAGAGCAGCTACAAGATCTCGCTCGACGACAAGGACGACCGCCTCTTTGGCATGAAGGCGCTCAATCTCAAGAGCATGTGGAACGACGTCTCGCAGATGCGCGAGGCGCTGGCCTGGCAGATGTTTCGCGAGGCCGGCGTGGTGGCTCCGCGGCACACCTACGCTCGCGTGTGCGTGGACGGGCAAAAGAACGGCCAAGCATTGACCAAGTACCTGGGCCTCTACTCCGTCATCGAGCAGATCGACAAGGCGATGATCCGGGACCACTTTGGCAAGAAGAACGAAGACGGCAATCTGTACAAGCAATACTGGGCCGACGCCGACGTGGGGCCCGCGACGCTGGGCTATCGCAAGGCTGGCACCGACGACTCTGGTGCACAGTACAAGAAAAAGACGAACATCGACGAACGCACCTATCAGCTCAAGACCAACGACGGCGAGCGAGACCCAGCAGAGCGCAAGACCTACGACGACCTCGCGCTGCTCGTGCGAACCATCCACGGTGTCGGCCTGCCCGGAGAGGGCGATGGCAAGTTCGAGAGCGCAGCTTTTGCCGAGAGCCTCTCGCAAGTGTTCAACGTGAAGCAGTTCTTGCGCTGGACGGCGCTGAACGCGCTTCTTGGCGCGTGGGACAACTACTGGGCCACGCCAGCCAACTACTACCTGTACAACAGCGGTAAAAAAGACGCCGGCTCGGGCTTCATGGCCCAGCCCTACTTCACCTGGCTGCCTTGGGACTACGACAACACCTTCGGCCAGGACTTCACCAATGCCGGCTGGGTCACGGCGAGCATCTCGGAGTTCTCGGGCTACGACGGGCGTACGAGCAACATGAGCAACCTTCCCTTGTTGCGCAACGTGCTGCGCAACAAGGCGTTCATGGCCTACTACCTCGACGCCATCGAAGATCTGAATACCCGGGTGTTCACCGCCGATCAAGTGACCCGCGCCGTCGCAAAGCTTCGCCCGCGCGTCGAGCGCTCAGCGTTCTTGGAGGGTGAGTTTGCCAACCCGGCGCACACCGGCCGGCAGTTCACCAACGACGAAGTGCAGAGGCACGGCTTCGACCACCACGAGCTTCGGCGTGGCAGCCAGTTCATCTGGGGCATCGAACACTTCGTCCGCGTGCGACACGACAACGTGGCGGCGCAGGTCGAAAAGCTCCGTCGGGATCGCGGTCTCGAGCGGGGCGCCAGCGGGGCTACCTTTCCGGCCAGCACCGAGCCCCTGCCCCGCTAGGCGGGTGTGCTAAGCGGAAGACCTCGCATGAGCACTACTTCCGCGCCCTCCGCCTCGCCGTCTCCGGTCATCGCCGACTGGGATGGCCTGCGCCGCGAGCTCGGGGAGCTCTACGACAGCGTGCAGCAGCACAAGGGCGGAGAGCTGGCGGTCTACATTCCGCACCTCGCCAAGGTAGACCCAGAGCTCTTCGGCGTTGCCGTATGCACCGTCGACGGCCAGATGCTTCAGCTGGGCGACGCCACCGCAGACTTCTGCGTGCAGTCTTGCGCCAAACCCATCAACTATTGTCTGGCCCTCGAAGAGCACGGCGAGACGCAGGTGCACCGCTACGTGGGTCGAGAACCCAGCGGCCGCGGCTTCAACGAGCTCACGCTCGACTATCAGAACAAGCCGCACAACCCCATGATCAACTCCGGCGCCATCGTCACCTGCGCCCTGTTGCGTGCGGATTTGCCTTTGGCCGAGCGCTTCGAACACGTGGTCGGCGCCTGGCGCCGTGCCGGTGGTGGCGCCAAACCGGGTTTCAGCAATGCAACGTACGTCTCCGAGAAGCAGACCGCGGACCGCAACTTTGCGCTCGGCTACTTCATGCGCGAGAAGGGCTGCTTCCCGGCGGGCACCAACATGATCGAAGCACTGGAGTTCTACTTCCAGTGCTGCTCCATCGAGAGCAACGCCGCCAACATGAGCGTGGTCGCGGCCACATTGGCCGCAGGCGGCGTGTGCCCCATCACCCAAGAGCGGGTATTCGCTCGGGAGACGGTCCGCGACTGCTTGTCGCTCATGTTTAGCTGCGGTCTATACGACTTCTCCGGTGAGTTCGCGTTTGCCATTGGCCTGCCGGCCAAGAGCGGCGTATCCGGCGCGCTCATGCTCGTCGTGCCCAACCTGTTCGGCATCTGCATCTACTCGCCAAGGCTCGACGCAATGGGCAACAGCGTGCGCGGTGTCGAGTTCGCCCGGCAACTCGTGGCGCGGTTCAGCGTCCACAACTTCGACGGGCTGTTGGGCGCCGGGGCGGGCAAACGCGACCCGCGCGCCCCCACCCGCGGCAAGACCTAAGGCGTCTGGCCTCAGGGCACGGCGGTGCCGTCGAAGTACGTGCGGGCGCGCGCCGTGGCTTCGATACCCACCAGCGAGCCGAGCTTGCGACCTTGGAAGTCGTCGGGCTCGATGTGAATGCCGCCCCAGATGCGCGACTGACCCGCCTGGTCTGCGGCGTCGTAGTACGTGGCCCACTGCAGGCGAACGTCCGTCGTCGGGCCAATCTCGAACACCAGGTACTTGTTTTGGGGGCACTTGAACTCGGCGAAGCCCCCCGGAAAGAACGGCGAACCCGTCAGGCTGGTGAGCACCTCGGCGGCGGCGCGGCTAAAGGTACTGTGCCCCGAGACGAAGCCGGGAAATGCCGGTGTCACGAAGTTGCGGCGTTGGTATGGCATCCAATCGACGCCGCGCACCCAGCCGACGCCCGAGAACTCGGTGGTGTGGTCTCCGGGCTCGCCGCGCCAGGTCTTGATGGCGATCTGCCCAACGAAGTGTGAAAGGTGCTCGTGCCGTTGGCCGGGCTTGCTGCTCTCGGCGGTGATGAGCTCGACGAGATCGGGCACCAGGGGCATGCCCGAGGCGTTGTAGTTGGGCCCATTGGGGTCGCTCGACTGACCCTTGGACGACATGTAGCGAACGAATGCGATGGGCCGTGCTCCCACAGTGCGCCGCTTGACGTCCCAGGCGGTGATGGCTGCATCGTGCAGCGCGCCGTTGAGTGCAAGATACATGTGCACGTCGTAGCTCAGGGGCGTCAGCTCGACACCGGTGCCAAACAACTTGCGGGAGAAGCCAGCGGTGTCGGTGACCGTGTTGGCCAGCGCGTTCCAGTGCCCCGGCGGCGTCTCGGACTTGGGCCCGTCGGCCCAGAACTCGGCAAGCGCACGGCCAAAGTCGCCGCGTTTGACCAACATGGGCGCGTAAGGCTGCCCGGTGATCGGGTTCTGTGCACGGCCGGCGCCGCTGTTGGTGCCCAGGGGGTTGTTGCCGTAAGCGCCGGGAGAGATGTCGATGGTGGCGCCGTCGTTGGGGTCGAGCTGGCTCGACCTGCGAAGCACGTCGATGACCGAGGGCACCAGGGCAGCGCCGAACACGGGCGCCGGCCCAGGGTCGTGCCAAGGAACAAGCGCCGATGCCCGCGTCATGGCAAAAGGCGTAACCCCACCCCAAGCCGAGCCGATGTACCCCTGCACGCCGGCGGGCAACACGATGCCGTTCTGCGTG
>JBIKNA010000195.1:0-12618 GCA_044358965.1 Polyangiaceae bacterium
ACGATGCCCCGGGGCAAATCACGCACCGAGAGCACCAGACGCAAGGGGGCAAAGCCCATGCGATCGGACCCGGTGAGCGAGAGGCCCGCGCGGTTGGCCGCGGCGATCCAGTCTTCGAGGCCCAGGTTCAGAATGCGGCGAAGAAGCGGCGAACGGTGAATGGGTTCGAGCAGCACCACACGCCCGCCCGGCCGCACCAGGCCTCGGATGTTCAACAGCGCAAGCTCGAGATCGGCCAGGCTCTGGCAGGCCACGGACAAACACCCAAGCACCACGGCGTCGTCGAAGTCTTGCGCCACGTGGTCCAAAGGTTCGAGCACGTTGCCAACGGCAAAGCGCACGTTGGGTCCGGCGCCAAGCTCCCGGGACTCGGCCTCGGCGGCGCGCACCGTGTCCGGCGAAAAGTCCATGCCCACCACCAGGTCGGCGCCCAGGGAGCCAAAGAACCGGGTCATGCGGCCGGTGCCGCAGCCAACGTCGACCACACGATGGCCTTCGAGCGACCCCAGGGTGCGCACGAGCACGTCGCGCTGCCGCTCGTCCCAGACCTCGTTGAACACATTGGACGGCCAGATGGACCTGGCGAGACCCTCGCGCCCGTGCGCACGCTCGTCCCAGTAGGTAGACGAGTGGTAGATGGCATCGCGGGTGCGGCGCTCGCGAATGAGCTGCACGATCGAAGTGCGCCCGAGCTTGGACTTGGTCATGCGACTCCTTGGGTGCGAAGGACCATGGTGCCAAGGGCCGCGTCGGCGCGGGCAAGCACCTCTTGGCGGCTGCTGCCGTGTGCGAGCACGTAGCCCGCGCGCTTGGCGCTGTCGGTGAGCGGGTGCACCGTGCCGCCGATGGGCACGAACACCTGCGCGTCGACCACGCCGGGCAAGGCGCGCGCGGCGTCGAGACCTTGGACCTCGGTCAGGAGGCCCGGCGTTCCGATCTTGAACTTGGCGACGGCAGCGGCATGTTTGGGCCCCGAAACCCCTGCGTTGACGAGCTCACTGTCGCCCAACGCAAGGCCCACGATGCGCGCGTACAAATCTACGCCCGAAGCCAAGCGCGTGACGTCGGCATCGAAGCCTCCGCCCATGCGCGCTGCGGTCTCGAACAAGCAAGCGACGCCGCGTTGCGTATCGAAGGCCACCTGCGAGTAGCAGGGCCCTTGCGTGTGGCCCAAGGCCTTGGCGCCGCGACGCGCCTCGGACACCACGAGCTGCTCTTGCTCGGGCGTGAGGTCGGAGCCGTAGAGTTCGGCCACCATGACCCCAAGGGGCTTGTTGCCGGGCACCGTGAGGCGCTCGGTCACGCAGTAGTTCACGAGCTCGCCGTTCTCGATGAAGCCGTTGACGGAGTACTCTTTGCCCGTCAGCCACTCTTCGACCATGGCCGCCCGCAACCCCGCCGACGCAGAGTGCGCGAGCGCTTCTTCGAGCGCTACGGCCAGTTCGCTCTCGGCGTTTACCCGGCTGACGCCTCGCTGTCCCCAACCCCGGGCCGGCTTGACCACCACCGGATAGCCAACCTGCGCCGCAAACCGCTGCGCCTCGGGCAGCTCGGTGCACGATACGAACTTGGGCACGCGCAAGCCTGCAGCCTCGTAGCCCGCACGCATGGCGTCTTTGTCTTGGCAGCGTCGCACGGTGTCGGGCGTGGCGTAGAACGGCAGGCCAACGGCGGGCGCTGCAGAGGCCGTCGCTCGCAGGGCCACCTCGCTACCAGTGGTGGTGAGCCCGCGGGCGCCCAAACGCTTGGCGGCGTCGGCGATGCCCTCGGCGTCGCTGGTGGACACCTTGAGGAACTCGTGCACGTGGGGCACCGCCACGGCCTCGGGGTTCATGTCGAGTCCGCCCACGCGCAGGCCCAGGGCACGCGCCGCGCGAATGAGCCCGAGCTGCGGGAACCCGCAGCCCACGATGACGACATCGACAACAGCGCCGTCAGCCTGCGGCATCGGAGTCTCCTTTGGAGCCAAAGTTCAGCCGCTCGCGCACGTTGTACAACGGCCGGTCTTGCGCCTGCACGTAGATGCGCGCGACGTACTCGCCCATGAGCGAAAGCGCCACGAGCTGCGTGCCCGAAGCCACCACCACAGCAGCGAACACACTGGCCCAGCCTTCGATGCCGTAGTTCCAGATGAGCTTGCGCAGCACCACCCAGGCGCCCAAGCCAAAGCCCATCATGGCAAAGAGCACCCCCAAGGTGCCGATGTAACGCAACGGCTTGGACGAGAACCCCACGATGAGATCGAAGGTGTGATTGAGCAGCTTCGAGAAGTTGTACTTGGTCTCGCCGGCCTCGCGGGCGGCGTGGGCCACCTTGACGGTGCCAATGCGCGCGCCGCTCCACACCAAGAGCGCGCTCATGAACTTCTTGCGCTCGGGCAGGGCCGCCACGAGCCGCGCGATGCTGGAGCGCATGAGCCGGAACGTGGACACGTCTTCCGGCAGCTCGACGTCCATGTAGCGCATGGTTGTCTGCATGCCCTTCGACGAGATCACGCGGAAGAACGAGTCTTGGCGACCCGTACGGATGCCGTACACCACGTCGAAATCGCCCTCTTTGCGGGTATCCACCAGCTTGGGGATCTCTTCCGGCGGGTTTTGCAAGTCGCCGTCCATCTGGATGAGCCACTCGCCCCGGGCCCCCAGGTAGAGCGCCTCGACGGCGGCCTCTTGGCCGTAGTTGCGGGTGAACAAGATCACGCGCACACGTTCGTCGGCGCTGGCGAGCTCGCGGAGCAGCTTGGGGGTGCTGTCTTTGGAGCCGTCGTCGACGAACAAGATCTCGAAGGGCTCGCCCAGGGCCTCCATGACGGGCACCACCCGGGCCACCAGGTTCTTGACGTTGCCCTCCTCGTTGTACACGGGGACCACAACGCTAAACGTCGGGCGCGGCGCAGCGTCCGTCATCCCCGGGCCTCGGCGGCAACAAAGGCATCGGCCAGCGCCTGCACCACGCGGTCCACCTCGCGCAGCGCCAGCTGCGGGTACATGGGCAGCGAGATGGTGCGATCGCCCATCTCTTCGGCGATGGGCAGCGTGCCGCGGGGCAGCGCCAAGCGCTCTTTGAGGTACGTGAGCGTGTGGATGGCGCGGTAGTTGACCGCGGTGCCCACGCCCGCTTTGCCCAAGGCGCTCAAGATGAAGTCCCGGTGTTTGGCGGGCACGTGCACCGAGAACAAGTGGTGTGTGCTTTGACCCCGGCGCGCGATGAGCGGCGGGACACCGCCGCTGTGCGCTGCAAAAAACGGGATCTTCTGGGCGAGGGTGGTCTCGTAGTGTTCGGCGATGCGCTGCCGGGCGGTGCGCTTTTCGAGGGCGAGCGGCAACTGCGGTCGCAAGAGCGCTGCGTCGAGATCGGTGAGGTTGCCCTTGTAGCCAAGCTCCACCAAATCCCAGTGCTGGTACTGGTCGCCGTGGCGCTCGGTGGCGGCTTTGGACACGCCATGGTTGCGCAGGCGCCGCAGGCGCTCGGCCAGCTTGGGATTGCGCGTGGCAATGGCGCCGCCATCGCCCGAGGTGAGGTTCTTGGTGGCGTAGAACGAAAACACCGCGCAGTCGCCGAGCTCCGAGGGGCGCAGGCCATTGCGCTCCATCTCGATGCCGTGCGCCGAGTCTTCGATGATGAAGAGCTTGTGCTCGTCGGCGATGGCGCGCAGGGCCCGCATGTCGGCGAGCTGGCCGTACAGGTGCACTGGCATGATGCCGCGGGTCTTGGGGCCAATGGCCGCGCGCACGCGCGCAGGATCGATGAGGCCCGTCTCGGGCTCCACGTCGACCAACACCGGCGTGGCACCAATGTGCAAAATGGCGTTCGTCGTCGAGGCGAACGTCATGGGTGTGGTGATGATCTCGTCGCCCGGCTTGACGTCGAAAGCCGCCAAACACATGAGCAGGCCCATGGAGCACGAGTTGGTGCCGACCACGGTGGGGGGCTCTTGCTCGCGATCGCGCACCAAGAACTGCCCGAGCTCTTGTTCAAAAGCCGAGACCTGAGGCCCCAGCGTCAGGAACAGCGTGCGGAGCACGGCCTGCCAGCTCTCGGCCTCGGTGGTTCCTAGCTGGTGCTTGTAGAACTCGACCCGGGGCGGTGTTTGAGAGCTCAACGCGGCGCCTCGAGCAAGAAGCCGCCCTCGGACATGTCGCGGAAGGCGCGCTCGGCCTCGCGCAAGAACACGTATTGCTTGAGCGTGTACCAGCGGCGATCGTCTGGGTCGACGCTGCCGCCGCGCAAAGACTCGAGCACCTCGGCAATGCCGTGATCGATGGTCTTCTTGGCGCGGTAGTCGAGGGCGCCTTCGATCTTGTCGAAGGACACGTTGTAGTCACGCAAGTCTGGGTCCGTGGGGGCGTGCACCACGCTGGTGCCCGGAATGGCATCGCGCACGCGGAAGGCCAGATTCAAGATCTGCACGTTGCCCTCTTTGGAGCCCACGTTGAACACCTGACGGGTTACGCGCTCTTTGGGCTGCGTGAGGGCCGTGTGGAACGCCTCGGCCACATCTTGCACGTGCACGAAGGGGCGCCACTGCCGACCGCCGCCATCGACGGTGATGCTGCGGTTGACGTAGGCGTTCTTGGTCATGACGTTGATGGCGAGGTCGAAGCGCATGCGCGACGAGACACCGAAGACCGTTGCCAGGCGCAGCAACACCGGCTCGAAGCCCGCCGGCGCGTCGGTGCTCATGAGCACGTCTTCGAGCTCGACCTTGGAGCGCGCATAGGCCGAGACGGGATTGCGCGACGACGTCTCCGTGAGCCCGAGGCCCTGGCCATGGCCGTAGACGGAACAGGATGAGGAATACACGTAACGCCGAACGCCGGCCTCTTTGGCCAAGGTGGCCAAACGTTTGCCACCGTCGATGTTGACGCTGAGCGTGAGCTGCGGCTCGAGCTCGCAGGACGGGTCGTTGGAGATGCCCGCGAGATCGCAGACGCCCTCGATGCCGTTCAGGATGCTCTTGTCGAAGGAGCGGGTGTCGCCGCGCACCAAGGTGAGCTTGTCGCCATAGGTGGCCTTGGCTTGGGCCAGGGTGTCGCCGAAGTAGAAGCGGTCGAGCACCGTGACGCGCACGCCACGAGACAGAAGGAGCGGGACGAGGGTGGAGCCGATGTATCCGGCGCCGCCGGCAACGAGCACGTTCATGACAAATTCCCCAAAGGTTTCGGGCAAAGACGCGCGGACAATAGCCCAAAGGTGTAGGGACCGCACCCCCTGCCCGTGTTTTTTGGGCGCGGCCCCGCAAGGCGCCCGGGACTTGGTGTAAATGGGCGAAATGGCGTCTGCTTTTGACATCGCCGTGGTGGGCGGAGGCATCGTGGGCATGGCCACCGCCCGGGCCCTCTTCGCGCAACGCCCCCGGCGCATCGTGGTGCTCGAAGCCGAGGAGCAGCTCGCCGCGCACCAGACCGGCCGCAACAGCGGGGTCATCCACTCGGGCCTGTACTACAAGCCGGGCTCACTCAAGGCACGCCTGTGCCGCGCGGGCCTCGCGCAGATGTACCAGTTCTGCGAAGAGCACGACGTGCGCGCGGAACGCTGCGGCAAAATCGTGGTGGCCACCAAAGAGAGCGAGCTGCCCGCGCTGGCCGAGCTAGAGCTTCGCGCCAAAGCAAACGGCGTTGGCACCGTGCGCTGCACCAGCGAAGAGCTGCGCGAGCACGAGCCCCATGTGGCCGGCGTGGCCGGCCTGTTCGTGGCCGAGACGGGCATCGTTCGCTACGCCAGCGTGCTCGAAGCCATGGCGGGCGATCTCGAAGCCCAGGGCAACGAGGTCCGGCGCGGCTCCCGGGTGCTCGCCGTGGCGCGCAAAGACGGCGGCTTCGTGCTGGATACCCCCAAAGGCGCCGTCCGGGCCAAGGCACTGGTCAACTGCGCGGGGCTGCAAAGCGATCGCGTGGCCCGCATGTGTGGCCTGTCCCCTACCCTGCAGATCATTCCGTTTCGTGGCGAGTACTACGACTTGGTCGAGGGCCGCCGGGGCCTCTGCAAGAACCTGATCTACCCAGTGCCCGACGCGCGCTTTCCTTTTTTGGGTGTACACTACACGCGCGACACCAGTGGACAGGTGGAGTGTGGGCCCAACGCGGTGTTGGCGTTTCGGCGCGAGGGCTACAAGTTCTGGGACATGAGCCTCACGGACTTGGGCGACATGAGCCAGTTCTTGGGGTTCTGGAACCTGTGCGCCAAACATGCACGCACCGGCGCTTTCGAGCTCTACAGGTCCTTGCGCAAGAGCGTGTTCGTGCGATCTTTGCAGGCGCTCGTCCCCGAGATCACCGAGCGCGATGTGGTGCCCGGCCGGGCTGGCGTGCGCGCGCAGGCAGTGCTGCCCGACGGGTCCATGGTCGATGACTTCTTCTTGATGGCCGCGCCGGGGCAACTGCACGTGCTCAATGCGCCCTCCCCGGCGGCCACGGCATCGTTGGCCATTGGCCAAGAGCTGGCGCTCCGGGCCGACGAGGTCTTCCGCTGAGCACCGGAGGTTCATGGTTTCGTCGCGCCTTTCGGTGGCTCAAGTGGCCGCTGACCTTGGGCTTGCTTTTGCTTGTGCTTCGCCGGGTGCCACTCGGCGACTTGACCACGCGCCTGCTTTCGCTCTCCGGGCCGTACATCGTGGCGCTGACGGCGCTCACCACCCTTCAGGTGGCCATCACGGCATTGCGCCTGTGGCGCATCTTGCGACGTCTGGGCGAGCGCGTGGGCCTGGGCTCCGTGACCGCGTCCATCTTGGTGGGCCTTGCCTACAACATGTTGCTCCCCACCAGCATGGGCGGCGACGTGCTGCGCGCCCTGTACTTGCGCAAGCGGCTGCAGGTGCCGCACCGTGCGTGGTCCAGCGGTGTATACGATCGCATCGCCAGCCTGTCGGCCCTTGCGTGTGCGGGCATCTTTGGCTTGTTGTTCGGCGCGCAGCACCTGGGCGGTTTGCCCGAGCGCACGCGCATCGTGGCGCTGGTGTTCGGCCTCCTGGTCATTGCGGCATTCCTCTTTGCCTCGTACCCCTTCCGCCTCTTGGTGCGACTGCTCGGCACCCGTATGCCGGCGGTGGCGCGCGACGACTTGAAGGGCCTGACGGAAGACTTGCAGGGCCCTCTGGCCACGCCCAGCGTGCGCATGGAGACGCTCGGCTGGTCGTTGCTGCACCAGGGTGTGGCCTGCTTGTTTGCCGTGGTGGGCGCCATGGCCTTGGGCGACGGCGCCCACGCGGCACAGGTGGCCATTGGCATGCCCATTGTGTACCTCCTGTCCATGTTGCCGCTCACCATCGGCGGTCATGGCCTCCGCGAGGGCGTGTACCTGGGCGTGCTTGGAGCACTGGGCGTGCTGCCCGGGGTTGCCCTGGGCCTGTCTGCGCTTTGGCTCGCCTCGAGCCTGCTCTTTGCGGCCATCGGCGCGCTGGTGGTGCTGCAAACGCGTAAGCCGCGCGCCACGGCCTAGGCTGCGTTTCCTAGCCGTGGCGAGCGCCCGAAGGCCAAGGCGGGAGCGAGCCCCAAGGGATTCCCTCCGGTCACACCACCCTCCGGTCACACCAGCAGGTATCGAACGCGTGCAACCGTCAGCCCGCAGAAGAACTTCTGCTTCGTCGAACTCTTCGCTCGGCACTCGTTGAAATCGTGACAGAGACGAGGTGCGGGTCTCGTAGCATGGCACAACCATGGAGACGTTTACCTTTCGAGACTTCGCCGGTGCCATCATGGGCAGCGACGCCCCGCGCGCCAGCCATGTGCTGGGCGTGCTGCTCAACTTGGACGCCGAAGCCGCCTCGGCTGCGGTAGCGCACTTTCAAGCAAGCATGACCGCAGACCCCGCATTCATGCAAAAAGCCATGGGCCTGCGTGCGGCGGTCACCGGCGGTACCGACGCCGAGATCACTGCGCTGCTGGGCGACTGTTTTGGTCTGCGCGGTCCCGCAGTCACCACGGCACTCGCCGCACTCCGCGTGCAGTACCCAGGCGAAATGAGCGGGCGCAACTAAACGATCAGTACCGCTGGCCGTTGGCGTTGGGGACCCGAGGCCCCCAGCGGCCTTGCCAATGGGAAACTCCAAAAAAGAACGCGCTGGGGCCTTGCCGAAACGAAGTACGACCGTCATATTACAGTCGTACGATGACCGGCGCCAAAGAAGAGCAGTGGGACGCGACGCATGCACGCATCCTCGACGCGGCCAGGCGCTTCTTGCGCACCCGCGGGGTGTCCAGCGTCAGCATCGGCGATGTCATGGGTGCCGTGGGGCTTACCAAAGGCGGCTTCTACGCCCACTTTGCGTCCAAGACGGCCCTGTTCGACGAAGCGTTGGGCCAATCGGGTCGCCCCATGTGGCACCGGCTCTTCGAGGGGCTGTCCGATGTGCCGGCGAAAGAGCGCGCGCTACTGGTGCTCAAGCGTTATCTGTCGCGAACACACCGGGCCGAGCGCGAAGAGGGCTGTCCCTTGCCTGCGGTCATGGGCGACATTGCGGGCAACGCGCAAGAGCACCGCGCCACCCTCGAGCGCGAGCTTCGGGCTTTCGCCGACGACTTGGCCACGCAGACCGCGCTGCCCCGGGCCGAAGCCAAACAAGCGGCGTTGGGCATGCTGGCGGTCATGGTGGGTGGGCTGTCCTTGGCCCGAGCCCTCGATGGCACG
This sequence comes from Polyangiaceae bacterium, assembly GCA_044358965.1. Lineage (GTDB taxonomy): Bacteria > Myxococcota_A > Polyangia > Polyangiales > Polyangiaceae > SXNL01. The sequence goes on from JBIKNA010000195.1 coordinate 8,626, forward strand.
CCCCTGTCCGACGAGATCCTGAAGGCCAGCCGGGCCTTTGGTGCGGCGGCGCTGTCGTCGCTGCAGGGGTCGAAAGGAGCACCATGAGCGCCGCGGTTACACAAGAGTGGTTCGACGATCATCTGGCCCCGCGACGCGATGCCGACAGCGACTTCACTCTGGCGATCCCCGAGGGGTGGGAGCAGGGGCGTGCGGTCTTTGGCGGCTTGGTGCTGGGCGGCATGGTGCGCGCGATGGCCGCCGTGTTGGCGGCCCCCGAGCGGCGCCTTCGGTCTCTATCTGCAGAGCTCATCGCATCTCCAAGCCCCGGCGAAACCCAGGTGCATGTGCGCCTGCTGCGCGCCGGCAACTCCGTGACCACCCTCTCGGCGGAGCTTTCGCAGAACAACGCCCTGCTGGCGCACGCCACAGGCATCTTTGGCCACGCAAGACCGGTCACCGAGCAGTTTCAGATCTTGCAGCCGCCCGCGGCGCCCAAGTGGCAAGACGTGCAGGCGCTCGACATGAACGTGCCCTTTGCCCCCAAGTTCACCCAGCACTTCGAGTACCGGCCCCTGCAGGCCTTTCCGTTCTCCGGCGACGTGTCCGGACAGACCATCGGGTACATCCGCCCGCGCAGCCCAGTGCACGCCTTCGATGAGGCCGTGGTGACGGCCATGGCCGATGCCTGGTGGCTCGCGACCATGGTGCGCCTCTCGGCGCCGCGGCCTGCGGCCACGCTCAGCTTCTCGCTGGATCTGCACCATCCGGCGCAAGCAGTGGGCGACGAGCCGCTCTTGCACCGCGGCTCGCTGCTGGCCATGGGCGAGGGCTACGCGAGCGAGCTCCGCGAGCTATGGACCACCGACGGGAACTTGGTGTCCGTCAACCGACAGCTCGTCGCCATCATCAAGTAACGCGCGCCGCGCGGGCAGCATGGCGCGCCCGCGCGTCACGGCGTCTTGGGAGCAGTCTTTTCGTCGAGCAGCACGCCCGACGGGCGTCCGTGGCATGCGTCGTTTGCGCGCTTGCATGCGTCGCGCAGGCGCGCAAACGTGGCTGCCGGCGCCTTGAGCCGTACGAGGGAAGGTCTCGCTCGCATTTGCCGTATGATGACCCCGCCCGGGGCCTCGCTCACCCCGCGGTCAGGTTCAAGCGACTCTGGGTGTCGGCCTCCATGCGCAATCGGTACTTCTCCTTCGGTTTGCTCGCACTCTCTGCCCTTGTCGCCGCGGCCTGTGGCGCCACCCGCGCCGCCGTGGGCGAGCCGCGAGAGTCGGGCCAAAGCTCGCTGATGGGCAAGACCAAAGCCGGCCAGCGTTCGTGCAACACCAAAGACCACCTTCGGCCCTTCGTCATCGAGTGGGACGCGACGGACGTGTCGAGCTTCGAGTCTCGGGCCAAGACCGACGTCATATTTGTACGCTACACAGACTGCCAACTGGACGTGGTGGACAGCTGCACCAACGATGCGGTGCGCGGGTCTTTGGGGTCGTACAACGCGCCCGACTGGACAACGGGCTCGGTGGAGAAAGTAGACATCCAGAACGAAGACGAGCTGTACGCCAAGCTGCCTTTGGGGGTGCACACCTTGGGTGCCCGCGTGGGCTTGGGCGAGAAGTTCCACATGGAGTACTTCGTTTCGGGCACACGCAAGTCCACCCGCCCGGCCATCTACCGAGGCGATCTCGACAAGGTCCCCGGCTGCAAAGGCGTCACGCACTTTGTGTATGCGTACAACATGGGTGCCTTCGCCTTGGGCAGCCTGAGCAAAGTGCAGGGCCAGGCGGGGGCCACCGTGTGGGGCGTGGGCGCCGAGGCCAACAGCAAGAACCAGAGTTCCATCGAGAAACAAGGCGGCGTGCTGTCGTCGTGTCGCGGAGAGAGCGCCCACGAGACACAAACCTGCACCGTGCCCATCCGCGTGACCCTTCGAGAGATCGAAGAAGGCGCCAGCGCAGACACCAAGGCGGCTGTTGCGCCCGAGACGCCCGACGCGCTGAACCTCGCAGGCAAGCTCCAGGCAACCACCGACGCCGAGCGCAAAGCCATCGAACAGCTCACGAGCGCACACCGCAAGTTGCTGGCAGGCGACGGCAAGGGTTGCCTTGTGGACTTGGACGCCCACGACAAGTCCGATGCGCGACCGGCGGGCCTGTCCACGGAGCCCAAAGGGAACGGATGGCTCCGCGCGCAATGCCTGATGGCCAGCGGCCAGTGCGACGCAGGCCGGGCCTTGGCCAAGCGCTCTTCGGAGGCGCAGAACCCCTCGCAGTCGCCCAAGGTCACGGACGACGTCGTGGACAGCAGCATCGCCCAACACTGTGCCAGCAAGACCGCTGCGCCGCGCGACCAACTGTTGCGCGCCACGTTCGTGCTGGGGCAATGGGCAACCCGAGATCGCGCAAAGCCCGAACAGTGCGTTGAGGCTGTGGACCGCGCCAGCGCTGCATGGCCCAAGGTAACCCCACGCGATGCAGACGACAGGCTCACCAAAGACATCCAGCGACGCATTGCCGAAGACGGCGCGCGTTGTCTGGCCCGGGCCGGCGACTGCGCCGCAGCATGGAAGCGCTACCCGGCTTTGCACGCGGCTTGGCAAGCGAGCGAGAAGCGAGAGCCGGCGACCCCCGAGGCGCTTCGCAGCGCGTTTGTGTCTGCGACCTCCAGCGAGTGCATCGGCAAAGACCAGGGGCCCATGCCCCCACGGGACGAGCTGGCCCGGGCAACGCAGGAGCTGGACTTCATGGCCGGGCGCCAAGATTTTCCGGTCACCGTCGCGAGCTGCCGCGCGCTCGTCGACCGCGGAAAGAAGGCTCTTTCGTCGCTGGCGAGCGATACGAGCGATACCGTCAAGGGCTCCGCCTACCGGCTGGCCGACAAGGGTGGTCGATGCCTCGCCAAGGCAGGAGATTGCCCGGGGGCTCGGGCGCTGGCCGTGGACATGTATCGCAGTCAGCATCCGGGCGCCGACGCCATCGACCGTGCGGAGCGACACTTTGCCAGCAGCGGCGACGACAAGTGCCGGACGGTGATGGCTCCCGGCCTGCCCGCGCGCGAAGCCCTGGCGCAAGCCGCGCGGATCTTGGAGTCGCCCAAGGCCACGCAGCAAGAGTGTCAGGCAGCCCTCGACGAGTTCCAGCGCGCAGCCCCCGCAGCCGGCACCGACAGAGGCGTCGAGACGCTCAAGGACGAGGCGCCTCGAACCGCCGCGCGTTGCTTTGCTCGTGTCGGTGCGTGCGCCCGGGCCTTTCAGGTGGCCAAAGACCTCAATGGCAAGCGCAGCCGCCCACTGCCCACCGAGGCCCTTGTCTCCGTGGTTGCCGCCACCGATGCCTGTCGGCTGGCCCAGGTAACCGGTCTCAACGACGAGGAGCAGTACCTCTTTGCCCACGAGCGACTGATCCACGCGCCCAAAGCCGGCGACGCCGCCAACATGTGCCAAGAGCAATTTGCCATCGCCGAGCGCACCGTGGGCAAGGTCGACAAGAAGCTCACCCGCGGCTTCGGCAACGCGTGGCTGCGCACCCAGTGTCTGGTGCGCGTTGGTGCGTGCAAAGAGGCGCGGGCTAGCTACGTCCCCCAAAGTGCGGCGAGCACCTTCGACCAAGACCACTCGGCCTGCCGCGGCCAGTAGACCACTGTCCGGTGTCGTAACTCCGCTACCGGTCGCACGTGGTCGCGCCCCGCGTGTCCAGAACCAGGCGACGGGTTGAATCCGCGTCGCCTCCGAGCGGAGAGTGCGCCCCGCAGATTCGTTGTCGATAAGGGTTGGTGCCCGGCCGATGCCTGGACTACGGTGCGCTCGCGCTCGGTGAGGCCCCAACGGGCCTCCGTTGGCTCGCGTACGCGAGAGGAGAGCGACTCATGATCGACAGAAACCGGATCCGGTCCCGAAGCGTCACCCGCGCCACGGGCGTTTTGCTCGTGGCCGCGACGGCGTTCGTGGCCTGCCAGGGCGCAGGCACACGAGAGGGCTACAGCGGCGGCGAAACGCCTGCCATTTCTGGCGGC
>JBIKNA010000011.1:0-40400 GCA_044358965.1 Polyangiaceae bacterium
TGCTGGAAATTTGCCGCGAATTGCTGATGCGTGCGCCCGGTCCACGCGCGACTTTGCCGCAGGGGCGTGGAATCCACGCAAGTTGCCTTTGGCCCGCTCGTGCGAACGAAGTAGGGCTTTGGCCCCGGTAACTTGCAAGGGCCTCGCTGCCCGCGGCTCGGTCACTCCGTGCACCGGCCCGCCGTTCGCTTTAGGTGATTTCACATTCTAGCCGGCCCCCGCTGCTTTCGTGCTGATGGGTCGAACGCAAGAACCGGTATCCTTGGGGGCCATGGCGCGCCATGCCTCCATTCCCATCGCCGTGTTTGCGGCGACCGTACTGAGCCAGGGCTCTGCGCGCGCGAACGACGCTGCGCTGGCGCTCGGCGCCCATGGGGCGGGCAATGCTGTCGAGAGCCCCTCTCCTGCAGGTGCTCCCCCGGCGCCCGGCCATTGGGACAAAGACAATCCGCCGCCGCAACCGCGAGACTACTTCTTGAGCCCGCCGCGCGGCGGCAGTTGGCTCACTCTCGATGCGTATACCGTGGGGGCGCAGGCGAACCTCGAGCGTCGCTTCGTCATTCGCAGCGACGACTATGCGGCGATCACGCCACGTGTCACTGCGCTCGGGAGCCTTGGCTTTGGCGAGCTCAGCGCCCACACCGACGTGCGGTTCCTGTTCTTCAACGTGGGCGTGAGCGGTGGTGTGCGTCGCGTTTGGCGAAACTACGCCTTCGCGCCAGGCGTCGAAGGCACGCGCGAGGCACGGAGCGCCATCGACAAGGGCACCGAGCCCTACCAGGCGGCGAACTGGGGCTTTGGCGAGGCGCGCATCCGCATGGCGCTGCCGGTGACGGACTCATTCTTCGTGGCCACCTCGGCCACGGCTCGCTACGAAAACTGCCCAGACAACTCGTTTGACTGGTTCCACACCACCATGCACGACTCGGGGGTGCTGTTGCGCTACGACGCGACGCTCCTGTATCGGAACCCAACCCTGGGCGCCATCGGGCCCAGCTTTCGAGCCATGTCGCTGCCACGCCGGGGAGCCTACGAAAGCGAACTCGCCGGCGGCCTCACCTTTGGGCGGCGCGTGGGGTTCTTCAAGCAGAATGATCTGGTGCTCCTGAACGTGTTGCTGCGTCCCGGCGATCCGAGCTTTGGCTTCCAGTTGCTCAAGAGCCCCGTCTACGCGCTGCTTGCGTACCGCGTCGGCTTCGAGCTTTGAGCATAGGACGGCCCGGTGACCGCACCGGCCCGCGTGCTGCAAGGTCACGTGCTCAGTCCGCGCTCGACCATTCGTAGAAAATGGTGGGGCCACCGCCGACGCGGGTGCCACCCAAGATGCCCACGCCCGACACTTCCCGCGCCGTGTTCCGGAACAAGAAGTCGTATTCGACCTCTCCGTCGCTCTGGCCGATGACCGGGCTGCGTGTGGTGACGCGCAGACGTCGGTTGCCGTCGTATCGCTCGGCTTCGAGCCGCTGGAAGCGCCCGTAGGCAAAGCGGTCGGCGTAGGGCTCTGCCAAGGTGTTCACGCGCGTCATGAACGCCAGGTGGGGCAAGTGCGCGGCCATGAACGCTGTCTGCCGAATCTCGCGCACCTGCGGCAGCTGCGCCGTTTGGCTCGCTGGCGCATCCGGCGACGTCAGCACCCGTGCGCGCCCGTTGTTCATGGCCAACGTCTCGAACAGACCATCGGACACGCCCGAGAAGGTGAGTTTCTGCCGGCCCAGAGGCCCAACCATGTGCGCATACAAAACGGTGCCGGGCGCCGTGGCGAAGTCGCGCAGGGCTGCCACATCGGGTTCCCGTTGAAAATGCAGGTCCAGAAAGGCGCCGTCGTTGCTCAGACGAATCTCGCCGTGATGCAAGGTGTGCTCTTTGCCACCAACCAGCAGGTCTCCCTTTTCGCAAACCAGGCGTCCGGACACGCGTCGACCATCGCTGTAGCGTTCGATGAGCACGTCGCCCGCGGCATAGAGGTTCAACGGCCGTTGCTTGACGTGGATGGGCTTGGGGATGCGCACCCGCACTTCGAGCGTCTTGTCGCCTTGGGGCTGGGTGCTTGGTCGCTCGGCTTCTTTGCCGCTGCGGACCAGCTTACCCACCTCGGCGCTGGTGCCCGAAGGCCCCAACTCGATCACGTCGCCAAGGCTCAGTACCTCTTGTTGGTGCGAGCGGAAGTAGCGGTCCGGGCTCGACAGGTCCAATGCATCCACGTCGACGGTCACCTGCCGGACGGGGCCCGACAGATCCGCCGCGACACGTAGGCTGCCGTTGGCCGCGGCGCGCGGGGCATCCGCTTCGCCAAAATTGCCGCCGAAGACCAGCATGTCGGTCAGCGCAACGGACAGCGCCGCCTGCCGACTTCGAAGCGCAAACTCCCCATTGGCCCGCACACTGCGGTCGGCCTTCTCGACGTCGCGCTCGTGAGCCTCGAGTGTGGCGAGTCGCAACACATCGCCTTGGCCCTCGATGCGCAGCGCAACACCGTGCATGGTCCGTTGCGCGTTGGGTATGCGGAGCGAGCCGTCCTTGAGCTCCAGCGCTCCCCGGCTATCCAGGCGACCAAGGGTGGCACCCTCGGCAGACACCGCGAGCACCGCATCGACCTGCAGGTCCGACGAGACCGCGCCCTGGGGCTTTAGGCCCGCAATGGCCGGGGAGTTGGGGATCAATTGTCCGAGGGGGGTGGGGGCGCTGCGCAGCGATAGTTGCACCGGGACGTCGCCGCCCTCGCGCTTTGCCTTGAGGTACGCCGCCGGCGAGACCTTGGCGTGAAGGTGCAGCGCCTCGGCGAGGATGAGTTCCAGGTCCGCGGTCTCCTTGCCGCCGCGGATTCGCAGCGCCGCGTCACGGCGAGAGCCATCGAGCATGGCCATGCCCGCGGCCTTGAGCCCAAGGTCGAGCTGTGGGTTCTGCAGAGTGCCGGCGATGGTTCCTCCACCTTGGAGCCGAAGGGGTACGGCACCTTCCAGTGTTTGATCGACCATGACCAGCTCGCCCGCGAGCGCGGTGTCCGGACCGTTTGGGGCGTTCCGCAGCGCGCGCACCGTGGCGAACAAGTCCTTGCCGTGTACCTCGGGTAGCCGCAGCGCAAGGTGCCCGAGGGGCTTTCCAGCGTGGCTGGCGTCGATACGAATGCTGGTCTCGGCATCCACCGAGGCCCGGAGATCGACGCCCACATTGCGCAGCGCGCCCTTCTGTACGTCCCGGAGCCGCAAGGTGCTGTCGACGAAGGCATCCGTGCGATCGCCCCGGGCGCTCAGCTCGGCGCCGACCACGGCGCGAAGATCCCCAAGTTTGCCTCGCACCTCGGGCAGCAGAGGGAGATCGTCGACGACGAGATCATCGACCTTCAGTTTTGCGTCGTAGCGTAGCGGCGCCGATGCCGCCGCGCGGGTGGGACCGGCCAGCGTGGCCACGGCCGCGATGGTGGCCATCGGGCGTTCGTTCAGGCTCGCCCCTGCCGAGAGCTTGGCCTCGGTGCCGGCGCCTTGGCGCGCGAGCGACACATCGATGCGTGCCTGTTGTTTGCCCGAGAGGCGGGCGGCGAGCAGTGGACCGTCGACGTCGAGATGGATGGTCCCGGTGGGGTAGTCTGGGGTGCCACGCAGATCCATGTCCAGGGCGACGTCCGCCGGGGGAAGTTTGGCAGCGACTTCCTCGCGCAGAAGCGCGCCGATCTTGCCGAGGGACTGCCGCGGCATGTGAAGGCGCACCTGGAGCGGGGCGAACGACGCAACGCCGGCCCTCGAAACGCCAAGCCTGGCGTTGCCGTCGAGCAACTGGGTTCCATCTGCAGACACGAGTTGCGTACGCGCGACGAGGGTTCCGCGCTCGATGGTCCCGGCGAGCGAGAGCGTGCCCTTCTGCGGAGAGGTTGGGGTGTCGCGAAAAGCAACGCTCAGGTCGAACTTGCCGTCCGGGGCCGTTGCGGGCCCATCCAAACGGACCTCTCCGCGCGCAACGCCACGCACCGGGAGCGTTCGTCCTCGCAACGCGCCCAGGCGATCGAGCGACACATCGCGCAGCGACAACACCAGATGCACCTCGTCGGCCTTGAAGCGCTTCTCGCCCTTTTGTACGTCCCCGGGGATGAGCTTGATCTCGCCGCGGGCTTGGGTGCTGCCACCCAACGCCCCGAGGCGAACGTCATCGAGATGCACTGTCAGGCTCTCGGTGGTCTTGCCCGTGACCCTCGCCCGCAGGGGCGCCCCGAGGGACAAGCCCGCAAGTGCTGGCGACGATGGAGTCGCGATGCCCGCGCGTCGAAGGGCTGCCAGCGTTTCGGCGACGGACCCTTGGGTTCCAAACGATAGGTCGAGACTCTTGTCCCGAGGGTTGTAGGTCCCCGATGCATCCAGGCTCTGCCCGAGCGCTCCGAGGCCAAAGGTCTTCAGCTTGAGGCCAGCCTCGTCGTAGCGCGCCGTGGCGTCCAGGCGATCGATGCTGATGCCGCGGACCACGAGATCGCGACCCTGTATCGTGAGGTCTCCCGCGACATGTTCGATGTCCGGTCCGCCGCCGGCGGCCGTGACGGTGAGCTCGCCGATGCGGGCCTTGGGGACGGTGTCCACTACGATTGCAGCGTTCACATCGAAATCGCGCATGCCGAGCGCGAGTGACGCGCTCTTCTTTACCGCGTCGATGCGACCCTTGAGGGTGATCGTGCCGCCAGGAGTGATTGCCGAAGCGTTGACGTCTTGGGCCTCGGCGGGGCCGCGGACATCTGCGGCCAGGGTGATGTCTCCACCAAGGAGGCGCTTTCCGGCGAGCGTGTTCACGCTTGCGGCGTCGATGACTAGCCCGTCGATTTTCGCCACTTGGGGGCCGGCGAGCGTGTCGCCGCGTTTGCGCTGCTCGAAGCGAAGTGAGGCAAGGGCCAGCGCCGACGCCTTGAGGGCCTCGGTGACGAGCGTGAGTTCGCCTTCGGCCAGGTTGAGTTCCACCTTGGGGGCGCCGAGCACCATGGCGTAGTCCGCGCGCTCCGGGCGCTGCAACAGGAGCTTGCCCTCGGTGGGGCCCACAGCCACGGGGCCCGCGCCCGCCCGCAGGCCCACGCGCAGCTTCGTGCCCAGTGTTTCGCCTTCGAGCCGTAGACCTGGCTTTTGCACCACGAGCTTCTGCACCGCCAGCGTCAAACCCACCTCGAAGGTCTTCTCGGGGGGCTTGACGTCGGCGTCACCATCAAGGCTCAGGTTGGTTACCTCGATGCGGGTACCGTCGGGCTTCTGGAGTGTGACGTGCACATCGCTGACAGAGAGCTTCTCGAGCACCAAGTGCTCGATGGGCTTGCGCTCGCGGAACACGCCCGTCAAGTTGTTGGTTCCGTCGGCCTTGGAAACAACGTTGACGCGGACGCCCTGCACCGCCAACCGTTCGAGCGTTGGCACGCCTCCGAAAGTCTTTCCCCAGCGAAGGTTTGCCGCCACGCGCTCCACCACGATGGCGTCTTGTCCGTCGTTGCCTTGGATGGAGATGCCAGAAAGCACGAGCCCTCGGGCGAGGGAGAAGCTGAGCCCTTGGAGCTGGGCCTTGGTGGTGACCCGTTCGCCCAAGCGTTGCTCGATGCGTTGTCGCAGGCGGCTTTCGCCCGCAGTGGTGTGAAGGAAGCCGAGCGCCAAGGCCACAACGGCCACGAGAAACAGCGCGAGCCCCGCACCTACGCGCAGCACGCGGCGGACGATGGGACGAAGGGATTGGACCTTGCTCATGTCAGAACGCCTCCCCGATACGCGCGAAGACGAAGAGACCCCGCTCCGTGAGCTGGCCTCGGTCCACAAAACGGTAGCTCATGTCCACCGACAGCGGCACGTACCAGAGCCGCAAGCGCGGGCCGAGACCAGCGGCCACGCTGACGCCATCTTCGAAGGCGTTGCTCCTGCGTCCGGCGCCGCCCACATCGGTAAAGAACGTGATGCCAGCCTGCCGCAACGGCGGAAGGTACCGAAGCTCCAACGAAGCCTCTGCGAGGCTGAGCCCGCCCACGAAGATCTCGTCGCAGGCGCTGGTGCCGCCCGGCGCGAAGGCGCACCGAAACACGACCGGAGAGAGCCGATCGCGACCGAAACCGCGCATGCCGAAGGCACCACCGCCAAACGTGCGCGGACCGAGCGGAACGCCGTCACTGCCGATTTCGTAGGTCAACGTGTACGCGGCGCGGGTGGCCAGCGAGAAGCTCGTGCCCAAGGGCACAAAGAGTCGGCCTTCGGGTGCAACTTGCCCATAACGCTGGGTGCCGACGGGGCTTACCAGGGCCCGCAGCGCAAGGAAGTGCCCGTCCGTGGGTTCGACCGGATCGTTGCGTGCATCCCAGACAAGAGCCGCGCGGGCCTCGGCGCCGCGGTACGTGTCGTCGGCCGGAAGCGCAAAGCGCGCCCGCTCGTCGGCGGTAAACGGTCCGAAGTCCACCTGCTGGCCCAGGCGGAAGAATGTATCGAGGTCGACGAAGAGGCCGCGGGCCAGGGTGCTCCTGAGGCCCGGTCCGGCGGTGAGCTCCCGAAGATGGAACCCCGGGTAGAGCACGTCACTGAAGCGCACCGCTGCGCGCCCATCTCCGATGCGCCCGAGCAGCCCGGGCTGCGTGTAGCGAAGCTCCGCGTCGCCGTAGAGGCCTCGGGGCGTTTGTGCCGTGGGTTGCACGAGTACGCCGAAGCCGGCCCTGCCGCGCAAGGTCAAGTGCTTGAGCGAGCCCAGGGCGTTCAAGAAGTCGGCTCCCGCTCCGGCCACGAGGTCGAATCGCGTGGAGTCCAGCTCGGCGCTGGCGCGAAGCTTTATGCGGGTACGCGGCGCCTCGTCCACGTGGACCACCAGATCGATGGTGTCCGGTAGTTGCCGAGGCAGCAGATTCCCCTGGTCGTCGATGCGGCTGTCCGGGATGTTTCCGCCGCTGTCGGGCACGTCGCCGAAGTACTGTTCCACGTCGGCGCTGGTCTCGATGACGACTTGGTTGAAGGCTCCGGTGTCGCGAAGGTCGGCCTCGGCGCGCTCTTTGGCATCCAGATCGAAAGGGGTCCCGGGGGCCAGCCCAAGGCGCTCGCTCAGATCGCTCTCGGCGACTTTCTTGTGACCTTCGAACCGGATGGTGCCAACGCGCGTTCGTGGGCCAGCGTCGCAGAGGTACACCACGTGCGCGACGTGCGCCGTTCGGTCGAGATACGTCCGCACGTAGACCTGGGCGTGGCCAAACCCCAAGCGTTGAAGGTGCGTGGCCATGTCGTAGCGCGCGATGCGTAGCGCTTCGAGATCAAAGCTCCCGCCAACGGCAGCGCGTTCGAAGCTGCCTAGGGAAACGCCGGCGGGCAGCCCCTTGTAGGCCAAGGAGCCGAGGGCATAGCGAGGTCCCGCAGCGTAACGAAACGACAAGACCACCTGCTGCTGCTCTTCGGCCCCCAGCACGAAGGCGACCTTGGGCTCTTCGACCCTTGCATCCAAGTACCCAAGAGTTTGCAGGTAGCTCTCGAGTCGCCGGCGATCTTCGGCAACCCGGAATGGGTTGTAGCGACGCGCCGTGTACAGCGCTGTTGCCGGGCGGGAGCCCAACTTCGGCAGCAGCGGTGACGTGTCCACGGCGACGCCGTTGGGTTCCGGGACGATTTCGACACGCGCGATGGGCAGGTCCGTCTCGCCGGGCACACGCTCCGGGCGCGTCTGTGCACACCCCACAAGCCACAGGAGCGCGCATAACAACCATCTGCTGCAGAGCCACTGTGGCATTGCCCGTGTCATCGAAGGCCCCCGACACTGTCGTCCCAAGTGTGCCGCACGATTGAACCCCAGCGCGCCGAAATCGGCGTCGGCGGAGATCGTAAGTGGATGGATCTTCAGGAAATATCGAACGACGCCAGGGGCTGTGCGTTTTTCGCCAGCTTGCCGGCGGCTCCGAAGCGTGGCGCGGCAGCCGGGACCAGACATGGCCCGGGCTGCTTGCGCCGAGCCATGTAGCCACGATGGGGCACGTGTGCGTGTAGAGCGCATTGATCTTTGCGTGTGGCTCCCCACACTGCGTACTCTTGCGGCCACAACACGAAACATCGGTTATTGTTATCTCTACGGGGGTAAGTGGTTCGATGGGGACCTCGGTGCGGCCACAGAGTGCTGACGCAGGGACGCGACGCGAGCGTCCAAGCGCCCCGGAGCACAATTTCGACCTCGCCATCGGTACTCCGCACGACCGACGCGGGAGCCAGCACGCGAGCCCGGATCCCAGCGCAGCCACGCGTTCGTTCGTGCATGGCGAACAGGATCTCTCCCGCTACAAAGAGCTCTTCGACGCGGCGCCGGTGGCGTACATCTTCCTGTCCGACGATGGCGCCATCGTCGATGCCAACCGTGCGGCCACTCGGTTGCTTGGTGTCGAGCGAGATGTACTCGTGCTCCAGCGATTCGATTCGTTTTTTGCGCCATTGCAGCAGACTGCATTCCAAGGACTCTTGCGCGAGGCTGCGCGGAGCCCCCTGCCCGTATCAGCGGAGATGGCCCTTGCGTCTGCGGCTGCCGCTCCGCATCGAGCGCTGACGTTGCATCTCAGCGTGTCGCTACCCCGGCCGCAAGGTGGCTACCTGGTCATGGCTGTCGACATGACCGAGCGTCGGCGCATCGACGAGACGCTCAGCGCTGCAAAGAAGATGGAGGCCATAGGGCGTTTGTCCGGTCGTGTCGCCCACGATCTCGACAACCTGCTGACGGTGATCTTGATGCACGCATCGTTTGCCCTCGAGACATCCGAGGGAAATCAGACGTTGCATCAGGACTTGCTCGAACTCGCTGCGGCGGCGCGCCAAGCCGAGGCGCTCACCCGGCAGCTCACACAGTTTTGTCGTTCGAGGGAGAGCGTCAAAGACCTTTGCAACGCGAACGAAGTGGCGCAAAGCCTCTCGCCGCGCCTGGCCACGGAGCTGGGCGACGCCATTCGTCTCGAACTCGATCTCGCAGAGCCTCTGGGCCTCGTGCCCATGGCCGCAGGGCAGTTCGAGCAACTCTTGACGCATCTACTCACAAACGCCCGCGAAGCCATGCCCTCGGGCGGCACCGTGACCATCCGTACCTTGGGGGTCGACGCCGATGCACCGTGTGCTGCTCGCTACTTTGGTCGCAGCGAAGCCTTCGTACTGATTGTGGTGCGCGACACGGGCGTCGGCATGGATGCCGAGACGGCGTCGCGGGTTTTCGAGCCGTTCTTCTCCACCAAGACACGGTCCGGCGGACGGGGCGTTGGCCTGTCTGCGGCGTATGGCCTTGTGCACCAGGCGGGTGGCGAGATCTTGGTGCAAAGTGCCCCGGGCGCTGGAGCCACCTTCGAGGTGTACTTGCCTGCGGTTGCCCCGGCAGATATTCCCCCGCAAACGGCCTAGGGGGTGTCCCCAATTCCTTCCGTCGGCTTTCCGCGGATTTGCATCGCATCGCATCGTTGCTCCTCCTCGCCTAGCAACAGTAGGCGTCGTCGTTGCGCCTTGCGCTGCTCGCAACTCCACGGAAATCCTCGGTCCGGAATTGGTGACACCCCCTAGCGCCGTTGGCCACTACCTGGCGTCGTCGAGCACGTCGCGTACTTTGCGCCGAAGGCCATCGAGATCGTAGGGCTTGGGCAAGAAGGCAACCAACTCGTGTTCGATGCCATGCCGAAGCACCGCGTCGTCGTTGTAGCCGCTTGTGTACACGACACCAATGTTGGCGTCGCGCTGGTGGAGAGCCTCGGCCAGCTTTCGCCCGTCCATGCGGGGCATGACCACGTCCGTGAGCACCAGATGGATGGGTCCAACGTGCCCTTGCACGACTTCAAGCGCTTCGACGCCATCGCAGGCCTCGAGCACGGTGTAGCCTTCTTTGCGCAGGGTGCGCGCCGTGATGCGGCGGATGCTTGCCTCGTCTTCGACCACGAGGATGGTCTCGGAGCCGCCTGTTGCTCTTGCCACCCGAGCCACCGGTTGGGGCTCGCTGATGGGCTGGCGCTTGAGCGGCAGGTAGATGCGAAACGTGGTGCCTTGGCCCACGTTGCTGACAAGCTCGATGTGCCCTCCGCTATGGGTCACGATGCCGTGGGTCACGAAGAGCCCCATGCCCGTGCCCTTGCCCTGCTCTTTCGTGGTGAAGAACGGTTCGAAGAGTCGGGCCTGCACCTCGGGTGGAATGCCCCCGCCGGTGTCCGTGACGCTGAGCATGGCGTGGGGACCCTCTTTGAGGTTGGGGCGCCCTCGAACGAACTCCTCGGAAAGGTCTAGGCCACTGCACTCCACGCGCAGCTCGCCTCTGTCGGTCATGGCATCCCTCGCGTTGACCGCGAGGTTCATGAGCACCTGTACCCAGCTGGCCGGGTCCACCCGCACGGGCAGAGGCTCGGCGTCCATGGCAAGGGTCAAGACCATGTCCTCGCCCAACAGGCGGCGCAGCATGGTCTCCGCGCCGGTGACTACGCTGCGAAGGTCGACCACCTGGACCTCGGCGCCTTCTTTGCGGCTGAAGGCCAGCAACTGACGCGTGAGCGCCGCTGCGCGGTCTACGGTGCCCTGCATCTCGCCGAGCAGTTCTTGCACCTCGCTGGCCTCGGGACAGGTCTCGGAAAGGGCTCGGCAGTTGCCCTGAATGACCGTGAGCATGTTGTTGAAGTCATGCGCCACGCCGCTGGCCAGGTGCCCAAAGGACTCCATCTTTTGGGCCTGTCGAAGCTGCGCCTCGAGTTCGCGACGATCGGTGATGTCTTGCGCAGATCCGGCCAGAAGCACCACGGAGCCGCCGCCGTCGCGGACAGGAAATGCGCGGTCTCGCACCCAGCGGATGGAGCCATCGGGGCGAACGATTCGGTACTCCTCGTCGTAGACCCCCGCCAGCAGCTTGCGACGGGCGGCTTCCATCACGCGTTCGCGGTCACACTCCAAAATCGCGTTGGTCCATGCCAGCGCGTCCGCGTACACGGCCTCGACGCTTTGCCCCCACACGCGCTCGTACGCCGGGCTCAGGTAGATGATCTTGTGTTTCTCGACGTCCATGAGCCAGAAGACAGCGTCGATGCTCTCGGCCAATTGCCGCAGCCGCAGCTCGCTCTCTTTGAGGGCCAGCTCGGCGCGTTTGCGTTCGGTGATGTCTTGAATGACGACCAAGAGAAACTCTTCGCCGTGTAGCGAGAGTTGTTCGCCGGAAGCCAGCGCATCGCCCCGCTGGCCACTGGCGGTCTTGAAGCCAACGTGTTGGTCCGAGAAGTTGGGGCGTTCGAGGGCCAAGGCCCAGAACCGCTCGGCCTCGGAGGGGTCGGCCACCAAGCCCAGCGAGTGCACGTCGCTGCTTACGACCTGCGCACGAGAGAGCCCCGACAGGCGCATATAGGCCCGGTTGGTCTCGACGACGCTGCGATCGGCAATGCGAATGAGCAGCTTTGCAATGGGGCTCGCCTCGAAGGTAGCGGCGAAGCGCTGCTCGGACTCGGCCAAGGCGTGGCGCAGGGCGCTTTGCTCGCTAAGGTCGACCACGACGGCGACGATGCCTGCGGGGCTCCCGTCGAGATCCCACAAGGCAGAGGTCGAAAGGCTCACCGGCACGCGGCGGCCCTCGCGGGTGACCTGCACCGTCCTAAACGAGCGGAGGCCATCGCCCTTGGATGCATCCGATCGCAAGAGGTCGAGTTCGCCTTGTTTGTCGGCAGGCACCAAGGGAAGGGGACGCCCCACGACCTCGTCGGGGGTCCAGCCAAAGGTGCGGGTGGCCGCAGCGCTCCATAGCGTGACGTTGCCCTGCAAGTCGGTGGCGACGATGGGCACCGGCGAAGCCTGCACGATGGCATGAACTTCGTCACGTAGCGCGCGCGCGTCGTCTTCGGCGGTGCGTCGCTCGGTGACGTCTTGCACGGTGCCGCGCAGGCCGGTGACTTGGTGTTGGGCGTCGACAATGGCTTCACCGCGCAGCACCACCCAACGCTTCACTCCGTCGGGTCTCGTGATGTGCAGCTCCAGCGTGACCGCGCTCCCGCGCGCGGACATGGTCTGGATGGCTTCGGCGAGCCTGGCCATGGAGCGTTCGTCGCAGATACGCGCGAGCTCGTCGCGAGCGGGGGGGCCCATGGATGCATCTCGACCGAAGATCCGGAACATCTCTTCGGACCAATGGCGCCGACCGGTACGCAGGTCGACCTCCCAGCTACCCACCGAAGCGATGCGCTGGGCCTCGCGCAGAGAGGCCTCGCTTTTGCGCAGAGCGTCGTGGGTTGCGCGACGCTCGGTGACGTCTACGCTGTGGATGAACAGCCCTTCGGGGTGGGGGTGCAGACGCAGCGCGAAGTGCGCCGTCGTCCCATCGGCGTAGGTGTGCTCCCGTTCGAACTCCCGTGGCACTCGGTCCACCAGGCATTGAGCGTAGGGAGCAAAGGTCTCGCTCGTGTCGAGCCCCGGAAACACCTCGCCCACAGTGCGACCCACAAGCTCTTCTTTGGTCTTTCGGCCGGCGCGGGCCGCGGCATCGTTGACGTAAAGGTAGCGGTGGTCGAAGCCGAGCAGCATGCAGCCGTCAGTCATGCTGTCGAGTAACCCCTTGAGCCGTGCCTGACTTACGCGAAACGCTTCGGCCGCTTCGGACTGCCCTGTGACGTTGGAGCAAACGAGCACCAGGCCCATGCCGTTGTCGAGCTGCACCGGGCGCACGTGGCTTTGGTGCCAGGCCGTGTGACCGTTGCGGCGGAGCATGAGCGGCGGGAAGGTCGACGCGGCACCGTCGCGGACCTCGTCGACGGCACCCCGCAACGCATCAGGGACGTTGGGCAAGAGCTCCCAGAGGTGTCGCCCTTCGATGCGCTGCCCCGAAAGGCCCGCCAGGGCCTGCCAGGTTGCGTTCGCTCGCAAGACGCGGTTGCGCTCGTCCACAACACAAATGCCGGCCTCGACCTCGCCGAAAAGCGCGTCGAGCAGTACGCGGTCGCGCGACATACTCCCTCTCCCACCGGGAACTTTAGCGAACTTCTCCCGTTTGTCGCCTTATTTGGTGTCTCGGGTTTGGTGCCGCTGGGCGGTCGAATCATGCGATGCGTCATCGCGCGTTGGCCGGGGATCGCGCGGCCTGTCGTTGAACCAGCACCAAGAACGATGGGCCAATCAACCCGTCGCTCGGGCGAGACACTGGGGCTCAGGTCTCGTCGCTCTTGGGGAGCTCACCGCGGGAGCGCAGGAGCACGTAGGGCACGGCCCCCATCAGGTTGGGGAACAGCTGCGAGATCAGAAACACGTTGAACACCGTGGCGCCGCCACTTAGCCCCACCATGCGAAACAGACCATCGAAGGCCATGTGCCCCACGCCAAAGCCCCCGGGAGAGATGGGCAAAATCAGTGTCAACAGGCCAATGGGGTACACCGTGGCGATGGTGGCGTAGTTGGTGGCCTGGCCCGTGAGCGTGTTGGTGAGCAACGTGAAGTAGGCCATGGCAGCGCCGTGGCTGGCCATGCTCATCAGCAGCGCGCCGACCATGATGGCCGGTCGGCCGGACACCAGCAGCGCAGCCTCCAAGAACTGGTCGAGCATGCGGGTGATGCGCGACGCGCCGGTGAGCCGGGCACGAAGCTTGTCGCCAAAAGCGCGCACAAACACCACGAAGAGCGGCGGCCCGGCCAAGAAACCAAGGCACAAGAGCCCAATGGTGGTGACCAAGGGTCGCGCCTCGGGGATGGGCCACAGCTTGGGCAGCGCGAGCAGCACCGCGATGCCGGCCATGAAGGCCAAGCCCGCCATGCCCAGAAATCGCTCCAGGAACACCACCAAGAAGATGCTGGCGCGGTTGTTGTTGGGGTACTCGCGTGCAACATACACGCTCTTGATCACGTCGCCGCCCACGTTGCCCGGGATCACCACGTTGAAGAACAACGCCGTGAGCTGCAGCATGAAGGCCCGCCCGAAGGACAAGTGCACCCCAGACAAGCGCAGCAGCAAACGCCAGCGCGAGCTCGACACCACGCCCACAGACAGTAGCCAGACGCCGATGGAGCTTGCGAGCAGCGTCTTGTTGGCGAACAGCACCCGTAGCTTGCCGAAATCCAAGCTGCCCGAACGCGCAAGCCAGGTGAGCAGCGCCACGGCCACCACCAACTTGAACGCAAAAGAGAGCGCGCCGCGAAGCCGCGAGCCCGAGGTGGCGGGAGCTACACCCACTCGTCGTTGATGCCGAGCATCTCGGCGGCGGCGGGGGCCGCCGGGCGCTTTCCGGTGCCTTGGGCGCACGCGCGCTCGGCCAACAGAACTGCAGCCAGCGCGTCGCGGCCGCTGGCGAGCTCGCCTTGCTCGCCGTCACGGATGAGCTTGTGGAGCTGGAGCAGCTGCGCGCGCAACGGCTCTTGTTTGGGCACTCCGAACACGATGCGGTCGCCGGCGCGGTAGTGCTCGAGCAAGACCTCGAAGCTCGTGGACTGCGGCTCGAGCTGCCGCAGCAGGCTGCCGCCCACGAGCTCGCAGGTCTGCAGGATGTAGTCGACGAAACACACGCCCTTGGTGCCGGTGACGCGCACGCCACGGATCTTGGTGGGCGTGATCCAGTTGACGTGCACGCTGGCGCTGGCGCCGCTGTCGGCCGCGCGCAAGAAGATCTCGGCGGTGTCGTCGACCCCTTCGCGCCAGGTGCTGTGGCAGATGCTGCTCTCCAGGCGCAAGCGACCCACCATGCTCCGCAGCAAGTCGATGTCGTGGACCGCCAAGTCCAAGATCACGTTGTTGCCCTGCATGAGGGTCTCGGGGTAGCCACCCACGCGGGTGAACGAGAAGTGAATGGGCGTGCCCAGCCAGCCCTCGGCGATGACCTCGCGCAGCTTGCGCACGGCGGGATTGAAGCGCTCGACGTGACCAACGGCGAGCTTGGTGCCCTTGTCGCGCGCAAGGCCGACGAGCTTTTGGCCCTGGTCGAAGGTGCTGGCGATGGGCTTCTCGATGAGCACGTGTTTGCCCATCTCGATGAGCTGCGACGCAACGGCAAAGTGCGTGGCCGTGGTGGTGGCGATGACCGCGGCCTCGAAGTCGAGCTTCTGCAAGTCCGACACCTGCCGCAGGAACGGGATGTTGCCCAGGTCTGCCGGCTGCGGGGCCTTCTCGTCGACCACGGCCACCAGCTCGAACTGCGACGCACACTCGCGGATCACCCGGAGGTGATTGCGACCCATGCGCCCGATGCCGACCATTGCGATGCGTACTTTGCTCATGTCCGTGGTGCTCTTGTGCGTGCTGCGGGTTAGCCCAGAATGTCCATCAGCGCGTTGACCGCGCGGTCGCACTCTTCGGTGGTGATGCCGTAGAACAGCGGAAGGTTCACAACGGAGTCACACATGCCGCGAGAGTTCGACAAGTCGCCCGCCAAGATGGCCTGGCCCTGCGCGGGCGGCTGCTGGTCCATGGTCTCGGGGTAGGTGCGGGCCGAGCCGATGCCCTTGGCCTTGAGCGCGTCGACGATGTCTTGGCCTTTGCGTCCGGGCACCGTGATCACGTTGAGGTAGCCGTTCTCGCTGACGCCCGCCGGGGGGCCGTACACCTTGACCTTGGACGAGCCCGCGAGCCGCGCCCGGTAGTGCTCGGCGGCCTTGCGACGGTTCTCGACGATGGCGCTGGCGCGGTCGACCACGGCGTTGAGGAATGTGGCCTGCACGCCGCCCATGCGCGAGTTCCACCCCACGTGGGCGTAGGAGTAGTGCGTGGAGCGGCCGTGGTTGCACAGTGACCGGATCATGGTCTCTTGCTCTTTGGTCGAGGCGAAGATGGCGCCGCCGTCCATGGCGCCGCCGATGACCTTGGCGGGGTAGAACGACGTGGTGCCCACGAGCGCGCCGGAGAGCACGGGCTTGCCTGCTACCTGCACGCCAAAACACTGCGCGCCGTCTTCGAGCAGGCCAATGTTGTGCTTGGTGCAGTAGGCGCGGAACTCGGCAAGTTGCGCCGAGGCCCAGCCGTACAGGTGCACCAAGATGCCGTGGGTGAACTTGTGCTCTTCGTGGGCTTTGACGAAGGCCGGGAAGCTCATCTGCAGATCTGTCGGGTCGATGTCGACCAGCACCGGTGTAGCGCCCAAGAGGGCAATGGCCTCGTAGGTGGCCCAGAAGGTGAGGTTGGGCAGCGCGACCTTCATGCCGGCGCGCACGCCGATGGCCTGCAGGCCGATGATGAGGGCGTCGGTGCCGTTGGCGCACGCAATGGTGTGCGCCACGCCGAGCTCTTTGCTGAGCTTGCCTTCGAGCGTGGCGACGCGCGGGCCCCCTACGAACTCGCTCTTGTCGTAGCACTCGGACCAGCCGCGCAGGACGTCGTCGCGGAACTCCTTGGTGAGCCTGGAGAGATCGATGAAGGGGACGTTCATGACACGGGTTTCTAGCACAGCCCAAAGTGCCTTGCCCGGCACTTATGGAGCCAAAACCCCGCGAAATTTGCGCATGAATGAATGCTCAGGCAGCTGCAACGGCGGCGGAAACCACCTTGGCCACCTGCGCCTGGTCGGCCTCGGTGACCTGCTCGTGCATGGGCAGCGACATGGCCCGCGCGAACACGTCGTCGGCCACCGGGAAGTCGCCGGCCTTGTAGCCGTAGCGGGTACGGAAATACGTGGTGAGCGGCATGTGCCAGGTGCCGATGGTGACCTCGACGCCGGCCTCGCGGACCTGCTTGATGATGGCGTCGCGGCGCTCGCGCACCTTGGGCGGGACCAGGGTGACGTAGGACTGGAAGACGTGCTCGTTGCCCGGGGCCACGAAGGGCGGCGCGATGCCGGTGCCGGCGAGCAACGTTTGGTACCGCTCGGCCTGCACCTTGCGCGACGCCAAGATGCGGGGAAACTTTTGCAGTTGGGTCTTGCCGAAGGCCGCTTGGAACTCGGTCATGCGCACGTTGAAGCCTGGGCGAATGAAGTCCGGCGATGGGGCTGTGGGGTCGAGCCCGTGGTTACGCAGCGAACGCATGTGGTTGGCCGCCTCGACGTTATCCGTGGAGACGAAGCCGCCCTCGCCGGTGGTGATGGCCTTGCGCGGGTGGAAGCTGAAGCAACCCAGATCGCCGAGCTGTCCGGCGAACTTGCCGTGGTGCTTGGCGCCCAAGGCACACGCGGCGTCTTCGATGACGAAGAGCCCGCGGGCTTTGGCCAGCGCCGATAGGCTCTGCATGTCGGCCGTTTGCCCAAAGGTGTGCACGGGCAAGATGCCGCGTACGCGGCCGCGGGTCTCGGCGGTGGCGAACAGCCGGGTCAGTGTGGCGTCGAGCGCCTCCGGGGCCATGTTGAAGGTGCGCGCGTCGATGTCGACGAATACCGGCTGCGCGCCGCAAAGCTCGACCACGTTGGCCGTGGACAGCCACGAGTACGCGGGCACCAGAACGATGTCGCCGGGCCGCACGTCTTTGGCCAGCAACGCAAGCTGTAGCGCCGCGGTGCAGTTGGTCATGCACACGGCGTGCGCCGTGCCGGTATAGCCAAGCAACGCCGTCTCGAACTCGGCGACCTGCTTGCCTTGCACCAAGAAGCCCGTGCGCAGCACCTGTGCGATGGCATCGATGTCGTCTTGTTCGATGGAGGGCGCACCCAATCGGATGTTCATGCGGTTAGGCCTTGATGCGCGCGCCGGCGCCATCTTTTTCGAGGGTGATGCCGCAAGGGCAGGTGACCGTGGGGCCCTGGAAGGTGACGCGCTTGCCACAGGCGCACACGTGCCCAAGCACCCGGGCGGGGTTGCCAACCACCAGCGCGTGCGCCGGAACACTCTTGGTGACGACGGCACCAGAGCCGACCATGGCCCAGGCGCCGATCTCGATGCCACACACGAGCGTGGCGTTGGCGCCAATGGCCGCGCCTTTGCGCACGACGATGGGAGAGACTTCCCAATCGGTGGCACCCTTGGGGCTGCCGTCGGGGTTCACCGCGCGGGGCACCTTGTCGTTGGTGAAGCAGGCGTTGGGGCCCACGAACACGCCGTCTTCGATGGTGACGCCGTGGAAGATGGACACGCCGTTTTGCACCTTGACGTTGTCGCCCAGGCGCACGCCAAAATCGATGTAGACGTCTTTGCCGATGATGCAGTTCTTGCCCAAGACCACGTCTTCTCGCACCTGGCAGTGAAGCCAGATTTGCGAACCTTCGCCGATGACGGCTTTGTCGGAGACTGTGGCGGTGGGGTGGATGCGAATGCTCATGGCGTATTGGCCTCGGGTCCTAGCACATTCGTGCGGGGCGATCAGGCGGCCCCGTACCTCAGAAACAACTGGGAGCCGGCGCGGCGCACGGACTTGAGCTCTAGCGCTCGTCCGTTCAGGTCTGCGCCATGGGTGAGCCCCATGCGGCCATCGGTGGCCCAGCGCCCGAACAAGCGCGGCGACAGGGTGAGGAACAGCTCGTCCAGCAGGGAGTTGTCGATGAGCTGCCCGAGCAGACTGGGCCCGCCTTCGCACAAGACAACGCTCATGCCACGCTCACGCAAGGCCCGCAGGGCCGGGGCCATGGCCACCTGCGTGCCGTCGCCGGGCACCACCAGATGTTCGATGCCCCGGGCCCGCAGGCGCTCGGCGCCCTCTTGGGTGGTGATGCAGAGTGCGCTCTTGCGTTCGGCGTCGTCTTCGGAGGCGCCAAGATCGCCACTGGCCGTGACGACGACCAACCGCGGTCGCACGGTGAGGCCAAAGCGAGCCCGAAGTTCGGCGAAGTCGGCGCGGGAAGCGGGGTGTGCGTGCTCCGGCGTCCATTCGTCGCCGGCTGCCGCGCGCAGGGTGCCCGCACCCACGAGCACGGCATCGGCGTGTGCGCGCAAGAGCCCCATCACGAAGCGATCGGGCTCGCTGTTGCCGCTGACCACGGCGCCGGACTCGCCGGCGTTGGGCAGCGAGACCACGCCATCGACGGACGCGACCATGTTGCCCATGATGCAGGGGCGCCCCAGGCGCAGCTTGCCGTAGCGATCGACCAGCGCGTTGGGCATGGCGCGCTCGCTCGCGCTGCCGCTGTCGAACAGGACCTCGAGGGCCGGTGCGTTCATGAGACCTCCTTTTGCGCAAACCTGTACCCGCGTTCGACGGGGCAGATGCGTACGTCGTACGAAGCGTAGAACTCGCTGTTGCCTCGCGCCTGCGCTGCACGATGCTCCGGGTGCTGTTTCCAGGCGGCGATGGCTTCCATGGAAGACCAATACGAAACCGTGATGCCCAGGCCGTCGGCGCCGCGAGCGCTCTCCATGCCCAGGTATCCTGGCTGCGTTTTGGCCAGGGCGTCCATGGCTTGGGCGACCTGCGCGTATTCGCGTTGCAACTCTGGCCCCGGCCGAAGTTTGGACGAAAAGATGACGGCGAACACGTGCTCGGCGCTGCCAGGGTGGGGGAGAGCTGCGTCTATCTTGCGCACGGTCTCGTGCGCTTGGACCTCGCGCTCGGCGCCTTGCTCCCATTCGCGCATGGCCGGCAGCGCGAGCAACGCGGCCATGTAGGCCTGGGCCCGGCCGGTGGGCGCCACGCCATACCCCCGGAAGCGAAACGCCACCGGTGCAAACATGGCGTCGACGATGCCGAAGCTGCCGAACAAAAATGGTCCCGCGGCATGAGAATACGAATGGCTCCAGATCTCGAGCACCCGCGCGATGTCGCGCTCGGTGTCGTGGGCCCGGGGTTTGGCGGGGTACCGGCCCATCACGTCCATGGAGAGATCGCGCCGGAGGCCCGCGAAGCCCGCGTGCATCTCGCTGGCCAGGGCCCGGGCGTGGGCGCGCTGGCCGGCGTCGCTTGGCCATAGCTGCGCCTCGGGAAAGCGCTCGGCGATGTGTTCGCAGATGGCCAAGGACTCCCAGACTTTGACGTCACCGTCGACCAGCAGCGGCACGCGTTTGTTGGGCGACAGCTCGGCGATGCGCGCGCGAAACGACGGGTCCTCGAACAACATGACCTTCTCGGTGAAGGGAACCTGGGCCTGTCGCATCAACAACCAAGGGCGCAACGACCATGACGACAAGTTCTTGTTGCCGATGTACAGCGTGCGGTTCATGTGCCCGATTCCGTAGCACGCCGTGCGCACAGTAGATGTGACCCTGGGTTCACACCCGCCGGGTGGCCAGGCCGTGAGAAGCCGAAAGTACGGAAAAATCGCAGAAAATCAGCGCGTCTCGTTTGGGCACAAGGCCTGCTTCGCCCGGGGCGCCGCCGCTCCACGGTCTGGTGCTTGGTTTACGAATTTGTCATTCTTTCGGGAGGTTTACCCAAAATGCGAAAAGCCACCTCGTTCGTCGCTGTTGCGCTCCTCGTTGCCGGATGCACGGTGCAAAGTGAGTCCACGAGCGAAAGCGCCCGCTTCAAAGAAGCCCTTCCCGACAAGGGCTCCGTGTCGCTTGCGTTGCCGGGCGCAGACCAAGGCGGACAGGTGGCGTCCAAGTCTGCGGGCCTCAAGTTCCTTGGCAACCCGGCCTCGGGCCAGGCGCGCTACTACACGCTCACGCGTGATCTATCCCGCGGCGTCGACTTGGGGTCCGCCGCCGTGCTCGGTCTGGTGCTCGCCATCGCCGACACCACGCCCACCACGGTAGAGGCCAAGCGCGCCACCTGGGGCCCCGGGGCCAGCAGCGCCCTCGAGCCCGTGGTGTATCGCTTCGTCGTCGACGAGGTTGCCGACCGCGAATACGACTACCGTCTCGAGGGGCGCCCCAAAGCCGACACCAGCGAAGCTGCGTACAAGAAAGTCATCGTGGGTCACGGCTACGGCAAGACCCACCCCAAACATCGCGAGGGCTGGTTCCAGTTCGACAACGACGCGTTGGCTGCGCTCGACAGCAGCCACAAAGACGCAGGCTCCGTGAAGGTGACGTTCGACCTGCGCAGCCTCGACAACGCAGCGCTGGACCGCGTGCTCACCGCCGAGGTGGTGGAGTCTGCGGCCGAGGGCGCCTGGAACCTGACCGTGCGGCACAAACCCGACGGCGCAGGCTCGCTCACGTTTGCCGCCAAAACCGACGTCAGCGAGCCCAAAAATGGCACGCTCGAAGACGTGACCCTGACGAGCCGCTGGATTGCCTCGGGGGCCGGGCGCAGCGACGCGGTGCTCAAGGGCGCGGATTTGCCCGCAACCATCGCCCAGGTCGACATCGCCGAGTGCTGGGGCACGGACTTCAAGAGCGCGTACTACAAGGACTCCGTGGGGTACGAGACCGAAAGCGGCAGCCTGGCCGCCTGCATCCCCTAAAAAGAAGGCAGGTCCCGGCCGGCGATCGGACTATGGTGCCCGGCGTGGTTGGCAAGGATCCCGTCTACGTTCCGCTCGAAGCGCCGGGCCCGTTTGCGCGCTTTGCGTTTCGGCTCATCAACGATCCGCGAGACCTGCCCTTCGTCACGCTCACCATCAAGCTGGCCGTCATCATGTGGTCCTTCGCGGTGTACTTGGCGTGGCCGGGGCACTTTCGGTGGTGGCTGGCGGTTGTGTACCTGGCCACCTTCGGGTTCTTTTTGGGCCCGTACGTGCTGATGCTGCACAACACCAGCCACCGACGGCTCTACAAGAAAGAGTACGCCGCGCTCAACTACGTGATCCCCTGGCTCTTGGGCCCGTTCTTTGGCGAGACGCCAGAGACATACAACGCCCATCACGTCGGCATGCATCATCACGAAGACAACCTTCGTGACGATCTCAGCACCACCATGCCTTACCAGCGCGACAGCTTCGCGCACTTCATGATCTACTTTGGCAAGTTCATGTTCATCGGGCTCTTCGAGCTCGTCATGTACTTTGCCAAGCGCAAGCGCTGGGCGCTGATGCGCCGCACCATCGTGGGCGAGCTCTCGTTCGTCATGGCTGCCGGCGCGCTCATGGCGTTCAACTGGCGCGCCGGGCTCACGATCTTTGTGTTGCCGCTGGTCATCGCCCGCTTTGCCATGATGGCGGGCAACTGGGCCCAGCACGCCTTTGTGTGCGCGAGCGCCCCCGACAACAACTACAAGAACAGCATCACCTGCATCGACTCGGGCTACAACCGCCGGTGCTTCAACGATGGCTACCACATCGGCCATCACCTCAAGCGCACGCAGCACTGGACAGACATGCCGGTGGAGTTCACCGAAAAGCGCGCGACGTACGCCTCCGAGGGCGCCATCGTCTTTCGCGGCGTGGATTTCTTCGCGGTGTGGTTCTTCCTGATGCTCAAGCGCTACGACTGGCTGGTCGCCCGCTACGTGCAGCTTGGCGACGAGCCGCTCTCACCGTCGGCCATCGAGTCCATGCTCCGCGAACGCACCCGCGCCTTCCCCGCGTCGTCCATGAGCTAGGGTGCGGCTGCCTATGTTTCTTGGCCCGCAAGCGTGCCCGTGCCCGGTCCGTGGCTAAACGTGGCCCTTTTGTACGAGTTGTTTGCTTCATTGTCGAACGGTTAGCCGCAAGGCCGGGCGATCCGGCGCCGGGGTGCCCGAGTATGCCCCACGGAGTGGACAGTCGTTCACAGGCCCACCTTGTGTTGCGTTCACAGAAGCGAACGATGGAGCTCGCTCCGTCGACCGAATCCATCATGGTAGCCCGGCACACGCCTTGCTCGCGGCCGCCGCCATGCATCTCGCAAAGCGTTTCTATCAAGCGGCGGTCGTTGGGCTCACACTCTCTGCGTGCACCGCTGGCACTGTGGACGGTTCATCGTCGAGCGGCGGCTCTACCGGCAGCGAGCCCACAGCTGCAGGCGGTCCAAGCTCGAGTGGCCCGTCTACCAAAGCCTGCACAGGCTCTGATGACTGCTCGTACGACTATTGCCGCTGCAACGACGGGGCGCTGGTCAACAGCCGAAGCTGCACCCAGAACAAGTGTCTGCCGCCTTCAGGGCATTGTGAAACGGCCTGCCAAACGTTCAAGCACGGAGGCTGGAGCGGGAGCGTCGGAACCCCGCCGAGCCAGCCGTCCTCGGGTCCGGACACGAAGCCGCCATCGTCTTCCTCATCGTCCTCTTCGTCTTCTTCATCGTCCTCGTCCTCGTCTGGCTCGAGTTCCCAGCAGAACTGCGTAGAAGGCACAAGCTACGAGTGCACGTATACGGCCAAGGGCAAATGGACCGGATCGCTGTGCTGCGTCGACAACGCGCTCCAGTGCGTCAGCGGATCGAGCTACGAGTGCACGTATACGGCCAAGGGCAAGTGGACCGGCGAGCTCTGCTGTGTGCCCGACGCTCTCAACTGTGTCAGCGGGTCGAGCTACGAGTGCACGTATACGGCCAAGGGCAAGTGGACCGGCGAGCTCTGCTGCAAGTAGACCTCAGTGCTGTTGTGCGCGAGGCTTAGCTTGCCCTCCCAAGTGAGCCCCGAACGCGCCCCGGTCAACGGGAGCGGGTTCGGGGCGCGGGCGAGCACCACAACGAGGCGCTTCGGTGCGGGAGTATTCAGTGTGATCCGCCAGCAGCGATGAATCGCTCGGCCTTGAGGGCCACCATGCAGCCGGAGCCTGCGGCGGTTACCGCCTGTCGGTAGACGAAGTCTCGATCTCGGGGACGCTCGTCTGCGTCGTGCCGGGCTTGGTCTTCAGCTGAACGGGAAAAAGGGCCTCCGAAACAAAAGCTGCGGTGCTGGGGCCCGGGACCACGCAGACGTGCGTTGCTCGAGATGCCGCGGGGTGACACGCCTGCCCGAGCCTAGGCAACCGCGAGGCAGACCCGCTGCTCACGGAACGCCAGACGTACGCCGCGCGCTTTACGAAGTAACCCGCGCGCCGCCCATGCCCGCACGGGCCCGCAGCCACGCGACGAGACGCTCTTGCTCCCGCGGGGTCTCGGCGCGGGCGGTTTTGCGTAGCCAGTGTGCGCGTCGGGGGGCGCGGTCGAGCCAGAAGGCGCCGGAGTGCTCTTTGCTGCTTTCGTCGGCGGCAAGGAACACGATGGTGTCTGCGCCGCTGTCGACGTCGCGCAGGACGGGCTTGAGCATGGCGTAGAACCTGGGGAGCGAGCGCTCGACGCCGGGGGTGTCGACCCAGCCTGGATGCATGGCGTGAACCTCGATGCCTTGGGCGCGCAGGTCTTCGGCCATGATCTGCGTGAGGGTGACCTGCGCGCGCTTGGCGCGGGCATAGGCCACGACGCCGTCGTAGTTGCCGGAGTCCATCTCGAGTGCGTCGACGCGCAGTGGCTCGGCGTACATGCCGCCCGACGAGACCCAGATCACCTTGGCGCCTTGCGCCTGCGCAAGGGCGGGCCGCAGGAGCTCGGTCATGAGGTACGGCCCCACCACGTGGCTCGCGACGGTGCGCTCGATGCCGTCGCCGGTACGGCCGTAGGTGTCGTCGAGGGCGCCCGCGTTGTGGATGAGCACGTGCACCGTGCCCAGCGCATCGGCAATCTCTTTGGACGCCCGGCGTACGTCGGCAAGCTCGCCCATGTCGGCCTGCACCGACGAGATCTGCGCCGTGGGAACCTGCGAGCGCAGCGC
The DNA here is from genome assembly GCA_044358965.1 of Polyangiaceae bacterium. Taxonomy (GTDB): domain Bacteria; phylum Myxococcota_A; class Polyangia; order Polyangiales; family Polyangiaceae; genus SXNL01. Next base: position 24,331 of record JBIKNA010000011.1, read on the forward strand.
CTCGACAACGCTCTCGGTCTTGCTTGCGTTGCGGGCCACGATGACGAGCCTGGCACCCAACGCGCACAGGCGTCGCGCCGCGGCCAGGCCCAGGCCCGACGTGGCCCCGGTGATGACGACGTTCTTGCCGCGGAGCGCGCCTTCGGGCGCTTGGCTCCAGTGCCACATGCGCTGCCGCAGTGCCGGGCCCACGCTGGTGAAGCTGAGCGCCACCGACGCTTCGAGCGCCGCATCGATGCCCCGGGTGAAGATGCTCATGCCGCGACCTTGGGCACGCCGAGGTGGCGCGCGAGGCCCAACGCCGCTCGATCGCCCAAGCGGTTGAACATGTTTTGCAACCCGCGGTCGAACAGCCGGAGCGGCCCCCGAAGGTCGAGCTGTGCTTCGTAGACGATCACGGAACCAACGTTGTTGGCCCCGGGCTCCACACGCACCGTGTCGAGCGAGTGCAGCGTGGCGGTCTTGGCCTCGAGCACCACGAGCCTGGGCGCTTCGCACGTGGTGATCTCGTAGGTGAGCACCGTGCGGGCCAGGTTCGACAGCGTGACCTTGTACCGAGCGCCCAGCGCACCCGCCTGGCCCTGCACCAGCTCGGATTGTCGAACGCCAGGATCCCAGGCGGTGAAGTTGCGTGCATCTGCCATGAACGCAAAGGCCCGCTCGACGGACCAATCGGACACCACCCGGGTTGAATATTGCGCCATACGATTATGATGCGCCGTTCGCGCCGCACGTTGTGCCCACACGGTGCGCCCTCACGGTGCGCCGGCGGGACTCGAAGACGTTCGCCAGCCTAGGCCGCGCGGGCGTCAGTCTTTGGGACCCTCGTTGTAGCCGCGGGGTCGATGTTTTGGGTCCACTCCGTTGTTGGTCTCGCCGTTGGCGATGATGTCTTTCATGAGCCAGTCGAGCCAGCTGCCGATGTGCTGCTCGCCCAAGGTCTCGAGCTCCTTGCGCACATTGGTGTCGGAGCCGGGCTTGATCTGGTTTTCGTCCCACAGGCACTGAAGCCCCAGGGCAATCAAATTGACGTCGTTGGGGCCCAGGGCGAAGCCGCGCTTGTAGTGCTCGATGGACTCGGGGGCGCGATGCAAGCGGCACAGGGTGTCGCCCAGGTAGATGCTGGCCATGGGCCACTGCGGCGCGAGCTCGAGGGCAACGCGGTTGGCCGCAAGGCGCGCTTCGAGATCACCCCGGGCGCCCTTCATGACGGAGTAGTTCAGGTGCGCCTTGGCGCTGCGGGGCACGGCCTTGCGCGTGGCGTCCCAGAAGGCCAAGTCGTCGGTGTAGTCATTGGCGTGTTTGCGCGCGCCAATGCCCTGCTGCACGAAGAACAGCGTAACGATGGCGAGCGAGGCGATGCGCAAGCGCCGGCCACCGCGCCACTCGTCGAGCAGGGCCTTCAGCGAGAAGGCCACGAGAAAGCTCGTGCCCACCGCGGGGAAGTACCAGAAGCGCTCGGCGCGCACCGTCGGGAGCAACACCGGGATGTTGGACACCGGAAAGTACGACACGACCACCCACACCATGGCCGCGGCCACGATGGGGCGCACGTCGAGGGTCTGCGCCGTCAGGGGCTGGCCCGGTGCCAGCGCCAGGCGCTTGTGGTGCCTGTACCCTGCAAACAAAAGGAACGGCGCCGTCACGATGGGAATGAGCATGAACAGGCCGCCTATGACCCCTTCGGGCTCCCAGATGCTGGAGGGGCGTGGCTCTTGCGGGGCCGAGTAGTCGCCAGACAGAGTCCACGGGCACACCACCTGCCATAGGCCGCGCACGTACACGCGCAGGGCACCGGCCACACGGATGGGCGCATCGGAGCCAACCAACGGGTTGTTGAGCGGGTCTTTGGGCAGCGACGGTTGCGCGTACCAGCGCAAGATGCCGCCGAAGATGCGTGCGGACTTGGGCTTGCCGGCGAGCGCCTCGACAGACAGCTCGGCGGGCAGGGGCGCCGGGAACATGCGGCGGCGCAGCTCGACGTACAACACAAACGCGGCGCCGGCGGCCACCAACGACAGCGCTGCACGCTGAAAGCGCTGCGGGCGCCCGGTGTGCAATGCGTCTGCCGTGGCGAGCGCAAACACCGGAACCAATGGCACGCAGCAAAGAGCGCTCTCTTTGGAGTAGAGCCCAAAGAGCGTGCCGGCGAACACGCCGAGCGGCATCCATTTCTTGGGGAGCGTCAGCGCCAAGAGCGCAAACAGCGCACCCATGCCGCCCAGTACGTCGGACAGGCCAACCACACCGCTGACGGCCTCGGTGAGCACGCCGGCGCTGGTGAACGCAGCCCCGGCCAGCCACGCGGTGGTGCGATCTTTGGTGATGCGCATGGCCAGCACAGCCATGAGCGCGCCATTGATGCCGTGGAACAACACGTTGACCCAGTGGTGCAAAAACGGCGTCTGATCCCGGGCGCCCAGGCCCCACAGGGCGCGCCACACCAGGTCGGGGATGGGGCGGTACGAGCCAATGCTGCGATCGGGTGGAAGACCCCAGAAGTCCCGAAAGAAGGCATCGACCCAGCGAAACTTGGGTTTTGCGTCGGCGATGCTGCGGACGTAGGGGTTGGCGAGCAACGCTTCTTGCTCGTCGAAGATGAAGTTGGTCTTGAGCGGATGTCGCGTGAACAGCAACATCGACAAGAAGCACATGGGCACGAGCGCGATGGAGAAGTTGATCTCTTCGGAGAAGAAGTAGTCACGCAGCCACTGTCGCGCGGTGATGATGAACGGCTTGGCGGGCTCTTCGGGCGCTTGCGGGGCCATGGGCGCCTCGGGCACAGACCCGGGCGCGGCCACGGCTGCCACAGGCGCCGGTGCGCCCTGCACGGCATCATGTGATGCCGGGGCCTCGGACGAAGGAGCGGGGCCAGACACGGGCAGGGCCTCGGCGTCCCCTTGGGGGAGGCCTTCGGGGGCTTCGTCTGGCCCGGGCGGTGAGGCCTGGTCGGGGGGCGGAGGTGACTCGGCGGACACGGTTACCTCGAGGCAAGCCCAAGCACCAACTCCGGTGCCGGTACTTCGGTGCGCTCGGGGATGATCCAGTTGTCGCCCCAAAGGTGCGCGCCGCCGTCGATGTACCAGGTGACACCGGTGACAAAGCTCGCCGCGTCGCTGGCCAAGTACACGATGAGCTGGGCCACCTCGTCGATGGTGCCCAGGCGTTTCATGGGGGTGCGCTGCCGGCTCATCTCCACCAGCTCTACGGGGTACTGATCGACACCGGTGGAGCGGATGATGCCCGGTGCGACGGCCGTGACCTGCACGTCGTGTTGGGCCCACTCTACCGCGAGCGTCTTGGTCATGTTCTCGACCCCCGCGCGCGCGGCGCCGGTGTGCACCATGCCGGGGAAGCCCCGGGCCACGTTGGCGATGACGTTGACCACGCGGCCCCGCTTGTTGGGGATCATGTGTTTGGTGGCCACGGCCTGCGTCATGAAAAACGTGCCGTTGAGGTTGTTGCGGATGACCGCCTCCCAGCCGCGGGGGCTCACCGTCTCGGCGGTGGTGGGGAACTGGCCACCCGCGTTGTTGATGAGCACGCTGGCCGGGCCAAGGCTCTCGTGCGCGGCGTCGACAAAACCGGCGATGGCGTCGGGTTCGCGAATGTCGCAGGTGGCGGCAAAGACCTCGATGCCTCGGGCGGTGAGCTCGGCCTTGGCGGCATCGAGCCTATCGGCCTTGCGCCCGCAGATGGCGATGCGCGCCCCCAGCTCGCCCAAGGCGTGCGCCGTGGCCAAGCCGATGCCGCTGCCGCCGCCGGTCACAATGGCGACGTGGCCCTTCATTAGTCCGGGTCGGAAGATGGTCCCCATGTGGGGGCCAGTATCTACCGCCAATGACGGCCGCAGGACAGGCCCAAAGGGCACTTCGGACCCCCCGAAAAGTCGTCCCGGCCCGTCAGATGCCGTACGCTAGGGGCGTCATGGACCGCGTCGTTACTTTGGGGCTGCTCCTTCCGCTAACCCTGTTTGCTGCGTGCACCCCGCGCGTGGCCGTGCGCGGAAGCGCCTCGGCCAACGAGATGGGGGCCACGGGGTACGTCGAGGCCCCCAAGACCGAGAGCAAAACCGCCGAAACGTCCGTCGAGGCCAAGACCGAGACCAAGAGCGAAACCAAGAGCGAAACCAAGAGCGAGGAGCCCGCAGCGCCCGTTGCCGAGGCGCCGGCGCCCGCCACGCCCCTGCCCGAGGGCTGCGCCTTCAAGTGTTACATCGCCGAGGGCTATCAGAAGCAGCCGCTGCCCGAAGCCGACGAGGCGCGGTTCCGCGGTGTCTTTGGCGCCACCATGGACCAACTCCGCGCCTGCGCGGGCCCCAGCGGGTACCGTCGCAAGAGCTCCCCCACGCTCAATCTTCGGTTCAACTTCCAGGGCGAGCTGGTCGACGAAGGGCACGACTTCACGGGCTACACCAACGATCCGAACTACAGCTGCTACGACCGCGTGCCGCGCTCGTTGCCCAAGGCCCAGGGGCCCGCTGCTTCTACGGTGCGCTGCGCCGAGATCTGCGAGACCCCCAAGAAGGGGGCTGCCAAGGTCCAACCCGCGGGTGGCAAGGCGCAGCCTGCCGCCGGCAAGCGAAAGTAGCTCCCTTGCCCTGGGCGCGTGCCCGGCTGCGGGACCAAGTGGTGTTTGCGCGCGTCGATGCGACGGGCGCCTTTGTGGCCGAGGCTGGCCGCGTCGAAGTGCGTTACAAGCCCAACGACGGGCGGGCCTACCGGGCCGCGCAGGGCAACCTGGTGCTCGTCGACGGCGAGGTGCTCCCGGACGAGACCTGCGGTTCCGCCGAGGCCGCGCCTTCGAAAGAAGCGGCGAAAGCCGCCGCCAAGAAGGCCGCAGCGTCGGCGCCCGACCCGGTTGGCGGCTACGTTGTGTACGCAGACGGCGCCTGCTCTGGCAATCCCGGGCCCGCTGGGCTTGGGGTGCACATTCGAACGCCTTCGGGCACGGCCGTCGACGGCTACGAATACCTGGGCACCGCCACCAACAACGTGGCGGAGCTCACGGCCATCTTGCGGGCGCTCGAGATTGTGCCCAAAGACGCCGCGCTCACCGTGCGCACCGACAGCCAATACGCCATCGGCGTGCTGTCCAAAGGCTGGAAGGCCAAAGCCAACCAAGAGCTCATCGCGCAGCTCAAACTGGCCATGAAGGGGCGCGAACTGCACTTGCAATATGTGCCCGGGCACGCCGGGGTCGCTGGCAACGAGCGCGCCGACGAACTCGCCCGCTGCGCCGTCACCCAACGCGGCTCCAAGATGCCCGCGCCTCTCGCGCCCTGACGGCGCCTCGTGTAGATCACGGGCATGATCCCCGCGCGCCCCCGCCCCCTGGTTCTCGTCATCCTCGATGGCTTTGGCGAACGTCCGGAAGCCGACGCCAACGCCGTGCGCATGGCCAAGACCCCGCGGCTGTCGGCCCTCTACGCCAAGTACCCCTCGGGGCTCATCTCCACCAGCGGCCCCGACGTGGGCTTGCCGCCCGGGCAAATGGGCAACAGCGAGGTCGGGCATCTGAACTTTGGTGCCGGCCGCATCGCCATGATGGACATCTCCCGCATCGACAACGCGGTGCACGACGGCTCCTTGGGCAAAAACGCCGTCATCGGCGACTTGCTCGCGCAGGCCTCGCGCAACCAAGGGCGGCTGCACTTGTTCGGCTTGGTGTCCGACGGCGGCGTGCATAGCTTGCTGACGCACCTGCTCGCCATCATCGATTCGGCGCACGCCGCCGGTGTTGCGTGTGTGGTGCACGCATTTCTCGACGGGCGCGACGTGCAGCCGGGCAGCGCCCCCAAGTACCTCGAGACCCTCACCGCGGGCCTTGCGGGCAAGGGCGTCATCGGCACCGTCTCCGGTCGCTTCTACGCCATGGATCGCGACAATCGCTGGGAGCGCGTCGAAGCGGCCTACAAAGCCATCGTGGTTGCCGATGCGCCCAAAGCGGACACGGCGCTCGCGGGCGTGCAAGCCAGCTACGCTGCCGGCAAGACCGACGAGTTCGTCCTGCCGTTCGTGGTGGGCGACTACCGTGGCATCGACCCGGACAAAGACGTGGGGCTCCACTTCAACTTCCGGCCCGACCGCGCCCGGGAGCTTACGCGGGCCCTCGCCACCACGGACTTTACCGGGTTTGCCCGGGCCAACGGCCGACCGCTGCGCGCTTACGCGTGCATGACCACCTACGACCGCTCGCTCGACTTGCCCGTGGCGTTCCCCAAAGAGACCTACGCAGACATTTTCCCCGAGGTCATCGCCGACGCCGGGCTCACGCAGTTCCGCTGCGCCGAGACCGAGAAGTACGCTCACGTTACGTACTTCTTCAATGGCGGTCGCGAAGAGCCCTTCAAGGGCGAGGAGCGCCAAATGGTGGCCTCGCCCAAAGACGTGGCCACCTACGATCTCAAGCCCGAAATGAGCGCCCGCGCTGTGGCCGACGCCGCCGTGCGCGCCATCGACAGCAAGTCCTTCGACTTCGTGCTCATCAACTTTGCCAACCCCGACATGGTGGGCCACACCGGTGTGCTGGGCGCTGCGGTGTCGGCCGTAGAGTGCGTCGACGAGAGCGTCGGCCTCGTGGTCGATGCGGCCCTGCGGCAAAACGGTGCGGTGCTCATCACCGCCGACCACGGCAACTGCGAGCTCATGATCGATCCCGAGAGCGGCCAGCCGCACACGGCGCACACCACGAACCCCGTGCCCTTGCTGTACGTCAACGACGCCGACAAGGGCGCCCGCATTGCCCAGGGAGGTCGCATCTGCGACGTGACCGTGAGCATGCTCAAGCTGCTGGGGCTTGCGGTGCCCAAGGCCATGACGGGCAACAACCTCATTGAGCGCTAACGCTGCACCGCTGGGCGCGGCGCTCGGCCGACGTTGACTCCTATGGAACCGCGCTTCTCCGGGTACACCATCACCGCGCCCTTCACCTCCGGGGCCATCTGCAACTTGTACAAGGCCGTACAAGAGTCCACCGGGCGCGTGGTGGTCATCAAAGCGCTCAAAGACACCGTGGCGCCGTCGTCGTCGTTGGCAGCGCAGATCGGCCGCGAAGCCGACGCGCTCGCCGCGCTGTCCCACCCAAACGTGATTTTGCTCATCGACCGGCTCGTGACGCCGGTGCCCGCGCTGGTGCTCGAGTGGATCGAAGCCACGTCGCTCAAGGCCTTCATGGCCAAGCGAAAGGTGCTGCGATCAGACGTGGCGTGCTCCATTGCCTACGAGGTGGCTTCGGCCCTCGAGCACGTGCACGCTCGGGGTTTCGTGCACCGCGACGTCAAGCCCGACAACATCTTGTTGTGCCGAGACGGCACCATCAAGCTCATCGACTTCGGCATCGCACGGCGCATCAAGAGCCCGGGCGACGAGGGCGTGGTGCCCATGGACGAGCGCGGTGAGCTCGTGCAGGCCGAGTCGTTTGGCACGCCGGCGTACATGGCGCCCGAGCAGGTGCTGGGCGAAGCCAGCATGACGCAATCGGACCTGTACTCGCTGGGGGTGGTGCTCTATCAGCTGCTGGCTGGGGCGCTGCCGGTCGACAAGCGTGTTGGCGGCCCTCGGGCGTTGGGCACCCGCGAGGCACCCGTGCCGCTTCGGCAACGCGCGCCAGAGCTGCCGCGCAGCCTCGAGCAGATCGTCATGAAGCTGCTCGAGCGCGCGCCCAGCGATCGCTACGAACTCGCCGCCGAGGTGCGGCGCGAGCTCTTGGCGTTCTCCGTCGGCGTCTCCGTGGACGAGCGCTCGCGGTCCTTGCGTCGACTGTTGTCCGAGAGCACCGGGCCCGCACTCGGTCGCACGGCATCGGTGCCCATCGCCGACCCGCGCGTGGCGCGACGTCGCGAGATCACCACCCTCGGAGGATTTTTGCTGCTGGGCTCGCTGTTTTCTGGCGTCGCGGCGCTCGAACGTCCGCCGCGCGCCGACGTGCAGCCCCGGGTGGCCGATGGCCTGCCCCTGGTGCCCAAACAGGCCGCGGCGCTGCGTGTGACCGCCACGCCATGGGCCGAGGTGTGGATCGACGGCGAACACGTCGAAACGACGCCGTTTGCGCACCCCATTCCGCTGTCTCCGGGCAAACATTGGGTCTCCCTACGGCACCCCAACGCCACCGAAGAGCGTCGTGATTTACTCGTGCAACCCGGCGAGGTCATCGCGCTCGACGTGACGCTCGATGTGCGGGCCGCCATGCCCAAGGTCGTCGCGTCCAGCACCGGCGAAGCGGGGGCCCCATGAAGTCGAAGTTCCGCGTGCTGTTTGCCGTGGCCGCGCTGGCCTGTGCGCTTTCGAGCCACGAGGCGCATGGCTACACGCATCTGGTGGCCAAGGGCGAGACGCTGGCGCAGGTCTCGTTGCGCGTTTATGGCGATTCGCGTTACGAGTCGGTGCTCGCTGCGGCCAACGGACTCGACGTCCCCGGCGGCGGCGCCATCGCGCCGGGCATGCGGCTCGTGGTGCCCGCGCCCGTGTACCACCGCGTCGTGCCCGGCGAGACCTGGGCCGATTTGGCTGAGCGCTTCTTGGGCGAGCGCACCCGCGCGGAGACCTTGGCGCAGCTCAACGGCGGCGTGTCGTGGGTGCCGCCCTCCGACGGGCAGACCGTGGAGATCCCCGCGGTGGTGGCCCACCTTGCGGGCGAAGGCGCAACCATGGCCAAGATTGCCCAGCGCTACGCGTTCAACGCCAACAAGGCTTGGGAGCTCGACGCATTCAACAACCGCAAGCCGGGCAGCGAACTCTTGCGGGGGGAACTTGTGCTCGTGCCCATCGCCGGGCTCTCGCTCACCCGCGACGGTCGCGAGGAGGCTCGCAAAGACAACGGCGAGACCGCGGGCGCCACGTTCGTGAGCCAGCGACGCACCCTTGGCGAGCTACCCACCCTTTTGGGGCACGTTCGCGGCGGTCGCTACGTCGAGGGCCTGACCATGGGCCAGCGCCTGCTTGCTTCGGGCGATTTGTCGCGCGATCAGCTGCGCACCATTCATCGCAGCCTGCTCGAGTGCTACGTCGCTCTCGGGGCCATTTCGCAGGCCGCCCGCGCCTGCACCGACTGGAAGGCCAACCTGGATCGCGGCGAGCTCGAAGACAAACACCTGCTCGACCCAGTGCTCGTTTCTCCCAAGATTCGCGCGGCGTGCACGGCGACCCCGGTATACTGAGCCCGGCATCATGACCGACACCACCGGTGCACCGTCGAGCGCTCGGGTCCCTGCGGGCAGTCCGTTGGCGCGTGCGCGCGTGGGCAAGGTGCTGGGCGGCAAGTACCGCCTCGACGCGGTGCTCGGCGAGGGCGGCACGGGGGTGGTCTACGACGCGCACGCGGTGGCCAAAGACGCCGAGCATCCGCGCGTTGCGCTCAAGGTCATGAACCCAGCATTTGCTGGCGACAGGCACATCCGCGGCCGTTTTGTGCGCGAGGTGGCCATCTTGCGACGCCTGAGCGGCGCCAATCTTTGTTCGGTGCTCGATTCGGGCGAGGCCGGCGACACCGAAGACGAGGCCGTGCGCCTTCTGTACCTGGCCATGCCCAAAATCGATGGGCCCACCCTGGCGCAGGTGTTGGCCCAGGGGCCGCTGCCGCTCGATCGTGCGCTCGACATCATGATCAGCATCGCCCGGGCGCTCGAGAGCGCCCACGCGCAGGGCGTGGTGCACCGCGATCTGAAACCTGCCAATGTGCTGCTCGAGGCAGCAGACCGCGTGCGCGTGGTGGACTTCGGGCTCGGCAAAATTGTCTCCGGCGGCGGCACGGGCACCACCGGTCTCACGGCGCACAACATGGTGTTCGGCACCCCCGAGTACATGTCGCCCGAGCAAGCGCGCGGCGACGAGCCCGACGGGCGCACCGACGTGTATGCCGCAGGCGTGATGCTCTACGAAGCACTCTGCGGCGTGCCGCCGTTTTCTGCCGAGTCGCCCCTGACGGTGCTCACCGCGCACCTGACGCAAGTTCCGGTGCCGCCCCGGCAGCGCGCACCCGAACGCAAGATCTCCCCGGCGGCCGAAGCCGTGGCCCTCTTTGCCATCTCCAAAGAGCCAGCCGATCGCTATGCCACGGCCCGTGCCTTGGCCGAGGCCCTGACGCACGCGTGCGCGCATCCGCAAGACGTCGAAGGCGTTCGCCCAGACAGCGCCCAGAGCCCCGATGCCATGGCCGACGCCTTTGCCAAGACCATCCCCGCAAGCATGGCCGTCCCGTCGGTGCGGCCACCCAGCGTTCGTGCGCGCGACAGTGCACCGGCCAGCGCCGCGCCCAAGGCCGACGGGGCCCAGGACTCTGGCCTGTTGCCCCAAGGCCCCGTGTGGATCGCCTTCTGGGTGGTCTTGGCGCTGGCCAGCATTGCCGCGGGCGTCTACTTCGCGCTCAAGCGCTAAGGTGCGCTTCGCGCAGCACTTTTGGTCGATGTCGCGGCAAGCTTCCCGCTATCGAGGCTCGCAGCGGAAGGAGATGGCGGTCGAGCCAGCGGCGTGCCCCGAGTGCGGGGTCTGACACTCGGTGCCATTGATGCCGATCACGTCCGTGAGGACCTTGTCTTTCTTGTTCTGCTTACAGCGTGCCGTGGCCCATTCGCGCCATTGGGCCATGGTCGAACACTCGCCTTTGCGCTTGCCCCAGCCCTCGCGCTGCCCTGGCGGCTGCGAATGCGCCGGCGTCGACGCCTCGGTCCACATCGATGCCGTGACGCCGACGGCGATGAGAGCGATGGCCAAGGTCCGCGCCGGGGTTCTCGTTGTCATCGGTTGATCTCCTTGTCCTTCGGGCGCGGGAGCGCGCGGTCTACGCGAACGGCACAGCGAGAGGGCCCTACAGTGATGATGGGTGGAAATCGGCTGTAGTCCGCTCCGCCAGGCCAATGGCTGTCCCACGCAACAACGTATTTTCGAAGGATGGAGGCGGCGAACGTTGGAAACGCCGTGGTGTCCCAAGGCCCGGCCGAAGGAGCGCGCCGAGGTGACGGACGCCGCGGCGGCGCGATGCCTCGCGGCGGTTCCGTTGTGCCATGCGATGGCCACGCCGCCCCGTCCGAAGAGCATGCGCCGGCCGCACTCTTCAAGACCCATCGTCCGGCGAAGAAACCGACAGGATGGGGATCGAAGAGGAAGCCTGCGGATCGGTCTCCGAGGTCGCAGGTACACCGCATTGTCGTTGCCGATGGGCGCCAAGTGAGCAACTCTTGATAGGCGAGTGCAGTCTTCTCACCGCCCCGAGGTCTCCACCATGCGCCAATGCTCTGTTTGGGGTCGCGGGCTTTCTTGCGGAATCGTGAGTGCCGTGGCCATCGCCTGCGGCCCCCAGGAGCAATTGCCAGACCCCCCAGAGTCGCCCACTGACGGTGGGTTGCAGCCAACGCCAACGGTGGACGGTGCCGCCGATGCGGCCCGGCGTTGTGCAACCCCACCCTGCGCCGATGGTCTGCCGTGTGATGTCTCCTTGGACTGCGCGAGCGGGAAGTGTGAAGGCAATGTGTGCACATCGCCCCCCGGCACCGATGGTGGCGCCGATGCAAGCACCTGCGGTGGGCCCGGGGCGGAGCCGCGCTGTGACGATGGCAAGCCATGCGCCCGGGGCGAGGACTGCAAGAGCCAGGTGTGTGTGGGCCTTGTTTGTGCGGTTGCTAGCGCCACGGACAAGGTCAAGAACGGCACCGAGACAGACGTGGACTGCGGGGGCGGGGAACCGACGAAGGCGCCCCGCTGCGCCGTGGGCCTGCTGTGCAAAGACGGCGCCGATTGCCTCGAGGGCGTTTGCGCCACCGGAACGTGCCAAGCGCCCACCAGCACGGACGGTGTGAAAAACGGCAATGAGCTTGGCGTGGATTGTGGCAGTGGCCCCACCGGCGTCGATACCAAGGCTCCTGGCTGCGCGACCGGTGCAACATGCACCGATGCAGACGACTGCAGTAGTGGGGTGTGCACGGCGGGCAAGTGCCAAGCTCCGACCTATACGGATGGAGTAAAGAACGGGGACGAAACCGACGTGGATTGCGGCGGTGCCGCAGCGCCTGCGGGCAAGAAGTGTGTGACCGGCAAGGCCTGTGTTCTTCACCGCGACTGTGCGTCCGATGGCTGCGCCACGAACCTGCGTTGTGCCGAGGCCCGAAGCTGCACCAATCCCAACGGCGGCAGCACGTGTGGTGCGGGGGAGGTTGGACAGGTTGGTGCCGCGCACGAGAGCTGCTGCAAGTCACTGCCCGTTGCCGGCTACGCAGACCCGCGCAATCCCGGAAAGGTCGTCTATCTAGACAAGTACGAGGTCACCGCAGGGCGTGTCCGGACCTTCATCGAGCGCATCATGCAGGCCAATGGCGGCGTGCCCAACGTGAAGGCGTGGGTCGATGCGAATCCGCCGGCATACTGGAACCCCGAGTGGAACATGTGGATGCCTACGGACCACTCGACCGTCGTCAACATTCCCCGCGGGGGGATCGACCCCCTGCGCGACTTCGGTACTGTCGGCGACGTGGGGCTCGATCGCATCTTCGGCTATGGCGGCACCTACTTCTACACGCATGGCGACAACTGCCGAGTCACCGCAGACGGGATCTACGGCTACCCCACGTTCTGGTACCCCGCCGACATCATGATCAACAAGAACCTTGGCGGGGCGCGTCACCTGACCCAAGCCGATCTCGACACAAGGGCCATGAACTGCATTCCAAGCGCCGTGCTCGCCGCATTCTGCGCATGGGATGGTGGGCAGCTCGCCACCAGCGCCGTGTTGCGGTACGTGGCCGGGACCGGCACAAGTCGGAGGCGCGTTGGCGCTCGCCCCGCGTGCGAAGACCCTGCGCATGGGCGAATGGTTCCGCTTTCGGTGGCCAACGCAGAAGCCAACTTCACCTGCGATGCGGGGCAGTCGCCCTTTGCATACTTCTATCCTGCGGTGCCGGCCGGGGTCACCGACGGGGCTCCGCGCGTCGCTGCGCCGGGGCGAATGACGCGTGACGTTGTTCGCCTCGCGCCGGCAGATGAGCCCTGGCTAGATCTGCGCGGCAACATGCACGAGATGGCGCTTGCAGACACGGTAGCTGCTGGTGGCCTGGCGTTCGCAACGGGGCATTTCAACGGCATTGGCGCAGCCAGCGGCGGCAACGCCCGCGGCATCTACCCCGAGTTCAAAGCAGCGTGGATGGGTGGTCGTTGCATGCGCTTCCGGGACCCGTAGCCGTGCCCCCATTCGGGCCTCGCCTGGAGCGAACGTCGCGTGTGAAGACGAGCACGAACGTTGGCGCTAACACCATCCACCAGAGCCACATACTCCACTTCGCCGGCACCCGCAGGCCGTGAACAAGCTTCGGCCTCGCGCACGCGCGCCGCGCTTGCTTGTGCCGTGGATGGCGGTAAGAAGGGGCGCGAAAGCGAGAACGACCGGTGGCGTCAAAGCACGACGGGGCGCGAGCCCGAGCAAATATGTGGGTCACCAGGCAGGCCATGGCCCGGGCGCACGGCCGCGCGGTGCCCGCGTACCAGCAGCCCAAACGCAAGTCCGCCAACAAGGCTGCGGAGACCAAACCTGCGGCCGAAGCCGAGGCCACGGCGGAGCCGACCACCGCGGCAACGCCCGAAGAACCCAAAGCGGCCGCAAAAAAGGGCGAGTAGCGACCCGGGTGCTTGCGTGATCGGGGCGTTGGCGCCCTTGGGCACCAATGCTAGCCAGACACGCGCGGACCGGACCGATGGCCTACTGCTGGAAGCAGTAGAGCGGAGCCGTACCCGTAGTGCAGGTGTTCCCGTTGGCGCACAGAGATCCCGTCGACGTGGACGTATTCGAGCCCCAATGGTCCAGTCGCCGCAAGAAGTCTCCGCCAGCCAAAGTTGGCCCTCGCCAAGACTGTTGCCGAAGACGGCATTGGCGCCCATGCAGACGCCGGTTGCGTCGGTGGGCGCGGCTGCACCCGACTCGGTCCTGTTGATCGGAGCAGCCCTGTTCCATCACACATCGGTCCAGTTGCTGGCGATGACGGTAATCCGTTGAGCGACAATTGCCCGCGGCCATGCGACGAGCTTCGGTTGACCTGGCTACGCCTGCGCGCCGCTCGACGGCGTGCACACTCGGCTTTGGTCTACGGTCCGGACTGCGTGCCCGGCATCAGCAGCGCTTCGGGGATCACGTAGGGATCGAGCCGAAACAGTGTGGCCGCGGGCAGCGCCGCAAGGCTCGCGGCGCTGATGGGCGACGGGGTGCGTTGGAGGCCCAGGCCGTGGGCCAGGTGGCCCAACACCAGCTCTGCGGAGACACCCCGCTCCCGGAGCGCGCGTATGGTCGGGGCTTTGGTGCGCTTTTCGAGGCGGCTGCCGTCCGGGGCCACGACCATGGGAATATGCATGTAACTTGGGAGCTGCCCCGCGCCCAATAGCGACAGCAACAGCCGCTGCCGCGCCGTGGATCGCAACAGATCAGCGCCGCGCACCACCAAGTCGATCTCCATGGCCCAGTCATCGACGCTGACGGCGAGCTGGTACGCGTAGAGCCCATCGCCGCGCTGCAGTACAAAGTCCCCGACCTCGTGGCCCACGTCTTCGTGCTGGTGGCCAAGGAGCTTGTCTTGGAACTGCACCTTGCTCTGTTCCGGCACCCGGAGCCGAACGCTCGGGTCTCGCTTGAGTGTACGGTGCTGCGCTTTGTCGCGGCAGGTGCCCGGGTAGCGGAGCTCGCCGCCGTGGGGCGCGCTGGCTTCGGTGACCACGGGAGAGGCCGCGGCGGCAATCTCTTTGCGCGAGCAGTCGCATAGGTACACGAGCTCTTTGCGTCGCAGCTCATCGATGGCCGCGGCATACAGAGGCGACCGCGCCGATTGCTCGTAGGGGCCGTGGGGCTGCGCGCGATCGGGGCCTTCGTCGTGGTGCAGGCCAAGCCACGCCAGATCATCGGTGATGCGTGCGGCGGAACCAGGCACGACCCGGGGTGTGTCCAGGTCTTCGATGCGCAGCACATGGGGGCTATTGGCCCAACGGGCCAATAGCCACGACGCAAGGGCCGTCCACGCACCGCCAAGGTGGAGGTCGCCAGTGGGCGAAGGGGCAAAGCGGGTGCGCACGCGCAAAGGAAGCTCCTTCCGGGTTTCAGCGTAGATGTTTTGCGCTACAACTGTGGCCCAAAGGGAGCCGAATTCGATGCAACCGCCTTTCAATCCTTACGCTGCGCCGAGCGCCACTGGTGGCCCTCAGTTTCCGACCGCTCAGCCCGGCACCCCCGGAGAGCCCCAGCCGTGGGCCGTGGGCGAGGTCATCGGGCAAGGCTGGGACCTGTTCAAGCAGCACTGGGTCCCGCTCGTGTTCACCATGTTCCTCGGGGGCATCATCGGCCAGATCCCGGGCGTCATTCCCAGCGTCATGCAGGCCTCGGGCAGCTTCAAGCCCGACGACCCCATCTTGATCTCGGTCAACCTCGTCACCTCGCTGCTCGGGTTTGCCATCGGGCAATTTTTCAACGTTGGCTACATCAAGATGTGGCTCACGGCCATTCGCGGCGGCACGCCCCAGTTTGGTGACATGTTCTCGGGTGGTTCGCGCGCGTTGCCTGCCATCGGCGCCATGTTCCTGACGCTCATCGCGTTCTTCCTTGGCTACGCGGCCTGCATCGTGCCCGGTGTCATCGTCGCGCTGGGCTTGTCGTTCACGCAGTTCTTTGTCGTCGACCAGAACATGGGCCCCATCGACGCCATGAGCGCAAGCTGGCGCGTCACACAAGGGCATCGCGGCAACATCTTCGTGTTCGGCCTCGCGTCCGTCGGCATCATCTTGCTCGGACTGTGCGCCTGCATCGTCGGCGTGTACCCGGCCATTGTCGTCGTGTCCCTCGCCTTCGCCATCATCTACATGCGCCTTACGGGCCAAGCCCAGGGTGGTGGCGGCCCCAGCACCTACGGTGGTGGCTATGCTCCCCCGGCCCCCGGTGGGTTCGGTGCGGCGCCCCCGGCCGGAGGCTTTGGCGGTCCGCCGGCAGGCGGCGGCTACGGTCCGCCTCCTGGTGGCGGCGGTGGCTACGGTGGTCCGCCTCCTGGTGGTGGCGGTGGCTACGGTGGTCCGCCTCCGGCAGGCGGTGGCTACGGTCCGCCTCCTGGTGGTGGC
>JBIKNA010000605.1:0-3777 GCA_044358965.1 Polyangiaceae bacterium
CCTCGATGATCTGCTTGGACAGCTCGAAGTCTTTGCGCCACACCGCGAACCGCACCGCCAGTTCGGGCACCCCTCGAAAGTCACCTTGCTCGCCCAGTGCCAACGCCGCACGCAGGCGCAGATCCGCGTCGGCGTCACCGAGCAGCGAAAGCACCGTCGCGTCGATCCCCTGCCCCAAGCGCGCGAGCGAGAGCGCACACCACCGCCGCACCTCTTGGTCTTCGTCGCGCTCGAAGGTTCGGCGCAACTGCGGCACCGTGGCCGGCGACCGCAGGGCGAAGAGCGTCTCTGCAGCCTTTCGTCGCAGCTCCACCCGAGCGTCGTCAAGCAGCGAAGCCACCTCGACGGCAGCCTCGCGCTCACCTTGCATCCCGCGCCGCAGGGCTTCGGGCAGCGCCACGGCGTTCGCCTCGTAAGTGCCCTGTTCGGCCTCTAGCCGAGCCATGGCGCGGCGCAGCTCGAGGGCCCGAGGGCCGCGCTGGGCGCTGGTATCCCGCTCCTGCCGCGGGTCGCT
Source organism: Polyangiaceae bacterium (assembly GCA_044358965.1). GTDB lineage: Bacteria > Myxococcota_A > Polyangia > Polyangiales > Polyangiaceae > SXNL01. The sequence continues at coordinate 515 of JBIKNA010000605.1, forward strand.
GCGCAGGTCGAACAGGGCGCAGGCTTGGGCCCGCCGACGGCACACGAGGCGGTCGGTGCCTTGGGCAAGCATGGCCAAATCGTCGCTCTCGGAGAACGCAAGCCCCGGCTGCGAAGGAATACGATCGGCGAGCACGGGGCCGATGTCTCGACCGATGATGCGCGGTGGCCGCGGCACGCCCAAGGCCGAGAGCACCGTTGGCAACAAGTCGACCGTCTGCACCACGTCGGCCCGGACCTGGGCTTTGACGCCGGGCCCAACCACGACCAGTGGTACCCGCACCTGTTCTTCGTAGACCGAGCTGCCGTGATAGCGGCCTCCGTGGTCGCCGAACTCTTCGCCGTGGTCCGCCGTGACAATGAAGGCAGCGTTGGGGCGCGCCTTGCGTACGGTATCGACCACCAGGCCTACACCGTGGTCCGCCATGGCCACTTCTCCATCGTAGGCGTCTACCTCCCGAGGCCTCGCTGGGTCGCCGAAGACATGCGCGGCGTGCGCCTCGTAGGGCTCGTGCGGCTCGAAGAAGTGAACCCACAAGAACAAGGGCCGCTCCCGAGGGACGCGGCTCAGGTACGCGGCGATCTGCGCTTGACGCAGCGCCGGCGTCGCGAACTCCACCTTGCGGTACTCGAAATCGAGCCCGCGATCCCGGAAGGTCTCGAAGCGCTCGGGATCGATGAAGAACACCGCCGGCGGATAAAACCCGGCGGTGCGATAGCCGTACGTGCGCAAGAGCCCCGCCCAGGTGTCCGAGTCCAAACCTGCGCCCATGGCCAGCGCAGAACGCATGTACTTTCCCGTCATCAGCGACGTGACGGAGTACGACGTGTGGGGTGTGGGGCAATACGCATGCTCGAAGCGGCTGCCCTGGGCCGCGAGGGCGTCGATGTTCGGGGTCGTCTTTCGGCTGTAGCCATAGGCCGACACATGGTCGGCCCGAAGCGCGTCGATCGTGATGAGGATGATGTCTTGTCCCGTCCAATCGAGCACCCGGGCCTCGGTTCGACGAAGGACGGGGCCCCCTTCCCCCTCGGTGCCCACGGGCTCCGGCGCGCGGATCAAGGCCGCGACGGCCACGGCGCGCCCCATCCACGGCGCCCGCTCGAGCAACAAAAAGCGCAGGTTGTCGGCCCGGGCCACCCGCGCCGCCGCGGGGACCGAGGTCAATGCGCCAACCAAGGCGATGCCCGCGCCAAGCCAACGTGCGCCGGGGAGTCTACTGGCGAGCGGCGCTGCGATGGCCGCACACACCACTGCGAGGGCGAAGAGGCTGAGATGGAACCCGGGGTACAGGCCCCGGAGCACGAAGGCGTCGGCGAACCAGCAGCCCATGGCTGCGGCCGCAGCGAAGATGGCCAAGCGCTCCTTCGAGAGCCGCAAAAGGCGCGGCAGCACGGCCGCAATGAAGACGGCGCCCGCGACCGCGACGACAACCACGAAGGCCGCCCGCACGGGCAGCGCCGCAAAGTGCCGCCCGAAGGAAACCCCGTAGGCCGAAAGCCCCGCGGCAACGAACGCAAGCGCGGGCATCCCCCAGCGAGGCTCGCCGCGCTTGGCCCAGCCCCCCACGAGCACCATGACGGGCGAAAGAAGCGATAGGGCGGCCAGGCCCAGAGGCAGGACGCACCCCAGGGCCATGGCCATTTCGAACCCCGCAAGGACGTAGCGGCGAAACAGCGTCGCCACGAGGACGTTCTCGAGGAACAGAAACAGCGCCCAGGAACAGAGCACCTCGGCGGATGACCGTGCGAGCGTTCGCCAAGGCATCATGAAGGAGCCCATGGCCTGCACCTTTCGGCGCAGACGTTACTTGAACTCGACCTCGAGCACTTCGTAGACGCGATCGCCGGCGGGGGTCTTGAGCTTGACCTCGTCGCCGGCTTCTTTGCCGAGCAGCGAACGCGCCATGGGGCTCGTGATGGAGATGCTGCCACCCTTGATGTCGGACTCGTCGGCCCCAACGATGCGGTACATGACCTCTTCGCCGGTTTGGGAGTTGGCGAGCTTTACCCAGGCCCCAAAGGCCACGCGGTCCCCGGCGAGCTTGGACGGGTCGATGATCTCGGCGCGGGCGAGCTTGTCTTCGATCTCTTTGACACGGCCTTCGATGAACGACTGGCGCTCGCGGGCCGCGTGATATTCGGCGTTTTCCTTCAGATCGCCGAGCTCCCGGGCGGTGGCGATGGCGGCGATGACCTTGGGCCGCTCGACGGCCCGCAGGTTCTGGAGCTCGTCGCGCAGTTTCTGGGCGCCCTCGGGCGTGATCGGGTTCTTGTCCATAGCGAGCGAGCGGTGTAGCGCCTTTTGGCCCCGCGAGCAAAGCGATGGGGCGCGAGGCGGCCGCAAAAGTGGCTCCCGGCGAGCTTTGCGAGTCGCACAGGCCGAGGAAATACGAGGAGGCCGAACACTCTTGCCCTCCCTCGAGATTTGCCACCATTGCAAGGGGCTTGGGCTATATCCGGCCCCCATGGCAGCGGTGGTCGGCAAGAACGAGGGGCAAGGTATCCGTGTCAGCGTGGAGCGCCCGGCCTTGGGAGGCCCCCCATGGGTTTACACGGCACGCATCGAGACCAAGTCCGATGAGACGGTTCTTTGCGCTCGGGTCAGCGCCGAGGGCGAGGTGACCTTCGACGATGCCGGCACACACCCAAGCCTCGAAGAGCGCGTTCGCCTGCTGCTGCGGGCCGCCTTTCGTCAGATGGTGGCGCGAGAGCAGCGAGCGCCCGCCCGCAAGATCGTCCGCTGGCGCGCCGAGCGCTAAAGCGTGCCTCGCACGTGCCGCCGGGCACCCGATGTGGGCGGCATCCGGGCGCGAGACAAGGCAGCAGTGTTATTCCTCACGTTTTTGGGCTAGAGCCTGCCTTGTGCTGAGCCTGGTTCGCAGTTTTGCCGCGCGCTTTGCGCTTCGGGCGTTGATCTTGGGCCTCCCCTTGCCCCTGGTCGCCTGCGACCGCCCCGACGCCAAGAGCCCACTCAACTACGCCCAAGACGCCAAGCGCGCCTACGACGAGGCCATGGAAGAGTTCAAGGCGCACAACTGGCTCGAGGCCCAGAACCAGATGCGCGAGGTCAAGCGCAAGTACTCGTACTCGCGATACGCGCGTCTGGCCGAGCTGCGCATCGCCGACGCCGACTTCGAGCAAGACAAGTTTGCCGAGGCCATCCGGCAGTACAAGCAGTTCGTCCACGATCATCGCTCGGACAACGAAGAGGTGGCCTACGCCCGCTCCAAGATGGCCGAGGCCCAATACAAGCAGATCGCC
>JBIKNA010000606.1:0-3733 GCA_044358965.1 Polyangiaceae bacterium
GGAGCGCCCCGCGAACGTCCTCGGGACTATCTTGTGACGGTGCGAAAGGTGGCGCTGGCGCTGGGCATTCTGTTCTTGGGTGCCGGCACGCTGGTCGGTTGCCCCGCGGGGTTCATGGCGATCAGCATGCACGAGCCACCGAGTCCGTTGTGGAACTTCCACCCCGAGGTGGGCAAGAACAGCGAGACGCCAAAGCTTTCGGCGGGCTCGTACGCTGTGTGGGTCAACCAGCCCTCTGCGGGCACGCGCTGCAAACTCACGGTGCACCGGTCGAACGGCAGCCTCGTCGGCACCGATGAGTCCGCACGCTACTGCTCGGTCTACGGAAAGGCGGCATCGGAAGAGGTTTGGCGCATCGAGGCCACGGGCGCGCCCGACGCCATCGGAGGCCTTAGCCCCGATACGCCCGTGCAGCTGCCTTGGTCCCTGCGCATCGGGCTCGGGGGCGCGGTGCTGGCGCTCATCATCGGCGTCGCGTTGCTGATTGCCGCCGCCGTGGCACCAGCAAGGGCGCCCACGCCGTGGGAACCCGGCGCGCGCTGAGGCGAACGTCGAACGCCGCATGTACCTTCGCCCGCAGCCCCGGTGGCCTCCAGCGGGGCACCCGAGGCTTTGGCTGGCTGCGCAGGCCGCCGCCCCGGGGCTGACGGCTCTGCTCGGTTGGTGCTTGGCTACGCCTCCGGGCGAAGCGCTGCACGCAGCTTCTGGACGGTATCGATGGTGAGCGTGCTCTGCATGAGCTTCGCGCCGGCGAACCGGTGCATCTCTTTCTCGAGTGCGTCCTCTTTGACGTGACTGAGCAGCAACGCGAGGGCCGCGCAGCCCGGCTCTAGAGATGTCTCGATCTCTTTGACCGTGGCGTCGGGGATGCCAATGTCGATGAGCTTGGCGGAGAGCGCGCCGAGGCCTGCGCTGAGCGCGCCGCCCACGAGGGTGCCCACGGGGCCCGCCACGAACGTCCCGATGAGTGCGCCCCAAAACGCGCCACGGGCAGCGCCCTCGCCGGGGCTCGCATCCACTGTCTCTTGGACACGCGCGTGCCCATTTTTGTCTTTTTCGAAGAACACAGCGTCGTGCAACAGGAGCGCCTCTTCTTGCTGCAAGCGCTGGAAGGCCAAAAAGGCTTCTTGCGCCTTGATCGTGGAATCGAACACCAGCACCACCAGCGAACCAGGCTCTTTGGCTTCAGTTGTCATGAGCAACTCCTTTGCACAGGTTGGGTCGCAGGCATACCCCTGCGGAAGGGCCACGAAAAGGCCCGGGTACTTGCGGTAGGTCGAGTCTTCGCCCGGCTCGATGTTGCCGCCACGTCTCGATCCGGAGACAAGGCCGCGCAATCGGCCTGCGGGACAAGGGCAAGTGGCCCCCACCGCCAAGCGGCTGCTAGCCTCACTGCCATGCGTACTCGCCACAATGCAATGCAAGGTCGCCAAGCCTCGCTTAGGGGCATGTTTATCGCGGCCCTTGGTGCGATCGGCGTGGTGGCAGCTCCCGCCGTCGCGTGCACGGTCACAACAACCACGACAGGTCCGCAGGGCGATGCTGGGTCGGACACCGGGGCTTCGGCAGACGCCCAAGCAGCGAGCGATGCGACGCTCGACGCGACAGACGCGACAGACGCGACCGTGGACGCGACGTCAGCCGTGGACGGTTCCAGCGACGGCGCGCCGGATGCGGCCTGTGGCGTGGTCGAGTTCGCGGCGAGCACCAACATCACCTACCAGCCGGCAACCATCACCGGCGGAGGTCAGACCGGACCGTTCTGTACCGTCGGCCCCGAACTGACCTACGAATCCGTTGGGTTTCGCTTCGAAGGACGCAAACCCGTTCTGTCATTCGCCCTGCCGGCAGACATTGCAAACGCGCTGCGCACCATGACCCGAATCAAGACCGTGGAGCTCACCTTCACAGTGGCACGCGGCGGAGGGTATGCACGCCCCTGCGACCAACAACAGGCCGATGGCGGTGTGCTCAATACGTGCATCGACGACTGGTTTGCGTGTCCACTCGACGCAGCGACGGCCCCAGAGCAGGACGGGGGCGGCACATGTACCAGCTACGTTCCGCAGTTTCCGAGCCCTTCGGCGCCGCTTTGCGGAAGCAGAGTAGGATTCAACTTCCGCGACGCCGCCGACACGCAAGTCACCGTTGGACTCGGCCTGTTGGGCATCAAAGATCGCCTCGTCGGAGACGTGCTCACCGTTGGACTACAGGCCGGAGACGACGTCGCCGACGGCCTGCGGGCAGACATCTACGGCCGCGGCGCGGCGCCCGGTTTGCAGCCCAGGCTGCGCATGCAAATCTGCCAGTAGCGCGGGCGGTACCAAACGGGCCCGCGCTACGGCAGGGCGAAGCGTACGCACAGATCGTCGCCCGGCAGCCGCAGCGCAAGCGACGGGGCAACGGAGCCCACGGGCAACGGCTGCCCGCGCAGGCTGAGCAGACGCGACTCGCTCTTGGGGCTGCACAAGCTGGCCTCCACACGCGGCAGCTTGGCGCCCAACGCTGCGGCCGGGGCGACTTCTACCGAAGCAAGCGTGACTGGCTGCCCGAGAGCGTCGCCCAGGCGAATGATCATGTCTCGGGCCCCGGTGGCATCCGGCACGGGCATGGGCTGCAAGGTGCGGATGCGCACGAAGCCCCAGCGTCCGCCGTCGGTGGCGCGCGCAAACGCCGCGCCGGGCACGCGCACCACAAGACCTGCAACGTGGCCTCGACCAAGGGCCGGCTGCACGTTCGGCGGTCGGGACGATGCGCGCTCGAGGCGCAATGGCTCTGCGGGCGCGCCATCGGGCACCTCGAGCACATCGGTGGGCTGCGAGACAAGCTGCGCCTCGGCGGCCTGTGGCGCACCCGGCACACCAAACGCCACGTAGAACGCGACGTCGCCCGTGCGGTACTCGCCACGAGAGAAACGCAGGTCCGTGGTGACCACCACGTGATCGCGCGCAACATCGACGCGCACCCGCGACAGCACCGGCAGCGACGGCAACGGTTGTGCCGGGGCCGGCGCCCGCGGGGGCAACACGAGCCCCGCAGCCAGGGCCAGGGCCGAAAGCCACCCGGGCAACACTAGCCAAGCTCCGTTTCGAACTGTTGGGCCAACATGCGGCTCGCAGTCTCGATGGACTCGGCGGCCTCGGGCTCTTGGCGCTCTGCAGCGCGGGCCTCGGCCACCAGCTCGGCCACGGCCCGGGGGTTCTTGAACCAGTCTTCGTCGTGGCGATGCACCAGCTCTCGTTGCTGCTGCGCGCCGCGTAGGGCTGCCTCGAAGGCCACGTGGGGCGCAAGGCCACCGGGCCACACGCCCGCAAAGCCCTCGGGCAGCGGCGCGAGCAGTGCCTGCGCGAGGGTGCCTTCGGCAAAGGTGACATCGACCGAAGCCTGCGCGGCAATCACCACCGCAGCGGCACGCACGCGATGTTCGAGCAGCGCCGACAACGACAGCGCACGGTGCTGGCCCGGCAAAAGCGCAGCGCCAAGCCCCAGCACACGCGACTGAAAGGGCGCACTCCGGGCCGCTGCGGCAAACAGGCGACCCGTGCACAATGCACCGACACGATAAGGATCGCAGCGCAGGGAGAACGGCAACGCGGCCGCGGGCACCAGGTCGCGCAGGGCCGCCCCGAACACAAAAATGGCGCGCATGAACGACGCGCCGCCCAGCGCCTGCGGCAAAGGCGGCACGGTTCCGCGGGCGTCGTCGGCGAAGGAAGCAAAAATCTGCCGAAAC
>JBIKNA010000607.1:0-3715 GCA_044358965.1 Polyangiaceae bacterium
CTGCATGGATCGATCACACTGCGCTCAGGTAGTCGACCAAAAAGCGCCTATTCCGCACCATTCCGACAGCTCATCACGGCCCAAAACGGCCTCCGAAGGCCTCACTTTTGCACCGCGATGTAGCTAGTACGCGATGGCCGTGCGGTTGCCCTCGAGCTTGCAGGCCCCAGACTGCGGGTTGCCTCCGGTGCGGAGCACATCGGCGGCCTCGGGCTCCTTGTATTGGCCCGTCATCTCGATGTCGACCATGCGGGAGATGGCCTTGTCGAGCTTGGTGACGAAGTAACACGGGATGCTGGGCTCCTTGTGGCTGTTGCCGACGCCCGAATCGTCCGTCAAAAACACATAGCGTCCGCCCGTGAGCTGCGCGCCCTGGCGTAGCGTCAGCTCCGTGAACTCGTCGACGCCGCTGGAGGCAACGGGGTAGAGGTGCACGCCCTTGGCGGACAGGCCGCGGATGGCCGTGGCGACGCGGTCGGCCACCACGTTGTGGTGCGGAGCGTCGGCCACGAGAAACGCGAGTTTGGCAGTGTCTTCGCCACGCCAGGCAAGCTGCGTGGCTTTGTCGAGCCCCTCGTCCAGAGCCTCGGGGATGTCGCCGCCGCCACCTGCGCTCTGCTCGGCGAGCTTTTGGCGGTACTCGGCGAGGTCCGAGCGGAAGTCGAACCAGCGCGTGACGAACTGGTCACCCCGATCGCGGTACACCACCAACGACCAACGTTGGTCGGCGTTGGGGAACCGCTGCGCAATGCTCGTGGTGAGCGCAGAGAACTCGGTTTGCAGGTACTTGATCTCGTCGCCCATGCTGCCCGTGGCGTCGAGGATGAGCGCAATGTCGAGACGCTGCTTGGGCGCTGGCTGCGCGAACTTGGCGTTGGCGGCTCGGTAATCTTGCTCCGTAAAGGGCAAGAGCCCGGCGCGCTGCGACGCGTATTGTTTGGCCGAGAACGACAAGAACATATCCAGGTTCCGGTTGTCGTCCCAGACACCGGCGGTGAGCACCGAGGCGCCGGCGGGCGCGGGGGTGCTCGCGGGGCGCTCGGCGGAGGGCGCGGGCTCGGCCACGGGGGTGCCCGTGCTACCAGAGCTGCCAGGAACGGCGGACCCGGACTCGCCCGAGGGCGGTGCCCCGGCGTTTCGGGACTCGCCGGCAAAGCCGCTGGTGGAGTCGGAAGAACTGCAAGCGAAGGTGGCAAACGACAGGGCAACGACGGCCAGAAGGGAGAGGCGCTTCATGATGAGCAAGGCTTTACGCAGCAACCGTGCCGCCGTGGATTCTTGCGAAATTGCCGCTTCTTTTGGGCGACCGGCGGCCCTAGCCCCTGACAGCCGTGTCCGGCCTGGGGCCTGGCACATCTGCGCCGAAGCAGGTGGCGAATGGCGACCATGGACATGTGGGCACAGAGGTGATAGCTCGCGGCGGCGGTGAGACGCTCCCAGAACGGGCCTCGCTCACCATATTCCTCAAGGAATTCAACAGATGACGCTCCTCTCGGCGAATGTCCTGAACGCACTCACGGAGGCCCTTGGCCTGGCGGAGGGTGGCGTGGACGTGGACGTAAATGGCACGGCCATCATCCACTTTGGCTTGCTTGTGGTGCTCTTGTTCACCCTCAAGCCCCTCCTTTTCGATCCCCTGCTCAAGCTCTTCGAAGAGCGCGAGAAGCGCATCGACGGCGCCAAAAAGCAGGCCCGCAGCGTCGACAAGAAGTCGGCCCAGGCCGAGGCCGAGTTCGACGCCGAGATGGGCAAGGCCCGGGCCGCCGGCAATGCCGAGCGCGAGCGGCTTCGCGCCGAGGGCGTCAAGGCGGAGAACGAGGTCCTGGCCAAGGTCCGCGCCGAAACCGCTGCATTGCTAGAGAATGGCCGAAAACAAGCCGCCGAGCTCCGCGACAAGGCACGCGCCGAGCTGCAAGCCGACGCCGGCAGTCTCGGCCGCGAGCTGGCCAAGCGCGCCCTCGGGCGAGAGGTTTGATCATGAGGCTCCTTCCCCCGATTCTCGTTTGCTTGAGCCTCGCCTTCGCGAGCCAAAGCGCCTTCGCGCAAGAACACGCGGCGCCACCGAGCGCGGCTCCGGGCCACGGTGACGGCACTGGCACCGGTGGTGGCCACGGTCGTGGCGGCGGCAAAGGCACCGGCGGTGGCCGCGGCGAAGGCGACCATGGCAATGGCGGCGGTGAACACCGCGCCGACGCCCCGAAGGGCGCAGCATCCGGCACGGCGCATGCCGGCGCGGCAGGCCACGGCGATGCGCACGGTGCCGCAGGCGCCCACGGCGACGCGCACGGTGGCCACGGCCCCGAGCCCATGAACTGGACGGAGTTCGGCGGCAAAACCCCGCCGTTCATTGCCCTGCTGCTCAACTTCGGCTTGTTGGTCGCGCTCTATGTCCGCATGGGCAAAAAGCCCGTCCAAGACGGCCTGAAGGCCCGCCGCGACGCCGTCGCCAGCGAGATCGAAGAAGCCCAGCGCTTGCTGCAAGAGGCCGAAGGCCGCGCCAAGGTGTACCAGGCCAAGCTCGCCAACCTCGAAGACGAGCTCGAGACGGCCAAGAAGGCGCTCGCCGAGGCCGGCAAAGGCGAACGCGATCGCATCATGCGCGACGCCGAAGAGAAGGCCGAGCGTATGCGCCGCGACGCCACGTTCCTCATCGAGCAAGAAGTGAAGCAGATGCGCGTCGACCTCACCAAAGAGGCCGTCGAGCTCGCGCTCACTGCCGCGGAGCAGGTGCTCAAAGAGCGCATCACCCAGCAAGACCAAGACCGCATGGCCGACGAGTTCCTGCGCGATGTCTCCACGCGTGCGGCCGCGCAGCCCGAAGGAGGTGCCTCGTGAACATCAGTGCCGTCGGTCGCAGGTACGCGAAAGCCATCCTCGAGCTCGGGGCCGAGTCGGGCCAGCTCGACGCGCTCGTCAGCGAGATCAACAGCCTCGCGGCCACCTATGCCGCAAGCCCCGAGCTCCAAGACGTCATGGACAGCCCGCTCATGGCGCATGCCCAGAAGAAGGCCATCATGGCCGACGTCGCCGACAAGCTTGGCGTGGGCCCCATCGCCAAGAACACGGTGCTTCTGCTCAACGACCGTCGCCGGGTGCGCAATCTCCCCGAGATTGCCCAAGCCCTGCGCGAGATGAGCGACGAGAAGAAGGGCCTCGTCCACGCCGAAGTCATCAGCGCCAAACCGCTCTCCGACGACTACTGCCAGAAGCTCAAGGCGCAGCTCGAGCGCGCCACCGGCAAGCGCATCGCCCTCGACCGCACCGTCGACGAGTCACTCATCGCGGGTGTCATCGCCCGCATCGGCGACACCGTCTACGACGGCTCGTTGCGCGCGCGGCTGTCCGAGCTTCGCACGCACCTCTTGTCCAACTAGTCCGCCGGGCGCGCTTCACCCTACCGAGGCCCACCGCCCCCCTCCCCCGCCAAAAGTTTCTCGCACCTCGCAATCATCCCAAGGATCTTGAACATGCAGCTCCGCGCCGAAGAAATCTCGCAGATCATCAAGAAGCAGATTCAGAGCTACGACCGCGCCGCCTCCACCACGGAGACGGGCACCATCCTCTCCATCGGCGACGGTATCGCGCGCGTGCACGGCCTCGAAGGCGCCATGGCCGGCGAGCTCCTCGAGTTCCCGGGCAACCTCATGGGCCTGGTGCTCAACCTCGAGTCCGACAACGTCGGTGCGGCGCTCTTCGGCGACTCCACGCACGTCAA
>JBIKNA010000608.1:0-3713 GCA_044358965.1 Polyangiaceae bacterium
GACGGCGCTGCTTGGTTTGCGCTTTGGTGGGCTGCTCCGGGACCGGCGGCGGCAACTTCACTGCTTTGGGAGCGCGCTCGGACTTCTTGCCGAACACGGCGCGCTTCAAGGCCTCAAGCTCGGCCTCGAGTGTGGTGACCTTGCCTTGGATCGAGGCGGCATACTGCTTCCATCCGCAGTCGTGCTCATCGTCGTCTCCCGGCGGCTCCACCGGATAGGTTTGATCATGCACGCATTGGCATGTCGATCAAAAAGTGGGCTACGCCGCCGGTCGCCGAGGCTCCCATGCGGCGGTGCGGGCGCCGGCACTCGGTCGAAATCCGCCCAGAAGCATGCCCAGTTCCGTGCCGTCCATGACGACATGCGCGGCGCCCTCGGCGATCCGCGGCAGGGAGAATCTGCCTTTGGCCAGGCGCTTGTAGTAGACGACGAATCCGCCGCGGTCCCAGAAGAGGATCTTCACTCGGTCACCTCGACGGCCAACGAACACGAAGACGTCGCCCGCATACGGGTCCATGGCGAGCGCGCCGCGGACGAGCGCATACAGACCATCGTGACCACGGCGCAGGTCGACAGGCGAGGCCGCAAGAAAGACCCTGGCGCGCCCGACGCTCAGCATGCCGCGAGCGCGCGAGCCAGGGCCGCGATGTACGAGGGGGCCGTGTCCTCTTCGAACGACACGGCGGCCACGCCGACCTCCAGGCGAAGGTGCGCTCGCGGCGCCGGAGCTTGGTTCCGAACGACAACGGGCACCAATCGCGGGACCTCGCGCGCCGGCTGCTTCGCCGCTTTCGGCCCCGTGCGGCGCCCGAGGTGCCAGCGCCACCAGACCAACGTCTTCGGCCTCACGCCGGCCCGCGACGCCACCTCGGCGATCGAGCGCCCGCGGTCCACCTCGGCCGACAACTTCACCCACTGCTCACGCGTCTGCCGTTTCACGCTGCGAACTCTCGGCCATCACGACCGCGCCGGGAACCCCTCCCGCGAGGTCCATTGCTGGACGGTTACATCGCTACGATTGGGACGAGGTGGGCCAGCTCCAGCGCGCAAGGCGTTGGGACTACGTCAGTACCATTCCCGCCACCGAAGCCACTTACCCCGCGGTGCCAGCCGCGGCACCCGCGCAGGATTTGAACTTTGCCTACAGCTTGGGCAAGCGCGTGCGTAAGACCTCGGCGGTGAGTGCCCAGAACACCCTCGAAGTCTTCGACACCCTGCGTCTGTCGGGCAGCTTCTATCGCAACGGCGACTACGACAACGAGGCCGTCAACGTCACCGGATATCTCGCAGGCGGCATGGCGCGCGTCGAGCACATGTCCGCGGCGCCAAGCCCCTCCAACAACCCCGTCCACATGCTGCTCCAGATTGGAGACCACTTGGGCTCCACGGGCGTGGTTGTCGACTGGGAGACCGCTGAGCTGGTCGAAAAAGCTACCTATATGCCCTATGGCGCCATCGAGAGCGACTACAGGCCGACGCGATGGAAGAGCTTCCGTGAGGAATACAAGTTCACCGGCAAAGAAGAAGACATCGAGGTTGGGCTCACGTACTTCGGGGCCAGGTACTACCACGCGAGATTGGGCAGGTTTATCAGCCCCGACCCGTTGACCGTGCACATGGCCGCGGCGGACCCCAATCCGTATGCGTACGTGCGGGGCAGGACGATGAGTCATGTGGACCCCTTTGGGTTGCGAGAAGCGCTGGCGGCCCCACCAAGCGACTCCAGCGACACTCAGAACCATGGTGAATGGGGTTGGTCCGCGACCGTGGACGGCTACCTCGAACTCGGCATGAACGCGAGCCCGCACCAGGGCATGCTCGAAGGTGGCCTCGCCAAACTCAGCATGGCCGCGGAGCGTGCTTGGCAGGATGGCAACCGCCGATTCGGGTCGGATGGATTTCATATTGTCCCAACACATGTGGCTGCCCACACGGCGAATCTAGGTGTCTCGATGGGAACGGACGTGGCCGCGGTGCTCGCGCTGGTCAGCGGATCCGGTCCACTTGCCGCGGCCATCCACTCGAGCGCGCCGCAGGTTCCGGTGGCGTCCGAGCCGGGAGACGTGAGCGTCTTGATTCCGGTTGCGGCGAGCCTTCTCATTCCTGGTGGTGGCGGTGGGGGCGCAGCAACGGGCGTGACAAAGGCGGCACGTGCCGCAGAGGGGGCAAAGGCGTACTCGGTTGCTGCCGAGGTGGCCATTCCGGAAGTGGGAGCCGGAACGCGCGCATTGCATGCCAAGGCGGCCAACGCTGCTCTGGCCGAGTCCATGGCCCCCGAGGCGATGGAGGCGTTGGGAATCAAGATCCCTCGTTCGAGCGCTGGCTCCATTCTTGGCGAGTCACCAAAGGGGTGGAGCTGGCACCATGTGCCCGACCAGCCTGGCGTGCTACAGCTGGTCCCTCGCGCTATGCATCAGGGCTCCGCGTGGCAACCGCTCCTGCATCCGGGCGGTGTTGGTGGGTTCAAGATCTGGGGAGCGAGATTCTGAATGGAGCACCGATGAGATCGTTGCGTGATGTCTCTGAGTGGGTTCAGCGCGCTGAGGAGGGCGAGTTGTCGATGAAGACAATCTTCGCAAGGAAGCCGTGGACAATTGATGCGGAGGCGAAGGTGGTACCTCTCGATGACGAAAGCCGAGCGCCAAGCGAAGCGGTCGCGGGGATGGAGTACTTCTTGGAGGCGTCGGTGGCCAGGGAGGTCCTCGAGGTTCTCGCGGCGCGCCCCAGCGGGACATCAAGCGCTGCAGGTTGCAAGCTTCTCATCTACTACGCGGAGAACGATGCCTATCCTGAATGGGTCTATGGCGACTGAGCGCTGTGCCCCAGAGGGGGTACCGGGTGGAGCCAAGATTACGAGCAGCTTCTGCGCGCAGCGGTATCGCAGCGATCCAGCGATCCGGACCGCCGGCGGCATCCGCGCGGCGCCAAAGAAGCATGTATGACACATGGAATGCTCTTCGCGTCGCCCGTCACGAGCGAGCTTCAGGCGACAAGTTCGCCTCGCCGACGCACCGAAATGGGGCAGAAGGCAGATCCCTGCCGCACCTCCGAGGCGGAGCGCGCCGTTGCTTGAGAGCCCGAGCTAGCGTGCCTTGAGCGATCCGGACCGACCTTGCTTCACCGGCGGGATCCGCGCGGCGTCAAAGAAGCATGCATGACACATGGAATGCTCTTCGCGTCGCCTGCGCTGGGCACGGCGTCGTTCTCGGCGCAGCGGCCAGATCAGATGACCAGCGCGTCGGGCATGAGATGGTCTACGACGAGGCGGGCAACCTTGTAGAACTCAAGGTGCAGCGCTCGGGCACGTGCAGCGTGGGCACGAGCAGCTTCTGCGCGCAGCGGTATCGCTACGATAGCGATCCGCACCGACCTTGCTTCACGGGCCGCATCCGCGCGGCGCCAAAGAAGCAAGCGATCCGAAGCGATCCGCACCGACCTTGCTTCACCGGCGGCATCCGCGCGGCGCCGAAGAAGCCGCGATCCAGCGATCCGGAACGACCTTGAATTTTTCGGCCCTCCGCGCCGAGTGACGACCCCAGCCCCGAGAGCGGGTCGCGCCCTCTGGTGTCGGGGCTGCAGGCCTCGTGGTGCCCCTCCCTGAGCGGGCGGAGCCCGCGATTTGGGAGGGGCCGACCGGCCGTAGTCCGCCGAAGGCGGCAAGGTCCGGCGGGGGTGGGCACCCAATCTGATTCCGCCGCTTGCCCAGACCAGCG
>JBIKNA010000196.1:0-12355 GCA_044358965.1 Polyangiaceae bacterium
ACGGACTTTGGGTCTTGGGATTGTTCGGGCGAAATATAGTGCGGTGTGCCCATGAGCACGCCGGAACGGGTGAGCTTGCCTTCGAGGTCCGTGGCGGTGGCCAGGCCAAAGTCGGCGACCCGAACCACGAGGCCCGTGCCCCGTTCGTCGATCAAGAAGTTCGATGGCTTGACGTCGCGGTGTACGACGCCGGCCTCGTGCACCGCGGCCACGCCCTGGCAGGCCTGCCACATGAGCGGGATGGCCACGCTCTCGGGTAGCGCCCCGGTGCGCGCCAAAAGCGCGCCCAGATCGCCACCGGTGAGCAGCGGCATGACCAGGTAGGGCGCATCGAGGGCGGCATCGACGCCGTGGCCCAAAATGGGCACGACGTGGTCGTGATGCAGCTTCTCGCAGGTGGCGATCTCGCGGTCGAAGCGCGCGAGCCCCTCGGCGTCGGTACGCACCAACACCTTGACGGCAACCTCGGCACCGTCGGGGCCCTTGGCGGCATACACCACGCCCATGGCACCTTCGCCCACCACCCGCAGCACCTCGTAGGTGCCGGCCACGCGGAAGCCGTTGGACAGGGGAGGAAAGCTCACGGGCCCAAGTCTACCGCAAAAAGCCCGCGCTCCGCGCCAGTACTAGGCCTTCTTGCGAAGGAACGCGGCCTTGTTGCGCTCGCCTTTGCGCTCGAGGCGGGGGCGGATGCGCGTGGCGACGTCGGGGAAGACGTACGCCAGCGTGGCCAGGCGCCCGGATTGCGCCGGGATGGCGATCTCCGGCACCCGGTCGTTGATGCACGTGATGATGGCGTCGGCCACCTGATCGGCCGTGCTCATGGGTTGCGAGAACACGATGTTGGGCACCGTGCTGAGGTCGCCGAAGAAGCCGGTGTCGACGGGGCCCGGGCACACGCAGCCCGAGTGGATGTGCCGGTCGGCCAAGTCGTCGGCGACGGCGCGGGCAAAGGCGCGCATGCCCGCCTTGGACGCGCTGTAGGTGGCCTCGCCGGGCACCGGGACCATGCCCGCGATGCTGGCGAGCTGCACCACGGAGCCCCCTTCGCGAAGCACCGGGTACGCCGCACGCGTGAGCACGATGGCCGCTGTCAGGTTGGTGGTGACGACCTCGGCCAGCTTGGCAGGGCTGTGTTTGGCAATGGATCCCCGATGGTTGACGCCGGCGTTGTTGACGAGGAAGTCCAAGCGCCCGAGGCGGTCGTTGACCCTGCCCGGCAAGGCCGTCAGCGCCTCGAAGTCGCACACATCGGCGGGGAAGGCCGCAGCGTTGGGCCCCAGCTCCTTTTCGAGCGCATGGAGCGTAGACGCCGTACGCGCCACCATGGCGACTTTGCAGCCGCGGCGCAGGAGCTTCTTGGTGAGCGAGAGACCAATGCCCGACGAGGCACCGGTGATGAGCGCGACCTTCCCCTCGAACACGGCGCTTAGCCCTTGTTCTCGGACAGGAACTTCTTGGGGTCGGACTCGAACTTCTTTTTGCAGCCCGAGCAGCAGAAGTAATACGTCTTGCCCTCGAACTCGGCCTTGGGCGAGCTGGCCTCGACCACGAACTCTTCGCCGGAGACGGGGCACTTGCTCGTGTCGCCGATCTTGGCGTTGCCCGGCGCGACGATTTTGGCGTTGCTGGCAGGCTTGGCCTCTGCGCCTTTGGGGGCTTCGGCGGGCTTTTGGGCCGCTTCGCCGCCGCAAGCAGCGAGCGAAAGACCGAGCGCGACAGCGAAGAAGGAGGAAGAGAGCTTGCAGATCATGCCGAGAGGTTTCGCGCAAATCGGCCCCTGCGTCAATGTGTCGCAGCCTCTTTGCTGGGCACGCGGTCGCGATGAAGACGCAGATTCATCGCCAAGTATCCAAGCGCTACGAGCACGCCCACGGGGAACCAGTAGATGGCCGACCGAAGGCTGCTCGGGTCTGCGGCGCCGTTGTGGGTTCCGAGCGCAAGCTCTGCGCGGTCGGCCCAGTCGCGGAGCAAATGGGGAAACATGCACAGGGCAATGGACACGAGCACGAAGAACCCAAAACCCGTGGACCCGAAGAGCGCCTGGAGCTCGCGGCCGGTGCGGACGGCCCAAAAGCACATCGCAAGGCAACCCGCGGCCAGCACCAAGGGCAGCACCGCCGCCGGGCGCGCAAGCAGTGTGCTCCACATCGCGGGAACCTGCGTGCGCAAGAGTCCAAGGCCAAGGACCCAAAGGCCAAAGACCACCGGCACCAAACGTTGGGCCCAATCTTTCGCGCGCTGGGCCACATGGCCCGTGGTGCGCAGGGCCACAAAACAAGCCCCGTGCAACATGCAAAAGCCCACGGCCAAGATACCGGCCCCGAGGGTGAAGGCGTCGAGCACCCCCACCGGTGATGCCGCATCGGCCGTCAGGAACAGCGGAATGGCGAAGTCGCCCTCTTGCAGGGGGACGCCGCGAACCACGTTGCCCAGCGCCGCGCCGAGCAGCAGCGGCAGCCCCACGCTGCTGGCCACGAAGCCAACATCGAGCACCTCGACCAGCAGCAAGTCGCCGGCGTGGTGTCGAAGCTCGATGGACATGGCCCGGGCAATGAAGAGCCAGATGATCATGAACAGCGGCAGATAGAACCCCGAGAGCGCGATGCCCAAGACCTTGGGGAACGCCACGAAGAGGCAGCCTCCGAAGGCCAAGAGCCACACCTCGTTGCCGTCCCAGAACGGGCCAATGGCCTGGTGCACCTGGCCCCGCTCGTCTTTGGTCTTGCCCAGGGCAAAGAGCAGCGCCCCGGCGCCGAAATCGAAGCCGTCCGTGAGCACGAACAGCGAGAGCACCAGTGCCGCCACGCCGAACCAGACGTCAGCCATGCGGCACCTCTGCGTCGGGGCCGCGCTGCACGATGCGCCCCACCAAGAACAGGAACAAGATGGACAAGATGACGTAGATGCCGGCAAAACCAATGAGCGTGAACAGCGCATCGCCGGAGTGCACTTTGGGGCTCGCGCCCTGCACCGTGCGATACAGGCCGTAGACGAGCCAGGGTTGCCGGCCCATCTCCGCGGTCATCCAGCCGGCTGTGTTGGCGATGTAGGGCAAAGGCGCGCCAAGGCACAGCAGCCACAAGAACGGCCGGTAGCGCTCGAGCCGGCCTACGAACCGTAGGGCGTTGGCCAGTGCCATCAGCGCGATCTGAATGGTGCCGATGCCCACCATCAGGTGGAACCCGTAGTACAGAAGTTCGATGTTGCTGGGCCAATCGCTCTCGGGGAACTCGTTCAGCCCACGCACATCGGCGTGAAAGGCGCCATAGGCCAAGAACGACAGTACCAAGGGCACGTGCACCGGGTTGTCGAGGCGTCGAGCCTTGACGTTGGGCTGCCCGATGATGGTGATGGGCGCTCCGGACTCGGTCTCGAAGTGGCCCTCCATGGCGGCCAAGGTGACCGGCTGATGTTTGCCCACGAGCTTGGCTTGGATGTCGCCGGTAGGGAAGGCAACGGCCAAGCTCGCGCACAAGCCTGCGATGGTGCCCACCTTCATGAACCTGCGCCCGTGGTCCACCGAGCGGCCGGCCAAGACGTAGTACGCGCCGACGGCGGTGACGACGAAGCTCCCCGTGACCAACGCGCCCATCATGGTGTGTGCGTACGCAGCAAGGCCCCAGGGGTTGGTCATGTAGGCGAACAAACTGCCGAGCTGGAGCTTCTGGTCGGCGCCCACCACATAGCCCACGGGGTGCTGCATAAAGGCGTTGGTGGTGACGATGAAGTAGCCGCTGGCCCAGGTGCCCAGCCAAAGAGCGACGGTGCTGGCGAAGTGCGCGCGCTTGCTGAGCCGCTTCTCGCCAAAGAGCACAAGACCCAAGAAGCTGCTCTCCAAGAAGAACGCAAACAGGCTCTCCATGCCCAGCGAATGGCCGATGACGCCGCCGGCATAGCCCGAAAAGCGCGACCAGTTGGTGCCGAACTGGAACTCCATGGGCAGCCCCGTGGCCACTCCCATGGCGAAGTTCACGCCGAAGATGCGCGTGAAGAAGCGCGCGGCCTGGGCGTAGTGCTCGTCGCGCTTGAAGTAGGCGACGCCCCGCATGACCACAATGAGCAACGCAAGGCCCATGGTGAGCTGCGGGAACAAGTAGTGGTACACGATGGTGAACGCGAACTGCAGGCGATGCCATAGGAGCGCGTCGGCGTTCATGGTGTGCCCGGAAGGTATAGTGCCGGCTACCGTTGCGACAACCGTAGTTGCACGAGATCGCCCGGCCGCGCTCCTTTGCGCTCGCGCTCGGCCTCGCACGCCGCGGAGCCGCGCTCGAGGGTGCGGCACGTGGTCGGGCGCCGCTCGTAGATGCTGCAGGAGAACACGTGTTGTGCAGCGTCGATGCTCAGTGCCGCGCAGTGCCCGGCCTCGGCCATGCGCATGTAGGCGCGGTTTCCGTCGAAAAACACCAGGTGATCTGCGTCATCGCCCAGCCTCGCGTGGTCGTCTCCGCTGATGCGCAGGTAAAGCGGGCCATCGCCGAAGCAACAGGTGCCGCAGCCAAGGCATGGCGGCGCGCCGGCGTTCTCGTTGTCTGGAGATTGGGCTATGACATCGGCCATGATGCTTCCTCGACGTCAGATGCTCGCTGGAATGGCGCTCTTGCTGGGCACCACCGGCTGCTACGGCAAGTTTGGTCTCACCAAAAAGGTATACGACTGGAACGGCAGCCTGGGGAACAAGTGACTGGTGTGGCTCGTGTTCTTGGTGCTCGCCTTCTTCCCGGTGTACGGCCTGTGTCTGTTCGTCGACGCCATCGTGTTCAACACCATCGAGTTCTGGACCGGCGACAACCCCATGGCCATCAACACCGTCGCACCTGACGGCACGGCCGTCGCCATCTCCAAAGTGCCCGATCAACCCAACGTTGCCCAGGTGCAGACCCGCACCCCCTCTGGCGAGACCAAAACGGTGTTCATCGAGAAGTTGGGCGACGAAGCCTTTGTCGTGCGGGATGCCCAAGGCAAGCTCATCACGCGCATTCGCCCGGTGGGCGACGACATCGAGCTCTTCGTGGCCGGCGCCCCCGGGCAACCCGACGTTGTTCAGCTCATCTCCAAGAAGCGCATGAAGGCCATGCAGGAGCATCTGCGCACCGGTGCTTCTCCCACGGCCGCGCTGCAGCAACATTTGCCCGATGCGGCGGCGCTGCGCGCGGGCTGACGCTACAGCAGGTTCATGCTCGCCTTGCGGCGAATGGTCTCGAGTTCGGCGGCCAGAAGCTCTGGGGTTTTGCCCCCGAAGCGGGTCTGAAGAACGCGGCTATCGGCCTCGCGGAGTTCGAGCACAAGTTCTCCGGCTTTGGCCGTGACCCGCGCGACCGAGTCCCATGCCACGAGCTCTTGGCTGTCGCCGTTGCACACCAAGAGCCCATCGGTACGGGCGCTGATGTATCGATCGTCGCGCAGGAGCTTGGGCAACATGAAGAATCCGTTGACCAAGCCGAAGACCAGAAGGCTGCATCCAAGGACGCTGAGCACGACGCGCAGCCCGGGATCCAGGTGCAGCCGCTCGGTGAGCGCACACAGCAACGTGATGGCCGCGCCGGCCGCCAGCGAGAGCCCTCCGCGGACGAGCAGCGGACGCAGACGCTCGTCGTCGGCGCGATAGAAGGTGATGAGCCGCCCCTCGGGAACTGCCGGCTCGGGGCTCATGACACGCGCCGCCTTAGGTTCTGTGCACGACGGATCTGCGAGGTGATGAACGGACCAACCTCTTTGGTGGTCTTGCAGAGGAGTTCCGCCTTTTGCACGAGCACACTGCCCGCCTTGCGCAGCGACACGCCGCTCTCGGGGCTTTGGGCCTTGGCCGCCGCGGCCCGCTTGCGTTTGCTGACCGGCAGCAGGGTTTCGAAGGAAACGGCGCGGTTTTCGCCGTGGATGCGCACCACGAACTCGTCGCTGCGGATGCTGACGTTTCCTACGGACCTTCGCACACGGTGTTCGATGCCGCGACGCTCGAAGGCATTGCACACTTCTTGGGTGACGCCTTGGGTCCACTTGCTTGCGGAGGCGGTGCGCGACGCCGCTTTGCGGGCGCTCTCGGCTTCGGCTGCCTTGGTGCGGATGAGCGTGCCCAGCAACCGCGACAGCGCGTCGCGTTGTTTGGACGTCTTGGATACGAGCAGAAGCGCGCGCTCGCAGTCTGTCATGGCTGCGTCGATGCTGCCTCGCAGGGCCCGGAGCGCGGCGCGTTGGGCGTAGCCCTCGGCGCGCTGTGGGTCGAGCGTGATGGCGGCCGTGAAGTCCACCTCGGCGCGCTCGTCTTCGCCCAGGCGCTGGAGCAAGTGACCGCGGCGCTCGAAGGCGCGCACAAACGTGGGGTCGACGGCGATGGCCGCGTCGAAATCGGCGATGGCCCCGCGCAAGTCTCCGACCAGAGCGCGGGCGTTGCCCCGATTGAAGTACGGCGCCACGTGCGCCGGGCGCAGCTCGACGGCCTGGGTGAAGTCGGACATGGCCGCATCGAAGTCGCCGCGCTCTTGGCGAACGTTGCCGCGGTTGACCAGGGCCTCCCAGCTGCCGGGATGCTGCGCGATGACCTCGGTGAACACACGCTCGGCGGCGTCCCATTGGCCTGCGCGGGCTTGGGTGAGGCCGTGCTCAATCTGTGTTCGAGCGCTTCGCATTTGGCGTACCGATCGGGCCGCGCGCGGCGCGACGGGGGCACGTCGCACGCAGGGGGGACACAGGTTGTAACACGCGCAGACACCTGGGGAAGGGTCTTCACTGATGGAGCGCCGCGAGCGGGGCGACCCGCGCACACCCTCTCGCACCTGTTCGTCGATGCCATCGGCGCGCTCTTGCCAAGCTTCCGCCGCCGCGGGGGTCGTGAGCGTGTGCGTCATCGCCGACCGCGGTGCTGCAGCCGGGGTGTCCGAAGCGCGTCTCACGATGAGGTAGCGCACGGCCCGCGGTGATGCTGTCTCGATGCATCAAGATCCCGCGTCGCCCAGTCATTTCGGATCTTTCGTGCGACGACGGTTAAAAGTAGGCTGCCGCGCATGTCCAACTTCAAACACGAGTCAGATCACTTCGGCGTCATCGATCTTGGCACCATGATTGGCGTGCAGACCGCGCTGACGGCCATGGCGCTCGACTGCGGCGCGGTCGATGGACTCGACGGCCCCAAGACCCAGGCCGCTGTGCGCGCGTTCCAAGAGCAAGCCATGATCGGCGTCGATGGCATCGTCGGCGACGAAACCCGCGGCGCCATGATGGTGGCCCTCAACAACCTTGCAGCGGCCGCCGCCGAGCAGAACCAAAGCACCTAAGCCCCCATGAAGCGCACCATCGTTTCCGTCGCGCTGGCCCTCGGCGCCCTTGGCCTCTTTGCTTGCGGCAAAGACGAACCCAAATCCACCCGCTGGGACCAAGCGGCCTCCGCTGCCGCCAAGTCTGCCGAGAAGAAAGCCGAAGCGCCCAAAGATGCTCCCTCGGCGGCGCCGCCCCCAGAGAAGAAAGAGACCGGCGCCTTCAACAAGTTCTTCCCGGCAGATGGTGTCGATGGCACCAAACGCGTGTTCTCGGCCGACAAAGATGGCTATGCCGAGGCCAAGCTCACCAAAGACAGCAAAGAAGTCGCCTTGCTGTCGGTCTCGGACCTGAACGGCAAAGACGACGAGAAGAAGAAGTTCGACGCCGCCAAAGAGAAGGTCAACGGCAACCCCGTGGCCACCTTCGGCAAGAACAAGAGCATGATTCTGGTCAAGAGCCGGTACCAAGTTGCCGTGTCGAGCCAGACGCTCGATCACGAAGCCCGCAAGGGGTGGATCTCCAAGTTCGACCTCAACGGCATTTCGGCGCTTTAGCTCGGGCATTGGGGGCGGCTCGGCCGCCTCCATCGGACGACCGTTCGTCGTCCGCCAAGAGCCCCCCATCAACTGCAGACACACGGAGTGTGGCCCATGGGCCGACCAGCAGGGTTTCCATCATGAGCGAGTCTATCCATCAGCTTCTCGAATCGCTGCCGCAGAGCAGCCTCACCACCCACGTTCTCGGCGCCCTCGATTACCTCGTGCCGGGCGAGTGGCAAAACATCACCAGCTTCGAGGCCATGATCGGCAGCGTTACCGGTGAGAGCGACCCTCAGGTCATCCAGGCCGTAGGCGAAAAAGCGCTCGCGCTCTGGTTCGACGACAGCACTGGGTATTCCCGCGCCGCGACGATCTATCAGGCCATGGACTCGGGCAGCACCGTCGCCGGCGCCGCCGCCATGGCCAACATGCTTGGCTCGCGCTTCGAGGTCTTCAGCTTCTTGCAAGACGTGACCCCCAAGCCCGACACGGTGCAGAGCATCGACGCCGCGGCCAAGCTCGCCGCGGAGCTCGCGGCCTTCTGCAGCATGAACGGCCTGCCCGGCGACAGCGTGGGCGATTTCGTGAACTCCCTCGTCAGCGCCGGCAAAGAAGACTCCATGCGCCTTGCGGCGTGGTTGTCTCTCGACTGTGTGTTGCCGCTCGGCCCTGACTTCTTGAGCAAGCTCATGGGGCGGGTGCAAGAGATCAGCGAAGGCGAGCTCATGGACAATCGCCTGTTCCGTTTCGTGGCGGACCATCTTCCGGGGGATATCGCCGCCAAGAAGAACCTGCTTCTGGGCACGCTCGATGGTGCCGCCGGTCACCTGACGCAGATGGTGCAAGACAAGGCCATCTCGCAGGAAGGCATCTTGGCTCGCGTGCGCGAGTACGTCGAAGTGGCCGACGACAAGCTCGACATGGTGGCTGCGGCGCTCGACATGAGCACCAACTACTTCGAGCACACGGGCATCCAGACGGTCGCCCGTCGCGTGGTCACGCGCGCCTACGGCGAGCTGTGAAAGGCAAACCCGCGCGTAGGCTCGCTCCGTTGCTCGGCACGTTGGCGCTCGGGGCACAGGCGCTGTCTTGTGTGCAAGACAGCGCCCCCGCGCGTCCTGCGGTGCCGCCACCGCCGCCGCAGTTCCAGCCCGCCCGTCCTGCGGCGCCGCCGCAAGCGGCACCCGTGTGCGCCACGGGCAGTCCCGCATGCTCGACGGACCGCAGGTTTTTGCTGCTCACTTGTGGCACGGCGCAGCCCGCGCTCTTGTCCACCTGTTTTGGCTCCGCAGGCTGCGTTCAACGCGGAGCCGAGATCACTTGTGACGGCTCCGTGGCCGCGCCCGGCGATCCTTGCGTGTCCGAAGGAGAGCTTGCCTGCTCCACCGATGGGGCGCAGCTCCTCGCATGCCGACGTCGGGTCAAGGTGCCCGTGTCAAATTGTCGTGGCCCCAAGCGCTGCGTCTCCGGCGTCGCCATCGAGTGCGACAGTTCTGTGGCCGACGCCAACGAAATCTGTGACACCGAGGGGGGCCTCGCGTGCAGCACCGACGCGCGCATGTTGCTCCGCTGCAGTCGGGGGCGCTACGCCGCTCACGCGCCCTGCGTCAATGGCGGGTGCAAGTCTGCGGGCGGCAAGTTCTTGTGCCAGTAGCGCGCCTCTTGTAGCGCGCGCTGCGGCTCAAGGCCGCATGCTGCCGATGGCGCTGCGGCACGCCCCCACGCCGAACATGCGCTCGCCGTTCCAGCACCGAACTCCCGCGAGCACGTCCTCGGCGTCGGCCAACTGCTCCAGCGTGCCATCGCGGTCGATGATGGCACCGCGATCGCCGAGGTAAACGGTGACAAGCGCCTTCTTGGTGGCGTCGACGACCCAATCCAGGGGTACGAAGGTGACCGTGTTGTGCTCGCCCGGCGCACCAACAATGGCGAGCTGGGTGTCGTTGCTACTCAGCGAGGTAACCACGCCCAATGGGGGCCTGCGTCGTGCCAGCACCGCCAAGGACTTTGGGTCTAGCTCCAGCAACAGGTCGTCTTCGAGCGGTCTTGGGGCACACGAGACGAAGATGCGTCCCGCCGACGTGACGCGGCCTTGGGCGCAGTAACCAAGCAGTTTGCTGCGTGCGAGCTCGCGGCCGCCGCGGTGCAGGCGCAGCGTCGACTCGGTCATGGTGGTGTTCACTGTATAGCTCAACGCCGTGCCATCAGCGCCAGCGGCCAAGAAGTAGCCCCCGCCGCCGAAGGGCATGGCCACGCAGCCATTGGCGCGGCACAAACAAGCCGTCTGCTGGGCACCCGCGTAGGCGCTGTACACTGCGGCGTCCTCGACAACGCTATGGAACGTCGGCGTCTCGGCGCCGCACACCTTCGTGGCTGCAGGTATCTCGCGTGCCACCGGTCCGGTACCGAGGCGGTAGCGTGCGCCGCTCGGTCCTTTGACGTCGAACACATCGAAGGCATTGCCCCGTGGCACCAACGCGTAGGCGTTGTCGGGGCCCGCACCCACGCCAAACTCGACTTTCTGCTCGGCGATGCGGGTGAGCTGCACCCCGTTGCTCGGCATGTCTAGGCGGTACTGCCCGTCATCGCTGATGGCACCTGTGGTGCAAGGCATGTCCACACGGGGCATGCTGCGACCCGAGCACGCACGTCCAAGACCCAGCATCTGCAGCTCGCGCTGCAGCGTTGGGGGCGCACGCTCGAAGGTTTTCGCCGTCGGGTCCAATACCCACGTTTCGCGGAGCCCCACGAATAGCTTGTCCGTACCCGGCGCGCCGAACACCTCTGGGGGGAACCCGGAGTCGTCGAACTTGCCGCCGGGGAGGCGCTCGGTGGTACCCGTGTCGAGATCGGTGACCAGTACTGCATCGGGGCACACGCCGATCACGCGCCCGTGGGCTGCGTCCAGGTGGCTCCGCAGCTTGCGTTTGCCGCGCCCACAGGATGCGACCACGTTTCGTGCTGCCGTCGTGTTGGGGTCCACAATCACGACATCACCGATGCCCGCGAACACCGCACGCCCTTTGGCGAAGCCTCGGGCTGTGTAGTCTTGGGCCACCATCTCGCTGCCCCTCGGGATCTGGGACTGCGGGACCATGCCGTTGCTGCCGAGCACGTAGAAGCCCTCTTTCCAGCTGAACAGCTGTCGGCCGGACGCGACGTCATACAGGCCGCCGCGGGCTGTCAAAAACGTGCCGGCGTCGTCGAAGACTACGTTTCCACCCTCGAGTTTGCCGCGGGCAGTGCCGCTCTCTACGTCGTAGATCGTGGTCTTTTCTGGCCAGGAGCCGTTGCTGCGGGTCACCGAAAGGGCGCGGCCA
This sequence comes from Polyangiaceae bacterium, assembly GCA_044358965.1. Taxonomy (GTDB): domain Bacteria; phylum Myxococcota_A; class Polyangia; order Polyangiales; family Polyangiaceae; genus SXNL01. Next base: position 11,117 of record JBIKNA010000196.1, read on the forward strand.
TTGGGCGAGAACTGCAGCTGAAGGACCCCACCGTCGGCGCCGCGGTTGTCGATGGTGCGAAGACGCGTGATCCCACGAAACACATCCACGCTGCCGTCGTCGAGCCCCAGGGCCAGCAGAGGGGACGTGCCGCTTGCCCCCATCACTGCATCGCGGCCCACGGGGCGGGAGAGCTGCGCACGCTGCGCCGTCACGCTGTCTCCAATGGAAAACCTCCATAGTTCGTCGTAGGTCGCGACGGCGAAGCCGCCTTTCGTCCACACGGCATTGAGCGGTCTAAGGTGCCCCGCAAACATGATCGGGCGAAGCGGCGGCGTACGCGATGACGAGACCGGGGCCGAAACCGCCGAGGCCGAGGGGGCCGCCGCCGGCGCGACGGGACTCGAGAGCGCTCGCGGGTCCGCCGCAGGGCCGCAGGACGCAGCGCCCATGATCGAAAGAGCGCCAACGAAGGCAACGGCCAACAAGTGAGTGGACGGGCGCATGCACCGACTCTACCGCGGATCCAAGGGTTCATGCCTGGCGACGCCCTGGTCTTTGCCTGCGTGGGCCCACGGGCTCCCGCGGGCCGTGCTACATACATGGCGCCGTGACCACGCGCGATGCCTTTGGGCTGATGCCCGACGAACTCGATGCCATGGGGCCGCCGAACACCGGCGCGTACCTGTTTGGCCGTATACAGCGCGCAACCCGATGGGAGCTCGATGCGCAGGGGCAGGCCGTTCCTCCGCTCCCGGGCGCCCGGGCGCGGGCATTCGTGGCCGAGCACCTCAACTTGTCGATGCCCGAGATCGTCTCACGGGAGACTTCGAGTGATGGCTCTACCAAAGTCGGGCTGCGCCTCGCCGATGGCGCGCTCATCGAGGCCGTACACATGCCGCGCGAGGTACGGAGCCCTCGGGTCACCGTGTGTATCTCCAGCCAGGTGGGTTGCGCCCTCGGTTGCACTTTCTGTGCAACCGCGCGCATGGGGCTCGTCCGCAACCTGAGCGCCCACGAAATCGTCGGCCAGGTGCAGAGTGTCATGCGAGGCATCGGTCCCGTGGACCCGCAGCGCCTGACGCTCGTGTTCATGGGCATGGGCGAGCCCTTGCACAACATCACCCAGGTCTTGCGCGCGGTATCTGTACTCACCGACCAGCGAGGCTTGGGCCTTGCCGAGTCCCGCATCACGGTATCCACCTCGGGGCTCGTGCCCCAAATCCGCGAGCTTGCCGCGGCCTCACCAAGACCGCAGCT
>JBIKNA010000197.1:0-12286 GCA_044358965.1 Polyangiaceae bacterium
ACAACGTGCGTGGGCATCTGCGGGCTCTGGCCCTGCACAAGTGTGCCCTGCGACGCATGGCCTCCGTGTGCGGGCGCCGAGTGGATGATGGCCGTGCCCTGCGGAACGGGCGGCAAGTCGGGCAAATCCGGCAAGTCGGGCAATGGCTCCGCCCGGGGCTTGGCGCCGCGGGGCGCGTCTTGGCCGCGAAACTGCGCGTCTTGCCGCACGATGGCTTCGAAGGCCATGGTGGAGGCCTTGGTATCGGCTTCGAGCGCCGACAGACGCTCTTGGGCATCGCGGTAGCCCGGTCGCACCGCGATGATCTTGCGGAACGCCGCGATGGCGCTCTCGGGAAAATCTCGTGCAACATACATCTTGGCCAGCACGTAGAACGCTTCGATCTCGCGTTCGTCTTGGGGCCCCGTCGACGTGAAGCGCGCCAAGAACTGGTCGATGCGAAAATCGAACACGTTGAGGTCCGAGGCAAGACGAATGGCCTGGATGCACACCGGCCGGTAGTGCTCGTGGTCTTTGGGGACCCGGCACATGTTGTCGAGGGAACGCGCTGTGTCGCCCAAGGTGAGGTAGCAGCGCGCAGCGGCATATGGCTGGCCCGCGGCCTCGTAGAGCCGGGCGGCATCGGCAGGGCGATTCATGGCCTCGGCCACCCGGGCTGCATCGCCGGGCAGGCGCAAGCGCTCGTAGGCGGTGAAAGCAGCGGCCAAGTTGCCGGCCTGTTCGAGTTGCTGCGCCGCGATGCGACTTCCGCCTCCGGGGATGGCCGCGCCCGGCTGCGCAGCGCCGCCCGGGTCGAACGGCATGGCCGCCGGCGCGGCCCCCCGCGGGTCGCCCAGCGCCGCAAAGAGCTGCGCCGCAGACCGGTTGTCTCCGCCGCGCACGAAGTACTCGGCAGCGGCTTGTGCCACACGCTTGCGCGCGGGGTCCAGGCCTCGCACCATGTTGGGACCTACGCCCAGGCTGTCCATGAGCAAGTGCCCTGCGTCGTTGAAACGCGAGGCTTGTGCGAGCACCTGCGCCGCTTCGACGGGTGCGCCGGCGCGCAACAGCACACGTACAGCTCCATCGATGTCCCCGTTGGCCACCAGCGAGCGCGCCGTCTCGAGTGCAGATGCAGAGTTCATGGCCCCCAGCGTTCCGTAAAGAAGTCAGACAGCGTCAGGCAACGCGTCAAGTTGTGGCTTGAGTATATCAGGGTACATGGACAGGGCGAGGGCGTCCTCGATGGTGATCTGCCCTTCTTTGGCATGTGCATACAAACACCTGTCCAGGCTTTGCATGCCCGAGGTGGCCAAATCGCTCGACTGCAGCAACGCGTCGAGCTGGTGCACCTTGTTCTCGCGGATCATGTTCGACACGGCGTAGTTCTGCGTGACGATCTCCGTGATGGCCACCCGGCCGTCGCCGGACGCGCGTTTGCACAGGTTCTGCGCAATGACTCCCTTGAGCAACACCGAGAGCACGCCGCGCATTTGCTCGTGGAGCTCGTCGGGGCAAATGTCGATGATGCGATCGACGGCCTTGGTGGCCGAATTGGTGTGCAAGGTGCCGAACACCAGCACCCCCGTCTCTGCGGCGGACACCGCCAGGCTCACGGTCTCGAAGTCGCGCATCTCGCCCACGACCACGACGTCCGGCGACTCTCGGAGCGCCGAGCGCAGCGCCGAGGCAAACGAGTCCACATCGCGCCCCACCTGACGTTGCGTCACGACGCTCTCTTGGGACGTGTGCACGAACTCCACGGGATCTTCGACGGTGATGATGTGCTTCTTGGTGGTGGCGTTGATCTCGTTGACGATGGCCGCCAGCGTGGTGCTCTTGCCGGAGCCGGTGGCGCCCGTCACCAACACAAGGCCATTGGCTTGGTTCAACAGCTTCTTGATGATCTGCGGCAAGCGCAGTTGATCCATGGTGGGGATCTTGTTGGGGATGATGCGGAACACGGCGCCAACGCCGCGCGTCTGCATGAACATGTTGACGCGGAAGCGGGCCACGCCCTCGAGCACGTAGGCAAAGTCGAGCTGCCGCGCCTTGGCAAACATGGTCTTCTGTTCTGGCGTCAGAATCTCGAACAAGAAGCGCTTGGCTTCTTCTTCGGACAACACCCGAAAGGGCAGCTTCACCAAGTCGCCGTCGTGTCGAATGGTGGGCTCGGTGCCTGCGGCAAAATGAAAGTCGCTGGCCTTTTGCTCGGCCACAAGTCGCAAGAACGAGTCGATGCGCGCCATGTCAGTGACCTCCGGGTGCGGCCACGGGGCGCGCCAGCGGGGCGTTCGGATCTGGGGCGGCATCGGGCACCCCAAAGGCCGACTCGAAGAGCTTCTTGTCGTTGGCCTTCATGTAGCCCTCTTCTTGGGTGATCACATCTTCGCGCACGAGGCGGATGAGCTCGGCGTCCATGGACTGCATGCCCTCTTCTCTGGCGGTTTGGATCACGCTCGAGATCTGGAAGTTCTTTCCTTTGCGAATGAGCGAGGCGATGGCCTCGTTGTTGATCATGACCTCGACCGCAAGGGCACGCCCCTTGCCATCTTTGTGGCGAACCAGGTGTTGGCAAACCACCGCACGCAGGGTGGACGCCAACATGCTGCGGATCTGCCCTTGCTGCCCCGCGGGGAAGGCGTTGATGAGCCGGTCGACGCTGGTGTCGGCAGCCACCGTGTGCATGGTGCCAAACACAAGGTGCCCCGTCTCGGCTGCGGACACCGCAAACGAGATCGTCGTCATGTCCCGCAGCTCGCCCACCAAGATGATGTCCGGATCTTGGCGCAGCGTGGCCTTGAGCGCCGACGAGAACGAGGCCGTGTGCGTACCCACTTCGCGCTGGGTGATGAACGAGCGCTTGTGCGGGTGGACCACCTCTACCGGGTCTTCGATGGTGAGGATGTGATTGGCGCTCTCGCGATTGATGTAGTCGATGAGCGCGGCCAGGGTGGTGCTCTTGCCGGAGCCCGTGGGCCCGCCCACCAGCACCAGGCCATGCGGATAGTTGGCAAACGTCGAGATCACCGGCGGCAGCCCGAGCTTCTCGAGGGCGGGGATGGTGCTCTTGATGGATCGAAACACAGCGCTGAACCCGCTGCGCTCGGAGAACACATGCCCACGAAAGCGCAGGCCGTGGCTCTTGACCTCGTGAGAGAAATCGATGTCCTGCATCTTGGCCAGGTTGGCCACCTGCGAGGGCATCAGGTGCGCAAAGAGCAGCGCCTTGGTGTCTTCGGGCTCGAGCACCGTGTCCACCAGTGGCACCACCTTGTTCAGGTGTTTCACCATCGGGCGCCGGTTCGGCAAGATGATCAGGTCGTCGGCGCCGAGCTTGGCCATGGCCACCAGCAGCTGATCCAAACCATTGAGTTCGTCTTCGGCCTCGACGGAAGTGTCGTGGCCCAGGCCCCAGCGCGCGACGAGTTCTTGCGCGGCGCTGCGTACGCGAAAATCTGGGTCTTGCATGCGCTGCCGAATTTGCTCTTCGACGCTGCGGGCCCCGAGCTTGCCAATGCACTGAACGCCAGCGAGACGCATGTCTACATCGTCCTCGGTGAGCAGCTCGGCAATGCGGCTTGCGGCGTCGGTGGCGCGCAACGCCGTGAGCGCCTGGGCGCACGCCAGGCGCTCCGTTGGGTGCCGGGTCATCAGGTCCAGCAAATAGGGTATGGCCTTGGCGTCGCCCAGTTGCCCGATGACCTCGATGGCCTGCTCGCGCACCCACCAGTCCGCGTCGTCCATGGCCGCGCGCACCAACGCACCGAGCGACCTTGGATCTTTGACCCGCGCGAGCCCTCCAATGGCAAAGCGTCGAACCACGTCGGACGACTCTTTCAGGAAACCAACGAGATGCTGCGTGAGCGCGGGCCCCGAGAGTTCTACCAGCGCGTCCATCACACGCTCGCGGACCCACCAGTCTTCGTCCTTGAGCAGGTTCAGCAACATGGGCGTCAGCTCGCCGCTTGCGTCGCCGGCCTTGTTGACCAGCTCCACGGCGATGCGCCGCAGATTGGGATCACGACTGCGGAGCAGCCAGACCACGACCCGGGCAATGTCGATGACACCCTTGAGGCCGAGGCGTGCGAGTACCTCGGCGGCGCGAAGACGCACATCGATACGGTGAGTGGAGAGCGCCTCCAAGAAGAGCGGCAGCGTGGCCTCGCTGGCCACGCCCTCGAGGGCATCGAGAATGGCAAAACGAATGGGGTTCGGGCCCAGGCGAAACTTGCGCGTGAGGAACTCGATGACGCGGCCCGACGAGTACCGCTTCATGGACGAGATGATGGCGACGAGCTGCTGCTGTCGCACGGACTCGACCTTCTCGCCCAACAGGTCGAAGAACTGTTCTTCGGTGGACAGCGCGGCCAACGCTTCGATGGCGGGACCGGCCATGGCCTGATCGTCGATGGCGAGGGCCACGGCGGCGCGGGCTGCCTCCAGGTTCTTGCCGACGAGGTTGGTGTCCGAGAGCAAGGCGAGTGCGTGCGCGCGGTCTCGTGGGGTTCCCGCCCGAAGCACCGACGCAAACACGGGAATGCCGTGGTACCCGGCTTTGGCAGCCACCATGTCCATCACGTCGATGCGACCGGCAAAGGCCCGCTCGGCCACGATGGCCTCGAGGATCGGAATGTCGGACTGCCCGAGGATGACGCGCATCACGTCTGCCGCGGCCTTGCGCACCTCGGGCTCTTGGGCCCCCATGACGGCGCAGAGTTCGGCGTGCTTCGACACGTTGTTGACCCGCGGAAGCAGGCGCACGAGCGCCGCCTGAGCCAACGGGTCCGCGATGCGCAGGCCATTGGCAAACAGAACGAAGAGCTCGGAGTTCGGGCTCTTCTCCACCAGCTTCTCGAACGCGTAACAGCGGTTCTGGTGTCGCAAGGCGTCGGCCACGAGCTTGCGATCCAAAATGTTGCCGAGCATCTTCTGCAGCTCGGCCGGCTGTTGCGGACCAGCCTCTTGCAAGAAGCCTTCGAGCTCGGCAGCAGAGCGCCACTGCGCATTGAGAAAGAGTTGGAGGACTTCTTTGGGCTTCAGCATCGCGGAAATGGGGGTCGGCAGGTACCGTACGGCAATTACGAATAGGCGGGCAATTTCGCCTCGCAGGGTCTCCGTTCGGGTGACGCGACGACAAGTCTGCGTGTAGGCAGGAGTCAGAGGAGGGCACACGCGTTTCTGCGCGCCGAGGGCCACTCCTTATAGAGGCTCGCCGGAGGGGCATAGAGGCTCGCCGGAGGGGCTTTGGCCATATATGCTCTCGGCCCCGCATGTCCGACGAAGTCATTCTGGGCATCGACCTTGGCACCGCGACCTCGTGCGTTGCCGTGGTCCAGAACGACAAGCCCGTCGTCATTGCCAACCGAGGTCACCTGACCACGCCCTCCGTCGTGGGCGTGGCCGAGGGCGACAAGATGGTCGTGGGCCACGCGGCCAAGCGCCAGGCCGTCACCAACGCGGCCAACACGGTGGCCGCCATCAAGCGCCTCATCGGCCGTCACTGGGACTCCGCAGAGGTCAAAAGCTTCCCGCACCCCGGGCTCGTGCAAGGCCCCAACGGCGACGTCCGCATCAAGCTCCGCGACAAAGTTTTTGCGCTGGCCGAGCTCAACGCGCTGATCCTGGAAGACCTGAAGGCCGCAGCCGAGGCGCACCTGGGCCACGACGTGCACAAGTGCGTCATCACGGTGCCGGCCTACTTCAACGACGGGCAGCGCCAAGCCACCCGCGACGCGGCACGCATCGCGGGCCTCGAGGTCGTCCGCATCATCAACGAGCCCACGGCGGCCGCCGTGGCCTACGGCTTCGGCCGCGGCGCCAACAAAACCGTCGTCGTCTACGATCTGGGTGGCGGCACCTTCGATATCTCCATCGTTCGAGTGTCCCAAGGCGGCACCTTCGAGGTGCTGGGCACCGGCGGCGACACCTACCTGGGCGGCGAAGATTTCGACATGGCGGTGCTCCGGCACCTGACCCGCGCGTTCGAAGACCAACACGGCATGGGCGTGCCCAGCGATCGCACGGTGCTCCAGCGCCTGAAAGAAGCCGCCGAAGAAGCCAAGCGCACGCTGTCCGGCAGCGCCGTCGCCAACATCGAGCTTCCGTTGCTGGCCCGGAGCCCGAACGGCGAGCCCATCAACTTTCAATGCACCATCGATCGCCCCACCTTCGATGCGCTGTGCAAGCCGCTGGTGGACCGCACCATCACGCTGATCCATGAGGCCTTGGCCGCCGCCAAACTGCGCGTGCAAGACATCGACGATCTGCTCTTGGTGGGCGGTTCGAGCCGGGTGCCCATGGTGCACCTGGCGGTGACGGAGCTCTTGGGGCGCAAGCCTTCGCAAGGTGTGCACCCCGACGAAGCCGTGGCCACGGGCGCGGCCATCCACGCCTTTGCCTTGGGCGGCGGGGGCCGGGGCGTCACGCTGCTCGACGTGACACCGTACACGTTGGGCATCGAGATCCCCGGCAACCGCCGCGTGCCGATCTTGCCCAAGTTGTCGCGGGTGCCCACCAGCGTCACACAAACCTTCTCCACCAGCCGCGATAACCAAGCCGCCGTCGACGTGGTGGTGTTGCAGGGCGAGAGCGACAACGCCCGAGAGAACACGCTGCTTGCGCGCTTTCACTTGCCCAACATCCGGCAAGCGCCCGCGGGCCACGTCACCATCGACGTCACCATTGCGGTCAACGAGAGCGGCGTCGTCGAAGTCTTCGCCAAAGACGTCGAGACCGGGCGCGTCGAGTCCATTCAGGTGTTGGCGTCGAGCGGCCTCACCGAACAAGACGTCCAAGAAATGCGCGCCGCGCGCATCTTCGGCGAGTCCGGCAAGCGTGCGCCCGCGCCGGCGCCCGCGCGGCCGCCCGCCAGCGGACCAAGGCCGTTTCCGCAACAGCCCAAACCCACGCCGGCGCCACCGCCGCTTCCACCCGAGCAGCGCAACTCGTCGCCCAAGCCACCTCCGGTGGCTCCGAGCGAACGTCCCACGTCGGCACCTCCGGCGGGCCACCCGGCAGCAGCTGCGGAGCGCGCCCCCAGCGAGCGCCCCACCACACCGGCGCCAGTAGACCCGTCGCTTGCGGCGCAGGCCATTCCGGTGCGCGCGCTGCGCCCCGCCGCCACCCCTGCGCACGGCGCGGTCCGACCCAAGGTTGCCGTCAAGAATGTCTCCAAGACCCCCGCGCAGCCGCCCGTCGAACCTGTCGCTACACCGGTGGCCCCCGAGGCCGCGGCCTCGCCGCCGGCCCAGTCTCGCCCATCCCGCGCTCCCAAGCGGAGCAAGTCGCTGCGCCCCTCCAAGTCCCCCAAGGCTTCGGGCAGCCCGGCGGCCATCTCGGGCTTCGACTTCGACATGCCTCCGCTCGATGCGCTTCCGCCTCCGGAGGAGCTTGGCACGCCTCCGGCCCCGACGCCCGTGGAGCCCCCGCCCGAGGCGCCCACCAAGACGAAACTCAAGCTCAAGGGTGGCGGCGGCGCCGCGTTCCAAGGACAGCTCGAAGAGGTCAGCGCCTCGCTCGAGTACGTCACCAAGAGCGCCACCAAGGTGCTGGCCAGCACCGACTATGGCCGCGGCACGCTCGACGAGTGTCAGCTGGCCATCGCAAAGGCCCGGGACGCCATCGCCACCGGCGACGGTCAAGCCATGCGCGACATGGCCTTCGAGCTCGCCCGCATCGAGCAGACCATCGCAGGCCTCACGTCATGACCAAGGCCCGAAGGGCATTGCCCGCCGGGCCCGAGGTCTGCAAAGCGTCGAGCGCCTAGCCTTGGGCGCCTAGCCTTAGGGCGTGCACATCGCCGTCTTGCCGGCGAGCGTCAGGGTGTCGTCGAGCGTGCCTCGTTGCGGGCAGGGCTCGTCTTCGCTCCAGGCCTTCCATTGGGCGCCTTTGCCCTTGGACGTCGCGAAGTTCTTCCAGGTGTTGTAGTTGCCCGCCGTTGCGCGGAACGGCGTGGGCTGCCGGCACACGTTTTGAGCGTCGGCTGCAGCCTTCTCTTGTTTGGCGTAGTCGAGCACGATGTTGGCCATGTCGCGGTTGGCCGAGTTCCAGCAGCAGGTCTTGGACTTGGTGTAGTCGAGCTCTGCGAACACATAATCTTCGAGGGTGCGGTACTCGGTGTCGACCTGGGCCTTGGTCTTGCCAAAGCTGGTTTGCATCAGGGTGTAGAGCTCTTTGAACATGCCTTCGCGACGTTCGCGGGTGCTGCAGCTGGCCGGCTGCCGCATGAGACCTTTGCGGGACGACTCGATGTTGGCGACGATGGCCACGCGCGCCTCGGCGGGGGTCTTGGGGGTGAGCAGATCGCCGAAGCGATCGACCCGCGCGCTGATCTTGGCGAGCTCCGTCTCCTTGATGTACGAGGCGCGGTCTTCATCGGCCACGATGTTCATCCAGCGGCCGTTCTCTTGTACCGGCACGCGGAATCGACGAAGGCCGCCGCCCAGCTTGGCCAAGGGGGTGTTGGGGTCGTCGTCGGCGCTACCGGTGCCGCCGGACGCAGGCGCCGAGAAGTACGGCATCGAGAGGTATTTGCCCTCCCAATCGGGCTGGTGCCGGGGCATGCCACCGCTCACGAGCTCGAGCTCCAGGTGCGTCGGGTCTTTGAAGGTGGAGCGAACCACGATGACGGTGTGGCCCACGCCAGACTTCTGCCAGCGCTGCACCAACACGTCGCCCACGCGGGTGGACTCGGGGGTTGCATGATACATGTTCGCGCCGTCGGCCAAGTGCATGCTGCCGAAGTTGGCGTCCATGATCACCAACAAGTGGCCCACGCGCTTGTTCAGGTACAGCGCGTCGTAGTAAGCGCCCACACCCGAGCCCGGGGGCAGCGCTCCTTCGCCGGCCAACAAGCCCGTGGAGTCGTCGTCGGGGCCAACTCGCTTGGCCTTGAGCGACGCATCCGAAGGCCATGCGCTGCCAGGGGTCCAGGTGGACTCGTGGTTCTGGTACGCCGTCTTGAACGCGGGGAAGCCCGACACGGCGTTGCCTTCCTCGTCGACCACACCGAAGTGGCCCATATAGAGCGGTTTGCCGTTGCGGGTGCCCGTGGCGTAGAACGGCAGGCCGTACCAAGACGCGAAGGTGGCGCGCATCCAGATCGCAACGTCGGCGCACTCGAGCTTCGGTCCGTCGAACACGCGGGTGCCGTACGGGGTCACGAAGCGCATGGTCTTGTGGTCGGGGTCTTGGGCGCCGTCGACCGACTCGAACGACGCGAGCCACTTGCTGTACTTCTGCTCCCAGGTCAGGCCCGAGTTGGCGGCCCAGGCAACACCGGCAAGCTTGGCCTTGGCAGTGGAGCTGTCGGTCCACGCCTGATCGACCTTCCAGACCTCGCCGTTGGTGTCTTTGATCTTGGGGCCAGCAACCTTCTCGGGCACCGGCACGCCGGGGGGCGTGGGCTGCAACTCGTCGGCAGAACCCTCGCTGCCGGTGGGGGGCTTGGTGCCCTGGCCGTCGTCGACACCGGGCTCGCCCTCGGGGCTGTTCTCGCCGGGGTTCTTGTTGGCGCCGCTGCTGCCGCCATTGACCTCGCCGAGGTCGGCGCTGCCACAAGCCACGGACGTGACACCCAAAAGAGCAGCGAGAGCGAAGGAGTATGCAGTACGCATCGTGAGCCTCGGCCGCCAATGAAGCAGGATCGGTGCCAGTGTAGGTGAGTCACACAGGCCGCAGTTCGCCGAAGATTTCGACTGCGTAACCCAGTTGCAACGGGCCCATCGAAGGAGACGTGGTGGGATGATGGACCATTGTCTCCCACGCGAGACTTCAGCGACCGAAAAGGAGAGCGAGGCTTTGAGACCACGGGTTGTGACCTCGAACACCGAGCGCGGTGGACGTCGAACCGCGCCGTACGCCTTCACTGAGCAGCGGTCGCGATGCCCTCGAGCGTCCTTCAGAGCCCACGAGCCGTCGCGGTGAACATCGAGTTCATGCGTACGTTCGTGCGCCTTCGGCCAAATGCTGGTGGCCAACGCCGGCCGGGCTCGCAAGCTCACGGCGTTCGAGAAAGCGGGGCGGCTTCACTGGCTGAAGCGACCCGGGAGCTACACCTCTGCGGCCGCGAACCGAGAGGAAAAAAGACCGAGGGAGAGACCTTCCCAAACGATCCCGAGTGGTTCCAGCGCAAGGATTCGAACCTTGATAAGAGGAATCAAAATCCTCTGTCCTGCCATTAGACGACGCCGGAAAGAGCGCGAAGCTTACAAAAACCCGGGAAACGACGCAAGGAGTCCTGCACGTGTAAGGTCGGGGGCCTAGGCCCGTTCTGTGGGTATGGGTCGTGTTTCTCCGTGGTTTTGGGCGGTTTTGGTATCGGCGCTGGCGGTCACGGGGTGCAGCAAAGCCAGCGCTCCAGCCGCCACCCGCGACAGTTCAGGCGCCGGGGTCACCGCTGCCATGGCGCCGGCCGATGCCACGAAGGTGCTCGACAAGCCCGGGGCGGGCCCCGAAGTGCGGCGCATGTTCGAGGTGACTGCAGAGCTTGATGCGACCGTGAGCGACGCCAAGGCCCGCGACGCGCTGGTGCAGACGCTCTCCCGAGAGGCGAGCAACGCCGGCGGCTACGTGGGGCAAGCCGAAGCAAATGGATCGGTCACCACGCTGGTGCTTCGCGTTCCGCCCAAAGACATCGAGCGCTTCGAGCGCATGTTGGGCGACGCGGGCAAAGTGTCCCGGCGCACACAAAAGAGCGTGGATGTGACCGAAGCCGTGCTCGACGTCGAGGCGCGCCTGCGCGCTGCCCGCGCCGAAGAGGATCGTTTGCTCAAGCTGCTGAGCGACAGGACTGGCTCGCTGAGCGATGTGCTCGCGGTGGAGCGCAGCCTGTCCGACGTGCGCTCGCGCATCGAGCAGCTCGAGGCCCAAGAGCGCGGACAGAAATCTCGTGTGGCACTTGCCTCGCTCACCTTGCGGCTCTTTGCAGATGCACCGGTGTCGGACGAAGGCTTCGGGGCCACGGTGCGCGAAGCAGCCGGTGATGGCGTGCACGCAGTGGGCGTGCTCGGGCAAACGGCGCTGCTCGTGACCTTGCGCGCGGGGCCCACGTTGCTGGTGCTTGGACTTGTGGTCTTGGGCATTCTTCGGGCTGTCCGTTGGGGGCTGCGCGCGCGTCGCGAACGTGGCCTGCCGCCGGCGGCAACGGGGTAAACAGCACCAGTCTGCTGCAAATGCGTTGACGCGCGGGCAACGAGCTTCGAAAGATGCCGCCCCATGTCGTTGCGCTCTCTGTTGGTTCATGGCGCCTTCGCGGCGTCGCTGCTTGGGTGCACGGCGCATCCGCCTGCCGTTGCTCCCTGCCCGGCCACGCCGCCGTGCCCTGCGGCAGTGCCCAGCCCGCGCACCGACAACACCCTGCGCGACAACGACGCCAGCAAGACCCTAGATGAGCTGGCGCGCTCCATTCGCTTGTCGCCGGAAGACGAAGCCCTGCGCAAGCCCAAGTCGCTGGGCGATGTCCGGACCATTCTCCGACGCGACACCATCTACTTGTTCGCCGAGGCCGCAGCCTTCGCGCGCACGTTGCCCTCCATCGAGGGGCGCTTCGCCGAGGCCACCCTCGAGCTTGCGCTGGGTGAGTCGCAGCTCGTGGCGTCGCAGGTATTCACCACGCAAGCCGCATGGACGGGTGCAGACCTGCGCATCGCCCGCGCCGCGTTGGCCAGCGAGGGTCCCACCCCCAGCACCGATCGCGCGCGCTTGCTGTCGCAGCTCATTGTCGTGATCGAAGAAGGCAACAAGATCGCCGACGCCCTCGGCATCGTGGGCCCCAAGCACCTGGCCCGCGGCGCCGAGGTAATCCGCACCCTGCGCAAGGAGGCCCCCACAGACCCACGCACCTTTGCCCTGCTGGCCGAGTACCACCGGCTGCGCGGCGAGTGGACCGAGTTCGACACCGCCATGCGCTCCGCCGAGAGCGCCGACCGCACATCGCCGCCCCTCTGTTACTTGCGCGCCATGGAGCACCTCGATCGCCGACGGCGCCCCGGCGACGCCGCGTCTGCGCTCCGCGAATGCCTAGTCAAGTACCCCAAATTCGTGCGCGCCCAAGCCGCCCTGGTGCTCACTGCAACACATCCCCGCGCCGCCCTCCGCGAGCTCAACAAGCTCAAGGCCATGAACGACGACCACTACCTGGTCATGCTCCTGGAACCCACGCTGAGCGCCGACGAAGCCCTCGAAAAACTCGAGAACAAGGAAGCCTCCGATGCGGCCCGTTAACCTTCGCATCGCCCTGGGCGCCCTCGCCATCCTCGCCTGCTCCCAAACACCCCCCCCGGGATGCCCCGGGGCCCGCGCCGCC
>JBIKNA010000198.1:0-12194 GCA_044358965.1 Polyangiaceae bacterium
TGGCTTGCTCATGTGGCCTTGGGCGCCGAGCGACACACTGACTGCGTGATCACGCGCGTCGCCCTTGGCGGTCAGAAACAGAAACGGCGTGTCTTTGAGGCGGCTCTCGCGAACACGCTTCAGAATGTTGAAGCCATCGAGGGCGGGCATCATGACGTCACAGATCACGAGCGCAGGCTCGTGGGTCTCGATGCTCTCGAGTGTTGCAATGCCGTCGTGCGCCTCGAAGATCTCGAAGCGGCCGAGCAGGGCCCGTTTCACGAGCGCCCGGATGGCCGCGTCGTCGTCGGCCACCACGATCTTGAGTTTGGTCGCCGCGTCGGGAGCACCCATGCCTCATGAAGAGTAGCGCCCAAAAGTTCCCCGAACAGAGAGAATTTCTACAACATTTCATGTAGCTGCGCGCGGTGCAGGACCTTCAGTCACCCACACCCGTCCGCGCGGTTGAATCGAAGGTTCCTCGCGATTCCTGCGACATGGAACCACATTTCGCTTGCCAATAAACAAGCGGCGCGTATTGTTCGCGTCCCCTTCGGGCCAGGGCTTCTTCGCTCCTGCTCCCGAGGATCTCGCCGCCGTAACGGCTCGAGCCACCAGCATGTTGCGGGTGGAGCGGGTACGACGGGGCGGAAAGGGTTACTCGCACCATGGTCAGCAAGGCTATCGCCCGCTTTTCGCGCATCAGCCCGCGTAAGGCTCGAATGATCGTCAACCTCGTTCGCGGCCGTCAGGCTGGCGAGGCACTCCAGATTCTTGAGTTCGTCAAGAAGTCCGGCGCGCCCGTGCTCAAGAAGCTGATCGAGAGCGCTGTGGCCAACGCCCGCACGCAGAGCCCCGGCGTCGACCTCGACACGCTCTTCGTGGAAACCGCTTTCGTCGACAAGGCGCCCAACAAGCACCTCCGTCGCTGGCGCCCGCGCGCCATGGGTCGCGCGACCCGCATTCAAAAGGGCCTCAGCCACATCACCATCCACCTGGCTTCTCGCTAAAGGCACCATTATGGGTCAGAAAGTTCATCCGCTCGGCTTCCGCCTCGGCGTCATCAAGACCTGGAACTCCAAGTGGTTCGAGGACAAGAACTACGCGCAGTGGCTCCATGAGGACATCCGCATCAAGCGTGCGGTCAAAGAGTACCTCATGAACGCGAGCATCGCGGGCGTCGAGGTCGAGCGTGCGGCCAACAAGGCCAAGGTCATCGTGTTCACCGCGCGCCCCGGCATGGTCATCGGCAAGGGCGGCAAGGGCATCGAGATCCTCAAGACCGGCAACGTCGGTCAGGCCGCCAAGGGCGAAGTGGTTTTCCCCGGCGTTCAGTCCTTCACCGACAACGAGATCTTCATCGACGTCCAAGAGGTCCGCAAGGCCGAGACCAGCGCCCAGCTCGTCGCCGAGAACGTCGGCGCCCAGCTCGAGCGTCGCGTGGCCTTCCGCCGCGCCATGAAGAAGGCCCTCTCCACCGCCATGAAGTTCGGCGCCAAGGGCATCCGTATCCGCTGCTCGGGTCGTTTGGGCGGCGCCGAGATCGCCCGCGTCGAGACGTACCGCGAAGGCCGCGTCCCGCTTCACACCCTCCGCGCCGACATCGAGTTCGGCCTCGCCGAGGCCCGCACCAAGTTCGGCATCATCGGCATCAAGTGCTGGATCTTCAAGGGCGAGGTCCTCCAGCGCCGCCAACGCCGCCCGCAAATCGCCGGCGCCTGAACGCCGTCCCTTCCTACGTTTTTCTGAAAGGCCAGAGCCATGCTCTCCCCCAAGCGAACCAAGTTCCGCAAGATGCAGAAAGGCAACAACAAAGGCATCGCCATGCGCGGTTCCGATGTTGCCTTCGGCGACTTCGCCATGCAGGCCAACGAGTGCGGCCGCATCACGGCGCGGCAAATCGAAGCCGCTCGTATGGCCATCACCCGCCACGTCAAGCGCGTCGGCCGGTTGTGGATCCGCGTGTTCCCGCATCGTCCAGTCACCAAGAAGCCCCTCGAAGTTCGTATGGGTGGAGGCAAGGGCGGCGTCGAGGCCTGGGCTGCGGACATCCAGCCCGGTCGCGTCATGTACGAGATCTCGGGCGTCGACGAGAAGACCGCGCGTGAGGCCTTCCGCCTCGCCGGTCACAAGCTCCCTATTGGTTACAAGTTCCTCGTGCGCGGAGTGATTGCACAATGAAGGCGAAGGATCTGCGCGAGCGGACTGTCGAAGAGCTCAAGGAGCTGGAGAAGAGCCTGGCCAAGGACTTCTTCCAGTCCCGTTTCAAGAACTTCACCAATCGCCTCGATGACACGAGCGCGATCAAGAAGGCCCGGCGCGATCAAGCGCGCGTCAAGACGCTGCTTGTCGAGCATGCCAAGGGTCTCAAGCCCGCGGCTCAGTCTAAGGAGAGCAAGTAGTCATGACCGCGCAAGCAGCTGCCCCCGCGCAGAACGCCCAAGGTTTCCGCCGCAAGATGGTCGGCAAGGTCACCAAGGACAAGATGAACAAGACCGTGGTCGTCGAGTGCGTCACCGCTCGCCGCGATCCGCTCTACGGCAAGTACGTCCGTACCCGCCAGCGCTACAAGGCCCACGACGAGACCAACCAATACAAGGTCGGCGACGAGGTCGAGATCCAGGAGCACCGCCCCATCTCGAAGGACAAGCGCTTCATCGTCATCCGTCTCGTCAAGAAGTTCGTGGAGGAATAACCATGATCCAGATGCGAACTGTGCTGGACGTTGCAGACAACTCCGGCGCCAAACAAGTCATGTGCGTCAAGGTCATCGGCGGCTCGCGTCGTCGGTATGCCACCATCGGCGACGTCATCGTCGTGGCCATCAAGGAGTGCTCTGCGGGCTCCAAGGTCAAGAAGGGCGACACGGCCAAGGCCGTCGTGGTCCGCACCACCCGGGAGCAGTCCCGCCCCGATGGCAGCTACATCAAGTTCGATGGCAACAGCGCGGTACTCATCAACGCGCAGATGGAGCCCATCGGTACCCGTATCTTTGGACCGGTGGCCCGCGAGCTCCGCGCCAAGAAGTTCATGAAGATCATTTCTCTCGCGCCCGAGGTGCTGTGATGGCTGCGCGTCTTCTCAAGGGCGACACTGTCGTCGTCATCAGCGGTAAAGACAAGGGCAAGACCGGCAAGGTCCAACGCGTCATCGCCGAGGACGACAAGGTCATCGTCGAGGGCATCAACGTGGTCAAGCGCCACGTCAAGCCCACCGCCCGCAACCAGCAGGGCGGCATCGTGACCAAAGAGCTCCCGCTCTTCGCCAGCAAGGTCATGCTCGTCGACCCCAAGACCGGCAAAGCCACCCGCGTTCGGCAGAAGCTCGACGCAAGCGGCAAGCCCACGGGCACCCGTATCGCCGTCAAGAGCGGCGAAGAGATCCCCTCTCCGGCGCGTGCGGCCAAGGCCTAACGTCACCCTCACGCCCAATCGCACACGCGTAAGTAGAACGGACAACGCAAATGGCGGAAGATAAGAAAAAGCAGAAGAAGGGCCGAGAAGTCGGCGGTGCAGCAGAAGGAGCCATCATCAAGGCCGCTTCTGGTTCCACCACCCAGGCCGTCTCCCCCCGCTTCGCTGCGAAGTACACCAAAGAGGTCATCCCGGCCCTCACCAAGCAGTTCGGTTACAAGAATCCGATGCAGGTGCCGCGGCTCGAGAAGATCGTGGTGAACATGGGCCTCGGCGCCGCGGTCACGAACCCCAAGATCGTCGACGCCGCTGTCGACGAGCTCCGGGCGTTCACCGGCCAGAAGCCCATCGTCACGCGCTCCAAGAAAGCCATCGCAAGCTTCAAGCTGCGCGCGGGCATTCCCATCGGCGCCATGGTCACGCTCCGCAAGAGCCAGATGTGGGAGTTCCTCGACCGCCTCATCACGCTTGCGCTTCCGCGCACCCGTGACTTCCGCGGCGTGTCCCGCAAGGCCTTCGACGGCCGCGGCAACTACACCCTCGGTCTCAAGGAACAAATCATCTTCCCCGAGATCAACTACGACCGCATCGACGTCATCAAGGGCATGAACATTGGGTTCGTGACCACGGCGGAGACCGACGAAGAGGGCCGCGCCCTCCTCACCCAACTCGGGATGCCGTTCCGCGCAGCCTGACCCCAAGAGTTTTTGACCGAGCCCCCAAGGCCGACCCCGAAGAGGAAAACAAGATGGCGCGTGCATGCCAGTTTGTGAAATTGAATCAGGAGCCGAAGTTCGCGGTACGCCACCGCAACCGCTGCAAAGTCTGCGGTCGTGGTCGCGGCTACTACCGCAAGTTCGAGCTCTGTCGCATTTGCCTCCGGCTGTACTCGCTTCGCGGCGAGATCCCCGGTGTGACCAAGTCGAGCTGGTGAGGTGACGCCATGATGACCGATCCGATTTCCGACATGCTGACCCGCATCCGCAACGCTTCGATGGCTCGCCACGACCGCTGCGAAATGCCCCACTCCAACCTCAAGCAGCACATCGCTTCCGTGCTCAAAGCCGAGGGTTTCCTCGACGATGTGCGCGTCAGCGACGGCGAGGGCCACAAGACCCTCACGGTGGTGCTGCGCTACGGCAACAACAAGCAGGGCGCCATCGACGGCATCCGTCGCGTGTCGTCGCCGGGCTGCCGCGTGTACGTGCGGCACGACGAGATCCCTCGCGTTCGTTCGGGCATGGGCATGAGCATCCTGTCCACGAGCCAGGGTGTAATGACCGACCGTGACGCGCGCAGCAAGCGCGTGGGCGGCGAGCTGCTCTGCCAGGTTTGGTGAGATCATGACAACGGCAAATACCGAAAGCCCCGCCAAGCTCTCCCGTGTGGGCAAGCGCCCCATCGAGCTCCCCAAGGGTGTCAGCGCCACGATCACGGCCACCAAGATCGAGATCAAGGGCCCCAAGGGCACCCTGTCTCGTGGTCCGTTCTCCAACGTCGACATCAAGCTCGAGAACAACGCCATCACCGTCAAGCCCACGGTGCCGGGTCGCGATGGCGCCCGCTTCCAGGGCCTGGCGCGCGCGCTCCTCGCCTCCATGGTCGAGGGAACCGCCAATGGCTACACCAAGACCCTGCAGTTGGTCGGCACGGGTTACCGCGCCGAGGTCAAGGGCCCCGTGCTCAACCTCGCCCTCGGTTTCTCGCACCCCATCAACTTCAAGATTCCGGCCGGCATCAAAATCGAAGTGCCCGCCGAGTCCAAGGGCACCATCATCAACATGAGCGGGCCCGACAAGGCCGTCATGGGCCAGACCGCCGCCACCATCCGCGGATTCCGTCCGCCGGAGCCTTACGGTGGTAAGGGTGTGCGTCACATGGGCGAGAAGGTTCGTGAGAAGGCTGGCAAGGCCGGCGGTAAGGGCGGCAAGTAACCATGGCTATGCGAATCGTCGGCCGGGAGCGCCGTAAGCTCCGCATCAGGCGCAAGATCAACGGTACCGCCGAGCGTCCGCGCTTGAGCGTGTTCCGCTCTGCCAAGCACATCTACGCCCAAGTGGTCGACGATGTGACGGGCAAGACCCTCGCGCACATGTCTACCCTCAGCAAAGACGTCAAGGGTCCGGCCGACGAGGCCACCAAGACCGACGCTGCCAAGCTGGTGGGCAAGTCCATCGCCGCCTCGCTCAAGAGCAAGGGCATCACCAAGATCGTCTTCGATCGCAACGGTTATCTCTACCACGGGCGCATCAAGGCGCTCGCCGAGGCGGCCCGCGAGGCCGGCCTCACGTTCTAAAGGACACACGAGCTATGGCGTTCGAGATCGAAGAAGAGAAGCTCAAAGAGCGAATCATCCACATCAACCGCGTGGCCAAGGTCGTCAAGGGCGGCCGCCGCTTCTCGTTTGCCGCGCTTGTCGTGGTGGGCGACGAGTCCGGTCACGTTGGCGTGGGGCTCGGCAAGGCCAACGAGGTCCCCGAGGCCATTCGCAAGGGCAACGACCAAGCCCGCAAGAACATGTTCAAGGTCCCGCTCGCGGGCAAGAGCATCCCCCACGAGATCCTCGGCCACTTCGGCGCGGGTCGCGTGTTCCTCCGTCCGGCCTCGGCTGGTACGGGCGTTATCGCCGGCGGCGCCGTCCGCGCCGTGCTCGAGAGCGCGGGCATCCGTGACATCCTCACCAAGTGCCTCGGCAGCTCGAACCCGCACAACGTCGTGCGCGCCACCATCACGGCCCTCAAGCAGCTCAAGAGCCTCGAGGACGTGGCCGGCAAGCGCCGCAAGCAAGTCACCGACATCGTGCCCGCGCCCAAGTCCCAGGCTCAGGTCAGCTCCTAAGATTTCCAAAGGACCGTCATCATGAAACCCAAGTTGCGCGTCACCCAAACGAAGAGCCTCATCGGCCAGAAGTGGCAGATGTGTCTCTCCATCAAAGGCCTCGGCCTGGGACGCCCCGGCAACGTCGTGGTCGTCGACAACACGCCGTCATTTCGCGGCGCGGTCAAGAAGGTGATGCATCTCGTCACCGTCGAGGAGGTGGATCGTGGCTGATATCCTAAGCAAGCTCGCCAAGCCCGAGGGCTCTACGGCCAAGAAGATCCGCCGCGGTCGCGGCGTGGGTTCCGGTCTCGGCAAGACGGCCGGCCGCGGTCAGAAGGGCCAATACGCCCGCACCCGTGGTTTCAAGCCCCACTTCGAAGGCGGCCAAACGCCCCTGCACCGCCGCTTGCCCAAGCGCGGCTTCAACAACCCGTTCTCGGCGCTCATCGCCGAGATCAACGTGGGCCAGCTCGAAGTGTTCGCGGCCGGCGCCAAGGTCGACGAGGCCGCTCTGCGCGCCCGCGGTCTCATCAAGGGCCGCTTCGACCGCATCAAGGTGCTCGGCAAGGGCGAGCTCACCAAGGCCGTCACGGTCACCGCGCACTCCTTCTCCAAGGGCGCACAAGAGAAGATCGCCAAGGCCGGCGGCAAGGCCGTCCTCGTCGCCGCGGCGGCCGAGTAACCCTCCCGGGTCCATACACCTATGTTTCAGAGCCTCGCGAACATCCTTAAGGTGCCCGAGCTGCGAAAGCGGCTCATCTTCACCTTCGCGATGCTCGCGGTGTATCGCATCGGCGTCTTCGTCACCATCCCCGGTGTCGATCGCAACGTCATGCGCAGCGTGGTGAGCAAGCAGGGGGGTGGTCTCCTCGGCTTCTTCAACATGTTCTCGGGCGGCGCGCTGTCCAACCTGTCGATCTTTGCGCTGGGCATCATGCCCTATGTCAGCGCCAGCATCGTCTTCCAGCTTCTCACGATGGTGTTCAAGCCACTCGACGAGATGCGCAAAGAAGGCGAGAGCGGCACTCGCAAGATCAACCAGTACACGCGTTACGCCACCATCGGCTTGTCGCTGGTGCAGGGCTTCTTCATTGCCCTTTCGCTCGAGGCGCTCAACAACGCCGACATCGGCGACAGCACGCGCGTTGGGGACGTGGTCACCCACGCCGGCTGGGGCTTCCGCCTCATGAGCATGATCACGCTCACCACCGGCACCGCCTTCATCATGTGGGTCGGCGAGCAGATCACCGAGCGCGGCATCGGCAACGGCATCTCGCTCATCATCTTTGCCGGCATCGTCACCGACATCCCCGGCGGCGTGTTCACCTACTTCGAGACCAACAAGGGCAACATCCAGCCCCTGAACCTGGCCGCGGTGGTCTGCGTGGTGCTGGCAACGGTGGCCACCATCGTGTTCTTCGAGCGCGGCCAGCGCCGCATTCCCATCTACTACGCGCGGCGCACCGTTGGTCGGCGCGTGTACGGCGGCCAGAATGCGCACCTGCCGCTGCGGGTCAACACCGCGGGCACCATCCCGCCGATCTTTGCGTCGTCGCTGCTGGCGTTCCCCGCCACGCTGTCCAACTTCAAGATCCCGGGCATGAGCGCCCTCCAGGCGTCGCTCAACCGAGGAGACTGGTTGTTCAACGTCTTCTACGTCAGCCTGATCATCTTCTTCTGCTTCTTCTACACGGCGGTCACGTTCCCCGCGGTCGACGTGGCCGAGAACCTGAAGCGCCAGCAGGCCTTCATCCCCAGCATTCGCCAGGGCAAGCAGACGGCCGAATACATCGACAAGGTGCTTACCCGCATCACGCTGGGCGGAGCGCTGTACGTGTCGGCCGTGTGTGTCGTCCCCTCCATCATCAGCGAGGCGTTCCACGTACCGTTCCGCTGGGGCGGGACATCCATCATGATCGTCGTGGGCGTGGCTCTCGACACTGTCGCGCAGATCGAAGCGCACCTCATCTCGCGCAACTACGAAGGTCTCTCTGGCGGCGGTGGCAAGGCCACGCGCATCCGCGGCCGAAGGGACGTGTGAGGCAGGCCATGCGAATCGTCTTCGTCGGTCCTCCCGGGGCAGGGAAGGGCACCCAAGCCAAGTTCATCTGCGAGCGCTACAGCGTCCCGCAGATTTCCACGGGCGACATGCTGCGCGCCGCCAAG
Source organism: Polyangiaceae bacterium (assembly GCA_044358965.1). Classification (GTDB taxonomy): domain Bacteria; phylum Myxococcota_A; class Polyangia; order Polyangiales; family Polyangiaceae; genus SXNL01. The sequence goes on from JBIKNA010000198.1 coordinate 8,379, forward strand.
ACCGAGGGCCGGCTCCCCAAGGAGCTCGTCGAGAAGATGGCCGCCGGCGCCCTGGTGCCCGATGACGTGGTCATCGGACTCATCAACGATCGCATTGCCCAGGCCGACGCCAAGGCGGGTTTCCTGCTCGATGGCTTCCCCCGGACGGTGCCCCAGGCCGAGTCCCTCGGCAACGTGCTGGCCGGCCAGGGTCTGGCCCTCGATGTCGTTTTGGCCCTCAATGTGAGCCCGGATCTCCTTATCGAGCGGGCCATTCATCGCCGGACCGACAAACGTACTGGACAGATCTACCACTTGAAGTATAACCCGCCCCCCCAAGGTGCCGATTTGGAGCACCGGGCCGACGACCACGAAGAGGTCGTTCGGAAGCGTGTAGATACCTACGAGAACATGACCGCCGAGCTCCTGCCGTATTACGACAAGCTCGGCCTGCTCCGAAGAATCGACGGGGTCGGAACCGTCGAAGAAGTCAAAGGCCGCGTGTTCGCCGCCATCGAGAGCGCCAAGAAGTAACTGGGCCCCGCGCCCAATACAGTCCACAAGCCAAGCAGTAAAAAGGGGTCGTACGGAAGAAGAACATGAGCGAACGTCGAGAGCGAAAAGAGCCCAAGGGCGATAAGCTCGAGTTCGATGGCGTCGTCCAAGAGGCGCTCCCGAACGCGATGTTTCGCGTGAAATGCGACAATGGACTCGTGGTGCTTGCCACCATCAGCGGCCGGATGCGCCAGTTCTACATTCGCATCCTCCCGGGCGACCGGGTCACCGTCGAAGTGAGTCCTTACGATCCCAGCCGCGGCAGAATTACGTACAGGCACAAGTAGAGGCAGCGATGAAGGTCCGTCCGAGCGTCAAAAAAATCTGTGACAAGTGCAAGGTCGTGCGCCGCAAGGGCGTCGTCCGCATCATTTGCGAGAACCCCCGCCACAAGCAGCGTCAGGGCTGAGAGGTACATAAGTCATGGCTCGTATTGCAGGTGTCGACCTTCCCAAGCACAAGCACGTCGCTTTCGCGTTGCCGTACCTCTATGGCGTGGGCCGCAAGCTCGCCCTCGAGATCTGCCGCCGCGCAGCCATCGCGCCCAACAAGCCCACCGAGGAGCTCACGGAGAACGAGATCAAGAAGATCCGTGATCTGCTCGAGAACGACTTCAAGGTCGAGGGCGATCTGCGCCGCGAAGTTCAGATGAACATCAAGCGTCTGATGGACCTTGGCTGCTACCGCGGCCTCCGTCACCGCCGCGGCCTGCCCGTCAACGGTCAGCGCACGCACACCAACGCGCGCACCCGCAAGGGCCCCCGCAAGGGCGTGCTCTCGCGCGGCGGCCCGCGCCCCGGTCCGGCCAAGTAAGCCGGCTCCCTTTTCCCATATCTGTCTTTCGTAGCACCCGCTAGAACCACGAGAATCCAATGGCCACCGCAAAGACCGCAGGCACCGGAGCCCCCGCAAAGGGCAAGCAGCAGAAAAAGAAGGTCAAGAAGAACGTCGCGACCGGCATCGCGCACATTCAATCGTCCTTCAACAACACGGTGGTGACCATCACGGACATCAACGGCAACACCGTGTCGTGGTCCAGCGCCGGTTCTCGTGGCTTCAAGGGTTCGCGTAAGTCGACGCCCTTTGCCGCGCAGCTCGCCGCCGAAGAAGCCGCCCGCAAGGCCATGGAGCACGGCATGCGCTCTGTCGCCGTGTTCGTGAAGGGCCCCGGGGCCGGCCGCGAGAGCGCGCTCCGCGCCCTGCAGACGGTTGGCTTCAAGGTCACGCTCATCCGCGACGTCACGCCGGTCCCGCACAACGGGTGCCGGCCCCCCAAGCGCCGCCGCGTGTAAATCCGCGGCATCTTCGAGCGATACCGGCGGCCTGCCGGCGTTCGGGACTCGTCGCCGTACGGAAGTACGGCTCCTCGCCCTGCCTAGGCAGGCCTTGGTCTCACTCGAAGCTGCCACGGTTTACGTTAGGGAAGGATCCTCTGGACACAGGGGGTCCTTTTTTGGTTTGTGCGCTGCCGGCTTCGCCGGGCGGGAGGGCGCTGCCGGCTTCGCCGGGCGGGAGGGGGGCGAGACGTCATGGTGCTTCGTTGGTTTGCTCTGTGCGGCATGTTGGCGGGGTGTGGTGGCGGTGGGGGCGCGAACGCAGAGCGTTGGGCGCGCGAGGAGCGTGAATGCGCGTCGCCGGCGACGGCGGTTTTTGGACGAGCCTGTGCGGCGATGGCGTTGGGGGCGGTCGACGCGCAGGTGTGTACCCGGGATGGAGAGCCGCGGGGCCCGGCGCATATCTCCATGACCTTCGAACCCTCCGGCATGGTCTCCAATGTGGAGGTCGATGACGCGACTTTCGCTGGGACCAAGGTAGCCGCGTGTTTGGAAGCGGAGTACGGCAAGGTTCGTGTGCCTCGTTTCCAGGGCCGGCGGTGCGGGTAGGGAAGTCGGTTAGGCTTCGCTGAATTTGGGCTCTGCGCGAGGGCGCTGGGTTGGGGGGGGCTGAGGGGCGATGCCGGTGTTCTTCTATGTCGGGCAGACGTACTCCGCGAGGACTGGGGCGCAGGACGTTTGGGGGCCGCGGACGTGTGGTCGTTGTGGGGTGCCTACTACCGTGGTCGTGCGGGCGGAGGGGCGGGCGAGCCTGACGAACCACTACGGACTGGGCCTTGAGGATGCAGGGGCTGCGCGGCAGATGGCGGTGGCGGACTTGCCGTTGCAGATCCGTCGGGCGCTGTGGCTCGTCGGGTGTCCGGCTTGTGGGGCGATGGAGACCGACGCTGAGCGGGAGGTGGCACGGCGCAACCGGGCCTTTCGGCGCCGTCGGTTGCTGGCGATGGCGATGCCGGTGTTGGCCCTTGCTGGCGTGGTCGTGGGGCTCTTCTTGTCGCGGAGCGAACTCAGCCACTCGCTGCTCCTGGGAGGCGTCATCGGTGGCTGCGGGGCGGCGGTGGGCGGAGCACTGCTCGCGTTCGTGACTTGGCCCTACGGACGCGCTCCGCTGCCGAGGGCTGAGGTGTGGCTCCCCCCCGCGCAAGTACACGAGGTGACGCAGGCAGAGACGGGGCCTGGGGACTGGCGACGCCTGCCATTTCCACCGATTTCTAGGTTCTCGTTCCGGTGGTTCGCGTGCGGAATGACGGTGGTGATCGTGGGGGGCACCGTGGGCGTGGTCACGTCCATCGCGTATGGGGCGCAGTTCTCGACGGTGCACCTGGCCCTCGAACGAGCGCCGGGTACCCCCATCACGCTGCAGCAGCCGACGGAGGACCCTCTGTTCATCCGGGCGGTGGACTGCGGGGACAGGCGTTGCGTATACCGGGCGTCCCTCCGGGGCTCGAGCCCGCCCACGCTGAGCGTTACGTCGCCGGAAGGTGCCGTGGCCACGTACGCGATTCCGCCGCATCCGGGGGGCGCTGCGATTGTGGTCGAGGGAGCGCGGCGCGAGGACTTCTGCGTCTACGAAGAGCAGTTGGTGTTCGGCAAGCCGCCCGAGTCCGTGAAGCCGGTGCCGCGTCGGCGACTGCACAACCAAGGCGACGTGTTCTTGACGTCCTGTTTCCCTGACTACCTCTTCGAGAAGGTGCCGGACTCCGTTCCGCTCGAGAAGGGTGAAGGCTTCCGGCGCGTATGCGTGGTGGATGGCGCCTTGTGCAAGAGCTTGGCGCCAGACGCCGGGAGCGCCGAAACGCATTGAGCTGCCCCGCCTGGGCTGGCCTTGGACCCGCTCTCGCCGGCTTGGCGTGGCCTAGGGCTTGGGGTCCGGGTCGCCGGCGAGTTGGCTGAGCTGCCAGGCTTGGAGGCGTAGGGCGAGGTCTGAGTGGGTCAGGGCGGTGCGCAT
>JBIKNA010000609.1:0-3646 GCA_044358965.1 Polyangiaceae bacterium
TGACCTCGCGCCCCCTGCACGACCCCCCCGGCGCACTCCAAACCCGCAGCGACATCGACGCGCTCGTGACCGAGCTCCGAGCCCTCGACGACGGCGATGTGTGGATGGCCGGCGGCGGCAAGCTACAAATGGCGTTTATGGAGCGCGGGGCCCTGGACGAGCTCGAGATCTATGTCGCACCGCGGTTGATCGGGGGTGGGGCCCCCTTGTTCCCGCCCACGGGGTTTCGCGCCAACCCTCGGCTGCTGTCCGCCAAGCAGGTCGGCGGGGGTGTTCGCCTGCACTATGCAATGACCTAGATCGCGCGCCAGGCATCCGCTCCCCGGTCCCGCGCGTCCCCGCTTCCCTCCGTTCGGGCGCGGGGACGGGCACGGGCACGGGAAGACCGAACTCGTTTGGGCCTCGGCAGAATTGAGACCGAATTCGCGCCAATCGGGCGTCGTTGCAACGTTGACGTCAACGTCTTGTACCGAGCCGTTAGTTCGATCCGCTCAGCGTCAGGCCGCCCATCAGGAGGTGTACGGGGCCGGTGCCGAACGAGGTGTGCACCGGCGAGGGGGACATGGTGAAGTTGGCACCAAAGCGCACCGGACCAAACGAAACGCTGGGGGCGATGGTCGGTCCGATTCCGGCGGCGAGTGTATTCTGCACGGGGTGAATGAAGCCAAAGAGCGCTAGCCCGCCGTGGAAGGCTGGGTTGAAGTTGCGGTCGCCAAAGTTGTAGCCAAGCAGGCCGTTGGCCTCGACCCAAGTCGTGGGCGACACCACCGCTGTCGCGTAGACCACTCCGGCCGCCACGTAGCCAAGCCAGATGACAGCCATGGCCCAGATGGCTCCGGTCATGCGAAGGCCCCGGAGATCTGGGTCCAAGGTGCCGTCGCGGCCGCGCTTCCGCGTCCAGTCGTACGTGTTCTGGTACGCACGCGTGGTCCACTCGGCCACGTCCGTGCCGGCACCGATCCAGTCGGGGAATCGTCGAAACTCCGTGAGGCCCCACGCAAATCGAAACCCCGCGTCGAAACGACGAGACAGCGGATAGGTGCCCCGACCCTCGATGACCACACCTGGTCTCGTGAAGCTGGTGTTGGGGCGCGTGCCCAAGCCCGCCGCGAGAGCCACGCCAATACCAAGATTGAAGTGTGAATCCATCGATCGACCGGCGTCGCCCTCTGCTTCGCCCGTTGCTGCAGCCACAGGCGGCGCCGCGGGGGCTGCGGGCGCGGCGGCCACCGGGGGCGCTGGTGCCGCTGGTGGCGCCGCCGGGGAAACAGTGCCGGGGCCCGGCGCCGGAGGTGCCGGCTCGCTTGGTGTGGAAGGCGCGACCGGGGTGGCGGGCGTGGGATCCGCGGAGCCGGCGGCGCTGGTGTCTTGCGCGTGCAAAGGCGCAGCAAAAAGTGCGGCTCCTGCGACGAGCCGCGCGATCATTCGATGAGAGTGTCTCAAGGTAAGCTCCTTCCGAAGAGCAAAGATCCAAAGACCAAGAGCATGACAGCGAGCGCGTTGGCGGGCGAGAAGTTCCGTCCCGCGTAGAATTTGCCGCAACGAACGCGCCCCTTAATTTGCCCGAAATTTGCCCGACCATGCGGCACTCTCGAAGGTGTGCCCCCGCTCGATCCGTGAAGACGCGACTTGTGAAGGGCGCTCGATTCATGCAGTAGTCATTGCTCATCTTGGCGCCGCCCCCGAATCCAAAACGCGCGCGCGCAGCTCCAGGCGCGCCCAAGACACCCGCGCCGCTGACGCAACATATGCTCGAAGAGGCTGCGTTGCGCTACCTCGACCGACGCGCGTGCTCGGTGGTGCAAATGAAGCGCCTGCTCGATCGCCGCATCAAGTCTTGGGAGCGACGGGCCACGCGCGCAGGGCTGCCCCAAGACACCATCGGCCCTTTGGTAACGGCGGCCACCGACGGCATCGAGATCGTGATCGCGCGCCTGCAGTCGCACCGGTTCCTCGACGACCGTGTGTTCGCGCAGAACCGCGCCGAACGCCTGACGCGGGCCGGCAAGTCACGTCGGGCTGTGGCCGCACACTTGGCCCACAAGGGCATCGACGCAAGCCTTGCCCGGGAGGTCACGCCCCAAGACGACGCCACAGAGCTGGGCGCCGCGGTGGCACTGCTTCGCAAGAAGCGCATGGGAGCGTTCTGTCGCACGGAGAGCACCCAGGCAGACGCCAAAGAGCGCCACCGGTGGTTGGGTTCCTTGGCCCGCGCGGGGTTTTCGTTCTCCATCGCCGAGCGGGCGCTGCGCCTCGATCGCGAGGCTGCGCTGGCCGTGCTGCAATCTACCGATTGATTCGGAACTCGACCACGGGCATCTCCAACAAGCGCTTTCGTGCAATCTGCGCCCTTCCGCTGGGCTCAGCGGTCCAAGTGCCATCGGCGCAGGCAGCATGTGGGCCCAAGTGCCGAGGCGTCGCAGAGAACGTGAGACTTTTGGCCAGCCCATCGCTCGACGCCCCCTTGACGCTCGCGCACAACTCCGATGCAAATGTGACGAGTGGCCAAGACCGGCGACATCCTGGGAAATACTTGGAAATTGGGCGATGAACTCGGTTCAGGCGCCATGGCCACGGTGTATCGAGGGGCCCACCGCAACGGGGCAACGGCAGCCATCAAGGTGCTGCACCGGACGTTCTCGGGTGAGGTCGATCTCTGCGAGCGTTTCTTGTCTGAGGGGTACCTCACCAACAAGGTGCAGCACCCCGGCATCGTGCGCGTGTTCGACGACGGCATGACCGAGGACGGATGCCCGTTCCTGGCCATGGACTTGCTCGAGGGCATGACCCTCGAAGGCAAGCGTCAGCAAGCGGGCGGGCGCCTGTCGCTCGAAGAGACGCTCAAGCTCTGCGACGGCATCATGGACGTGTTGGACACCGTGCATGCTGCAGGCATCGTTCACCGCGACGTCAAGACCACCAACGTGTTCCTGACCAACGACGGGAAGCTGAAGGTCCTGGACTTTGGCATGGCGCGCTCGCTGATGTCGCGCGGTGCTGCCAAGGGAAGCCTGCTGAACCCAGTGGTGGGGACGCCATCGTTCATGGCACCCGAGCAGGCCTTGGGTCAGCGCGATCTGGTCGACGGGCAAAGCGATCAGTGGGGCGTTGCAGCCATTGCCTTTCTGCTCTTGTGCGGCGAACCCGTGCACGTGGCCGGTTCGACGGAAGCGCGGCTCTTCGCTGCTGCCAGCAACCCAGCAAGAAGCATCCTGGCGCCGCTTCCCATGCTCGACAAGAACGTAGCCGCCGTCATCGACCGAGCGTTGTCCTATCGCAAGGCCGACCGCTGGCCAACGATGCGCGCGATGCGCAAAGCGCTGGCGCAAGCCGCGGGGGCCGTCGAACCCGAAGAAGCAGCCCCCATCTCGGCTTGGCAACGACTGCCACGGAAGGCGCCTCGATCAACCGAGGTTCCTCCGGCACCGCCCCCCGTCGCAGCAGCGGCCCCGGCGAAGCCGGCGCCAACGGTCGCTGCGGTGGCAACCAAAGCCGCAGCGCCCATCCCCATTGCGCATGCGGTCGAAGGCACCCTTCCGTTGGTAAATCGACCGGTGGCGCCTCAGGCGCGGCCCGCAGCGTCTGCCCGCGGCCCAGTGGCCAAAAACAAGGTCGAAGGGACGCTGCCACTCGTTGCAACGGGTGG
>JBIKNA010000199.1:0-12173 GCA_044358965.1 Polyangiaceae bacterium
GCATGGCAAGATTGTCTTTCGCGGCGGTTTACAGCTGTGCCGTCACGTCGGGTTGCGTGACTGGTTCGTCCCAGCGGGCGTGGATTTCTTTGAGCTTGGTGACGCCGAGGTCGACCTCGAAGATCTGCGCCAAATCGAGGACGTGTTGCCAAGCGGGCTTGGCGGATCCGGTGGGCTCCGTGGCCTTCATGGCCACCTGCGCCAGGCCATCCTTGTTGATGAACGTGCCGCTCTGCTCGGCCCAGGCCGTGGCGGGCAGCGCTGCGTTGGCGAGCTCCACCAAAGCACCGTCCGTGTGCGCCGAGATGCTGAGGAGCCCCGCGAGCATGCCCAAGGTGCTGGCCTCGTCGGTGCCCTGCGTGGGCGTGGCGGAGCCAAGGGCGATGACATGCGTGAAGCGCCCCGCGCGAGCGTCGTCGAGGAAGGACTTGAAGTCTTTGGCCTCGGGCACCAGCTGCCGCACGCCCCGGGTATTCGGGTTCTTGTCCTTGTGCATGAGCACGTTGTCGGACGCACCGTCGGCCTTGCCCGTCCAGTACAACATGGGCGCATGAAGCGCGCGCGCGAGCTCGCGCAACGCCCAGTTGTCTTCGAGGGAATGCTGCGCCGAGAGCAAGAACGCGATCTGCTCGCGCGCCGCGCTGCCGAAGACCTTCTTGATCTCGGCATGCGTGTCTTTGGTGGTTGCGGGCTTGTTGCGCACGCGACCGCCATCCAGGCGGGCCTCGGTGACGCGGTTGTACGAGAGCATGCCCTCGTCGCACATCCAGTACTTGTTGACGGCCTCGTTGTCTCGCGGGCGGTACCGGTAGGCCTTGTTGTTGCGCGGATCGTAATCGAGGTGCGCGTTGCAACCGGTGGCGCAGCCCTGGCACACGGACTTGGCCGTGCGCAGGAACCAAACGCGCGCCTTGAAGCGGAAGTCTTTGGTGGTGAGCGCCCCGACGGGGCACACGTGCTCCGTCATGAAGGTGTAGTTGCCCGTGAGCTCGCGGCCCGGGGCCACGGTGATCTCGTTCAAGTTGCCGCGCTCGCGCATGGTGAGCACCGGGTCTTTGGCCACCTCGTCCATGAACCGGACGCAGCGGGTGCACATGACGCAACGCTCGCCGTCGTAGACGATGGTGGGGCCGAAGGAGACGCCCTTGGGCTTGTGCACCGGCTCGTCGCGCATGCGCTTTTGCGTGCCCTGGTGCTCGAGCCAGTAGTCCTGGAGCTTGCACTCGCCGGCCTGGTCACAGATGGGGCAATCGACGGGGTGGTTCAGGAGCAAGAACTCTTGAACGTGCGAGCGGGCCACCTTGACGTTGTTGCTCGTGTCCGAGAGAACCTCTTGGCCCTCGACGGCTGCCATCTGGCACGCAGGCAGCAGCTTGGGCTTCTGCACCGGGCGGTAATCGCCAAGCTTGTCGTCCCACTCGACCACATCGAGCATGACCGCGCGCTGGTTGGCCGCAGGCTTGATCTCGACCAAACACATGCGGCAATTGGCCGGCGCCGACAGGCCCGGATGCCAGCAATAGTGCGGGATCTCGATGCCCTGCCGATAGGCAGCCTTGATGATGGATTCACCCGGTTCGAAGGGGATGTCTTTGCCGTCGAGCTTGAAGGTAGCCATGGTTTTCGTCTTAGACTTGTCGCGGGCCTTTTGGGCTTGGGACCCAAAAGTGGGAGGTGGGGCCCCGATGGCTTTGCCAGTGGGGCGGAGGGCAAAGCCATCCGACAATCAGTGGTCGCACTCGCCACCGATCATGTTGAGCGCACCGAAGGTGGGCACAATGTCGCTCAGCATGCGGCCGGTGATGAGCTTCTCGAGCCCGCCGACGATGGCAAAACAGGGCGGCCGAATGCGCACGCGGTAAGGCGTGCCGGAGCCGTCGGACACCAGGTAGAACCCAAGCTCGCCGTTGCCGGCTTCGGTGTACGAGTACACCTCGCCCTTGGGGACTTTGGCGCCTTCCATGATCAGCTTGAAGTGCTGGATGGTGCCCTCGATGGTGGTGTAGACGCTGTCTTTCTCGGGCAAAACCACCCGAGGGTCGTCCACGTTGACGGGACCTTCGTCGGGCATCCGGTCGCACACCTGATCGATGATTCGCGCGCTCTGCCGCAGCTCTGCGAGCCGCACCAAGAAGCGGTCGAGCGTGTCGCCGCGGGTGCCCACGGGCACGTCGAACTCGACCTCGTCGTATTTGAGGTACGGGTGCGCCTTGCGAATGTCGTAAGCGCAGCCCGTGGACCTGAGGCACGGGCCGGTCCAAGACAACGCGATGGCGTCTTCTTGGCTGATGACGCCGACGTTCTCAAGGCGATCGATGAAGATGCGGTTCTTGAGGAGCATCTTCTCGCCTTCTTCGACGAGTCGAAGCACCTCGCGCACGGTGGCGCGGGCGAGCTCCTTGAAGCCCTTGGTGGGGGGCTTGGCCATGCCGCCGATGCGGCCGAAGGAGTGCGTGAGCCGGGCGCCGGTCTCTTCTTCGAGAAGATCCCAGATCATCTCGCGAGCCTTGATGAGCCAGAGGTACGGGGTAAACGCCCCGAGCTCCATGGCCATGGCGCCGTTGCACGTGAGGTGGTCGCTCATGCGCGCAAGTTCGCCCAGCGCCATGCGGTACCATTGGCAGCGGTCGGGCACGCTGATGCCACACATCTTCTCGACCGCGAGGGCGTAGCCCACGTTGTTGAGCATGGGCGACACGTAGTTGAGGCGGTCCGCGTAAGGGAACACCTGGCTCCAGGTGCCCCGCTCGCACATCTTCTCGAACCCGCGATGCAGGTAGCCGATTTGGACGTCGGCCTTTTCGATGGTTTCGCCGGACAACTCGAGCACGATGCGCACCGTGCCGTGCATGGCCGGGTGCGACGGGCCCATGTTGAGGTGCATGGGCTCGGCGGGAAGCTCGAGATCGCCTTCTTCGAGATCGAGGTCGATGGGCTCCACGGCTTAGTTTCCTTCCTTGGCGGCGAGTTCGGCCTCGCGCTGTGTCCATACCCGTTCGTCTCGGCGACCAAAGCTCATGCCTTCGTCGTCGCGGAACGGTGCGAGCTTGTCGAGGGGCACGCCGGCTTCGTCTTCGGTGCGGTAGGGCACCAGCGGCTGGGTCTTGTTGGCCGGGTACGACTTGAGCAGCGGGTGCCCCTCGAACTCCGGGTACATCAGGATGCGGCGCAGGTTCGGGTGGCCCTTGAACTTGACGCCACACATGTCGAAGGTCTCGCGCTCGAACCAGTCGGCCCCCTGCCAAATGCTGGTGATGCTGTCGAGCTCGGCGCCGTCCATCTCGGCGTCGCCCACGCGGGTCTTGACCCGCAGACGGTGCCGTTTGGCGATGGAGTACAAGTGCAGGACGACTTCCATGCGGGGGAGCTGCTCGGGGTAGTCCACGCCGCACAGGTCCACCATCATGTTCATGTCGGCGGCCGGGTCGTTGCGCAGATAGAAGCAGATGTCTTTCCACGCCTCGGGACGCACGAGCACCGTCTCGTCGCCGAACGCAGCGTGAGATTCGAGAATGTCTGCGCCGAACTTTTGCTTCAGGCGCTCTACCAATCGCTCGCTCACGATCGCTTCTCCCCCCGGCGCAACTGCACCAGGTCTGAGGGGAGCGGGTCCGTGCGCGGTTTGACGATGCCCGCCGTGCGGTTGCCGCTGGCGATCTTGTCTTGCAGCAGCATGAGCCCGTCCATGACGGCCTCCGGACGCGGTGGGCAGCCCGGCACGTACACATCGCAGGGGATGATTTTGTCGATGCCCGGCACGGTGGTGTAGTTGTCGTAGAAGCCGCCGCAGCTGGCGCAGGTTCCAAACGCGAGAACCCATTTGGGTTCCATCATTTGCTCGTACACCCGGCGAAGCACCGGCGCCTGACGCTGGCTGATGGTGCCCACGACCCACAAGAGGTCCGACTGCCGCGGCGAGAAGCGCGGCGCCTCGGCGCCGAAACGGGCCGTGCCATCGAAGCGCGGGCTGGTGAGCGACATGAACTCCATGCCGCAGCACGCCGTGATGAACGGGTACTTGAACAAGGACCACTTGCGGGCCCAGCCCAAGAGTTCGTTGAACTTGGTGGTGGCGAAGCCGCTCTCGGCGCCATCCAGCGTGACTTGCCGCGGGGCGGTTAGCTCTCCCATTCGAGGGCTCCTTTCTTCCAGACGTACACAAGGGCAACGACCACAACGGCCAAGAAGCCAAACATGCTGATGAGGCCCGTCCACCCAAGGCCTTTGAACTGCACGGCCCACGGGTAGATGAACACCGCTTCGATGTCGAAGACGACGAACAGGATCGCCGTGAGGTAAAACTTCACCGACAATTTCAGGTGGTTACCACCAGTGCTCTCGGATCCGCATTCGAAGGGTTTGACCTTGTCGGGCGTGACCTTCATGCGGCCACCCAAGAAGGTGGCGCCAGTGAAGAACAGCACCGCGAGCAATGTCGCGAAGCCGAGCAGCAAGAATATGGGCGTGTAGGTTGCAATCATCGAGGGGACCTCGGGGCACGTTTGCCGAGCGCGGCGCCTAAAATGCGCAAACGCCCGGAAATTGCTTCGGTTTGCTTTTAGAGGCACTGCCCCCCGGTGTCAACGACCGCCATTGCCCCCGAAAAGGCGAACGAGGGCCCCGAACGTGCGGCTGCGCGCAACGACCGCTCGGACGGGGGTGGCGCGCGGCAGACCGGGCCCAGGGTTTTGTACGGTATGGGGCCTTCGGCGGGCCTAAATGACCGAGCGTGATTCGACTACAGACGCCAGGCGCCATTTGGGCTTGGGACCCAAATGCAGGAGGTGGGGCCCCAGCGGCAATTCCTCTGGGGCGGAGGACAGCGTCCTCCGATAACAATGGAAGCTAAATCGCTGAGCTTGATCGAAGCTCATGCTCGCTGATTTAGCGCTGCCGTCGGCCGATGTGCCCGGACGAGATCAGGCCCCCTCGGGTCACCCAGCCCGCGCCGAGGGAACGTAAGGACATTCGGCGGGCACATTTGGGCCCCCGCGGGCTCCCCTGCCCGTGCTTGCCGGGCGGGGACGCTCGGGCCACCTCACTTGAACGAGTCGAACCAGTTCCAAATCGGCGTGCGGTAGTCGAAGCGCAGATCGTGCTTGTAGGGGCTGGCCGTGGTGTCTTCGCACCAGTTGACCTCGGTGCCCGCGGCGCAGCCCTTGAACTTGGTGCAACCGAAGGTCGAGCCAAGGGGAGCCACCGATGGTTCCGTCTGCGTGATGTTGCACCCGTTGATGCCGCCCCACTTGTCGCGCGCGGCCCGGCCATTGCTCACGTTGACCGTGTTGTCGTCTTGGCGATGGTAGCCAAGCTGGGGGATCTTGCCGCACGTGTTGGGGTCGTCACCGAAGCCGCCCGCCGCAGCAGCAATGGCCCGGATGCGATCTGCCCGCTTGCAGCCCAAGTGATTGACGAAGTAGCCGCCCATGCTGAAGCCCAGCGCGAAGACACGCTGTTGGTTGACGCAGGCCGCGTCGGAGAGTTGCGCCACCATGTCGTCGAAGAACAGGAGGTCTTTGTCGCCGTTGGTATCCCACACCTTGTTCTGTCCATTGGGGAACACGGTGATGGCATTGTTGCCGCTGTACTCCTGCATCTTGATGAACTGGGTCATCTCGGCGCCAGTGGCATTCACCCCGTGGAAGGTGAACATCAGCGGGTAGCCCTTGTTGGGATCGTAGTTCTTGGGGATGAAGTAGACGAAGCTGCGCCCGCCGGCCGTGGTGCCCGTGGAGCCGCCCGCCGGGCTCGCCGCAATGGCCTTGCCGCATCCAGCCGTCTTGGTCAGCAGCGTGACGCCGCCGCCAGAGCTGCTCGAGCTACTGCTGCTACTGCTTGTGCTCGATGTGACACTGCTGCCGCTGCTGCTCGAAGAGCTGAGATCGCCCGACGAACTCGTGGACGTTCCACCGCCCGACGAGGAGCCGCCACCGGAGCTGCTACTGGAAGACGACGACTGGCCGCCGGGAGGCTCGGCAGGCGCGGGATCGTCGCCGCCGCAGTGGAGGGCCGCGAGGGCCAACGCGATAGGGAGCACAACCTTAGCGACGTGGGTACGCACGCTTCGAATGTACCACGCAGCTTGCGCCGTGAAATGGCCATCTCGCTATGGGCCTTCGTGCGGTTTAGGGGGTGTCCCTCATTCCGGACCGAGGATTTCCGTGGAGTTGCGAGCAGCGCAAGGCGCAACGACGACGCCTACTGTTGCTAGGCAAGGAGAAGCAACGATGCGATGCGAAGCAAACCCGCGGAAAGCCGACCGGAGCAATGGGGGAACCCCCTAGTGCGCGGCCTGCGCGAGCCGGGCTTTCCACGCGGTCAGCGGCGGTCCAAGCTTCTCTTCGATGGTCCGCAGCTCTTCGGCCAAGTCTTTCTCGGGCACACCGGCGCCGAGCGCATCGCGCACGCAGGCGTAGGCCGCGACGTAGCGGCCCCGACGCAAGAACGCTCGGGCCAGGTGCGGCATGACCTCTTGCGGGCGACCACCAAAGGCGAGCGCGCGCCGGAGCGGCCCGATGGCTTCGCCGGGGCGCTTGCTCTGGAGCAGCGCCTCGCCCAGACGGCGGAAAAGCTCCGCGGCGGCCATGCCCTCTTGGGCGTACTGAATGCCGATGCGAAACACTTCTTCGGCCTGCTCGAACTCGCCCAGGTGGACGCAAGCTGACCCCAAGAGCCCAAGGCCCCGTGCGATGAGCGCGCGGGCATCCGGCGTGAGCATTTGGCCTTCGGGCGTCCGCAGGAAGATGGCGAGCGGAGCGGGCCACGCACCGAGCAGCGCGATGACCTTCGGCCACTCGTTCTTTTGCGCGTGGTTCTCGGCCTCGGCCACCTTGGTGAGATCGATGGCACTGCGCGAGCCCGTGGCCACGCGGTCGAGTTCCTCGCGCACCAGGCTGCGAATGCGCTGCCGGAAGGCCTCGAGTTCGAAGGTTTGCTCCTCGCCATCGTGGAGCACGACGAGCTTGCCCTCTTTGCCGGACATGACCAGCGACTGGAGCGAGTAGCCGTAGATGGGGGCGAGCAGCAGGTAACGAACGCCGATGAAGAGCTGGATGGCCTCGACGTCGGTTTCCCGGGTCGGCGCATCCGCGGCGATGTCTTCTTCGATGAGCAAGGCGCCCACGAGGCGACGGCGAAAGTCTGCGAGGGTCAGCCTCTGCGGCTCGAGGTCCTCGGAATCGGTGCCCCCGACCACGAAGTCCACCAGCGTTTGATCGGGGCTGCGACGGTCGACGGTGAGTGCCGTAATGCGGGCGCCCACGATGATGGAGAACGCGAAGAAGCGTTCGCCCACGATCTCGCAGAGCGCCTGGAAGCTGCCGATGCCCTCCCCGATGCGTTCGAACCAACCGTCCGTGCGCAGCGCGTCGAGCGCGAACTCTTTGACCTTCGCCATCTTTTTGCCGCGCCTAGGAACGTCTCACGGCCTGGGCCGGAAGTCGAGCCCTTCCGGTCGTCGCCCTCGGTGCCCAATGCCGGCAGACGGGCCGAATGCCGCAACCGTCGCAGACCGCAGGAACCTTTGCCTCTTTGCACCCTTGCTTCATGCCCAGGTGACAAAGCGCAAAGTCGTATCGCACCGGGTCATCGGGACAATGCTCTGCCAGCCCCTGGGTGATGCGCTCCGCGGTCTCCCAACGAACGGTCTTGTCGGTGACGAAGCCAAGGTTGCGCGCCAGCTTGTGGATGTGTGTATCCACCGGGCAGAGCAGCACGCTGGTAGGAATGCGGAAGAGCCCGAGATCAATGCCATCGGCCGGGCGGGTCATCCAGCGCATGAACAACAAAAGGCGCTTGGCACCGCTCCCCTCGCCCGGGTCCGTCAAGATGTGCTTGGGGCCGCGACGCGCAGACGCAAGGTCGAAGCCTCCATGGGTACGGACCGCGCGAACGAAAGCCGACAGCGCGCTCTTGAGCGAGCCCGTTTCGGCGAAGGCGGATTCGATGAACCGCCCCAGGCTGCCGTGGGCTTGCTGAACCGCTGCGGCGCCGAAGAGCAGCCGGGCAACGTCGTCGCCGTGGAAGAGCCGATGCCGAAACAGCGAAAGACGTCGCCGGAGCCAAGGCAGGTCCTGGGCAGCAACGTGCGGGTTGGGCCCGAGCACGGCGCAGATCTCCTCGAGCTTCGAAAGGATGGTGGTGACGTTGCCAAAGGCCATGGACGACGCAAGCAGGCCGATGATCTCTTGGTCGAGCGGGTGCGAGAACCGATGAACGAACGACACGGGATCGCGTGCACGGCGGGCTTCGGTGTCGCAAGCCTCGCGCACGGCATCGAGGGCTTGACCGATGGCGCGCCGGCGCGCTTTGGACAAAGCCACGGGCTTCACCACGGCGATGGTTCTGGCGCTGGCTCGGGGGTGCTTTTGGTCTCGCGGTCGAGGTCACTCTTGGCCCGGGCCAGGTGCGCGCGAGCGAGCGGTAGCCAACGGTCTTGCGGTCCGGCTTTCTGAACGTACTCGCTCCATTGCTCGAAGGCGGCCCGACGCGCGCTCAGGCGCTCGCCGCCGGCGGGGCGCGCCTCGGCCATGGCCGAAAAGCCCATGGCCAAGTACCAGGCGCGCTCGTAGGCGGGCACGAAGAACACGTGCTCGCCGTGACCCACCAGCGCAAGCCCCGGGTCTTCGGCGAGGGCGCTGGCCGCGGTGCGCGCGCCGCTGCGGGGGTCGCCGATGCGATCTTGTGCCACCGCAAGCCCCCAGAGCGCCAGGCGATAGGTGTCGTAGCCGCCATACAGGCGGCCGAGCTCGTCGCTGGTTTGCAGCGCGGCACGGTAGCCAACGATGGCCGCATCCAGGTTGCCGAGGCGCATCTCGCACTCTGCCAGGTTGAGCGTAGCCGTGCTCTTCGCGCTCTCGTGCACCGTCCTTTGCAAGAACGCGTGGTAGGCGTCGCGTTCGAGACGACTTTGGTCCGTGTGTCCGGCAGCGTAGGCCAGCGTCAGCCAGGCCTCGGCGGCCGACGGGTGATCCGGCGCATCAGACAGAGCCTCGCGCAGCACCTCGGCGGCCCGGGCGTGGTCGTCCTGCAGCTCGAGGACGCGGCCCAAGTCGAAGCGCAAGCGAACATCGACGCTTTGCAGCGCCGACGCTTCGTCGAGCATGGCCCGGGCCCGCGAAAGGTGCGTGCGGCGCAACGAGGCATTGCGCCGCGCCATCTGCGCCGCGGCGATGGTCTCGGAAACATCGCGGTGCAACCGGTCGGCTTCACCGAGGCCCGGTCGCGCGGCGCGCTGCCAAACGCTCGGGGGCGTCTCGGCGCGGGCCGGTGCGGCAGCGAGCGCAACGAGCAGCGCCAGGGAGCCAGCAACGCGAGTCTTGCTGGGGCTTCGCGGATTCAAGGTGTTCGCCCCACGGAGCCCTTGGGTTTCTTGGGCGCGCTCCGCGCCCGCGCGTGCTGGACCCACGGGCCTTTGCTGGCATCGGCGTAGCGCAACCAATCCCTTTGGGCCGCCGCAGGGTCGCGCAGATCCTCGAGCATCGCCCGGGCCGCGACGGCCTCCAGGGGCATGCCCACCGAGGCAAACGGCTCCGTGCGAGCGTCGGTGCTGATGGCCTTGTCGTCGACCCGTCCGAGCTCTTGGAGCAAGGAACGGGCGACCGCGGTATCGCCGCTGCGGTCGAGGGCCAACGCAAGAAGGAGTGTGGGGATCACTTGCGCCCCAGAGGCCGCTCGATGCGCTTGGCGAAAGGCCTGGACCGCATCGGGCAACCCCGTCTCGCCAGCACTCATGAACGCAAGGCCGGCCTCGAGGGACGATGCGACGCGATCTTGCGCGGTGAGCACCGACCCTTGGAGCAAGACACGGCGATACCACTCACGCGCCGCGTCGAGATCCCCCGCCCGCGCGCTGACCCGCGCGAGCGCAAGGGCGGCGTTGGGTTCACCCATACCAGCCCCTTCGAGCGCCTTGCCGAGCACCCGCTGCGCATCTTGGTCGCGCCCCATACGCGCGAGCGCGCGGCCGCGAATGAGCGAGGCCCCCTTACCTTCGGGCCACAATGCCTGCGCTTCGTCCGCAAGGGCAAGGGCCTCCGCGACCTGGGCGACGGGGCCGCGCAGACGTGTGGCCGCCGCCGCAAGTCGGTCGCAGTACTTGCGTAGCTGCGGTTGCTTTGCCCGCTCCCAGGGGTTGTCTGCGTCTTGCGCCGCGCACTCGTCCGGGCGCACTTGCGCCGCCGGTGTTGCCTGGAGCAAAACGACGAGGGCCAGGGTGATCACGTCCCAAAGGTTACACCCGCGGCCGTACTCCCGCCTATGCCATCGTGCCGAAAGGAGCGCGGAGCATCAGCGTGTGGTCGCGGTCTGCGCCTACGCTCAGCAAGCAGAGCGGCACTTCGCACGCTTGCTCGACCAAGTCCACGTAAGCGCGCACCGCGGGCGGCAGGTCCGCGAGCGACTTGGGGATCCCGAGCGGTTCGCTCCACGGCTGCATGGTCTTGAACACCGGCGTCGCCGCATCCAGATCGTCGATGGGAAACTCGTTGGTCTCTTGGCCCCGAACGTTGTAGGCCACGCAGACCTTGAGTTCGGACAGGCCGGTCAACACGTCGAGCTTGGTGAGCGCGAGCGAAGACAACCCGTTGACCCGCGCCGCGTAGCGCAGGGCCGGCAGATCAAGCCATCCGGTGCGGCGCGGCCGCCCGGTGACCGAGCCGTACTCCCCGCCAACATCGCGCAAACGCGCCCCCAGCGCATCGGACAACTCTGTGGGGAACGGGCCGCCGCCGACGCGGGTGCAATAGGCTTTGGCAAGACCCACGACCTCTTGGATGCTGGTCGGTCCCACGCCCGCGCCGGTACACGCGCCGCCGGCCACGGCGCTCGACGAGGTGACGTAGGGATAGGTACCGTGGTCAATGTCGAGCAGCGCGCCTTGGGCGCCCTCGAAGAGCACCTTTTGGCCCGCCCGCAGCGCCGCATGCGTTCGCTGCCCAGCGTCGCCAAGCAGCGGCACCAGCGTGTCGGCGACACGGAGCAAGGGCTCGAGCATGGCCCGCACGTCCGGGACCGGAACGTCGGCGGCGCGCAGGAGCGGCGCCCAGCGCTCGACCAAGATCCCCGCCGCTTCGTGGAGCTCTGCGGGGCGCGCGAGCAGCGCCGCGCGTACCCCCACCCGGGCCATTTTGTCTTCGTAGCAGGGCCCCACGCCGCGCTTGGTGGTGCCGATGGCGCGCAAGCCCTTCTCCCGGGCGCCGTCCACCAGAACGTGCACCGGCAAGATCACGTGTGCCCGGTCCGACAGCAGCATGCGCTCGTGCGCGCGCAAGCCGCGGCGGTCGAGCTCGGCCAACTCCTCGGCAAGAGTGAGCGGATCGATGACCATCCCCTGCGCGAGCACGCACTGGCTGCCGGGGCGCAAGATGCCACTTGGCACCAAGCGGACGACAAGTTTGTCGCCGCCTACGACCAACGTGTGCCCTGCGTTGGGCCCCCCCGCAAAGCGCACCACCAGATCGGCGCGCTCGGTGAAAATGTCGACGACCTTGCCCTTGCCCTCATCGCCCCACTGGGCGCCAACAATCACTAGGCCAGGCATGTCTGCTCCATTGGTCGGGGCGCGTTCATTGGGTCCTCTCTTTAGCACCAACTGCTTTGCGCATTGGGGAAACACTGCCGCGCGCCTCTGGCTTTGCGCTTGGGCTAGGGCCTGTCCCTATATTTGTCTTCCCCGTACGCGTGCCCGTGCCCGAACAAACTCGATTGCGGTTCAACCGGGAACATGGGTTCCGTTCCTGCCTAGGTACATAGGTGACACATTTTCGTGCCGATTCTGCGTAGAGCGGTCGGGGGCAAGCGACCGCCCATCTTTCCGGAGCAGGCTACCCGAGATCGGGCACGAGCACGGACACGGGCACGCGTACAGGGAAGATTCGCTTCGCGAATCTAGGGACACACCCTAGCCGGCCTAGAAGCGAAGCCCTGCAGCGACGCCTTGGGTACCCGTCCCCACCACCGGAGCCACCCAGGCAGCAGAGCTCTTGGGCGACGGCTTGGCCGAGAAAAAGAGGTAGAGACCGGCCACGAGGCCGACGCCCGCCACACCGAACGCAACGTTCGACACCATGGCCGTGGTGCTGCCTTCGTCTTTGATGCTTTCTGTTTCTTTGGCGGTCGGGGCTTGTAGGGCTCGGTCTTTCGCCTCGTAGGTCATCAGTCCGGCCACGCTGCCG
>JBIKNA010000610.1:0-3637 GCA_044358965.1 Polyangiaceae bacterium
GATCTG
Source organism: Polyangiaceae bacterium (assembly GCA_044358965.1). Taxonomy (GTDB): domain Bacteria; phylum Myxococcota_A; class Polyangia; order Polyangiales; family Polyangiaceae; genus SXNL01. Next base: position 7 of record JBIKNA010000610.1, read on the forward strand.
GGCTACGACGATTTGGCCAAGCTGTTCATCGCGGGGCTCAAGGCCGATGCGCCGGCGTACGCGCCGCTGCTCGATGCCGCCATGACCGACCGCGGCGTGCTCCCGGGTTGCGATCGCATCTTGGACTACCAAGACAAGCCCATCAACGTTCCCCCGGGTTCCGTGCCGTACTTCACCGCGCCGGGCAAGGCCACGGCGGGCGTCACGGGCACCGCGCCGGGGGTCATCCAGGTGCGCTTCAAGTTGCCTGCCGGCGCCACGCAGCTCGATGTGGCCTTCGAACAAAGCGCCGCGGGGGGCGGCAACGTGTTCGCCGGCGGCAAGCCGTACGCGCCTTTCGTGCACGTCAAGTTCGGGGCGCCCATCACCTGGACCGGCGGCACCAAGCTCACCCCCGACTCCGATGCCAACGCCGAGGCCACGCTCTCCGCGGGCACCAAGCGCAGCGTAAGCTTCGAGGTTCCCGTCGACGCCAAAGAAGTCTATGTGCAGATTGCAAACAATGGCGATCAAGACGGCAACTACAAAGCGCTGACGCTCTCTGCGGTGGCGCCGCCGCCGGCCGCCGAAGAGCCCACCACGCCGCCGGCCGCCACACCGCCCGCGGCAAGCGCCGCACCCACCAGCGCCGATGAGGGCGGCTGCTCTTGCGAACAAGTGCCGGGCCATGCTGGTTCCACTGGCGGTGCCGCGCTGGGCCTGGGGGTTGCGTTCGCAGCCCTCGTGTCACGGCGTCGCCGTCGGTAGTTCACCAGCCCGTCCCCTTCGGTCGTCCCACCGTGGGCGTTGCGGAACCACCGCGACACCCACGCTCCTCCACATCTTGCTGAGTCATGGGATCGTTGCGTGGATGCCATGCGCGCTTGGGCATGATCCCCTCTCGCCGCTTCGCCATTTTCGCGAAGCCGCTCGAGAGAGGTTCGTTTCATCATGAAGGCTCCCATTTCTTTTGCGCTCACCATGATCTTGGCCTGCGCGGGGCTTGCTGCCTGTGCCGAGAGTTCAGACTCGACCGCTGCCGGCGCCACCGCCGATGGTGCCGACGAAGAGCTTCAGGCCGGCAAGGCAGCCATCTCCACCTTTACCGGTGCAGACGGCCAGAGCTACTTCCACCTCAAGGGTGGCAACGGCGAGGTCATTGTCTGGTCCGAGGGCTACGCTGGTTCGTCGGGCCTCAACACCGGCATCGCCTCGTTCAAAGAGAACGCGTCCAAGATCGCCAACTACGAGGTGCGGGACGCGGCCGACGGGGGAACCTACTTCGTCGTCAAGGCCCAGAACGGCGAGATCATCGCGCGCAGCGAGACCTACGCCAGCAAGTCCAACGCTACCCGTGCGCGGGACCGCGCAGCCCGTTTGGTGACCAACATCAAGATCTCCGAGGCGCCCAGGGTTTCGCGCTTCGAGACCTTTCGCAGTCTCAACGACAATCAGTACTACTTTCACCTGCGCGCCGGGAACGGCGAGATCGTCTTGGCCTCCGAGGCGTACACCGATAAGTCGGGCGCCGAGAACGGCATCGCTTCGGCCAAAGAGAACGGCAGGGACGTCTCGCGCTACACCGTCAAGAATACCAGCGCGGGGGATTTCTACTTCGTGCTGCAGGCGGGCAACAATCAGATCATTGGCGTGAGCGAGGCCTACAAGAGCCGCGCGAGCGCCGAGGCTACGATTCGGCGCATGGTCGAACTGCTCGGCGCCAACGCAAGTTCGCTGCAGCCTACGGCCACGGCGGAGTGATCGCAGCGCGCGCGTGAAGTTGCTGGAGCATCGCGCGGGGCGGCCGGGGCAGGGACCCGTCACCGCCCCGCGGATATCCAGAGACCACCCCCTGCGGTGGTGGCTTGTGGGGTGTTGCAGCAACGTTGCCGTGTGGCCACGAGGACTCTTCCGAGGGGCCGTACAAGGCTCCGCATGCGAAGGTTTGCTGCGTTCTGCTTCATCGTCTCGGGTGTGGTTGCTGGCTGTGCCGTTGGTTCCAACGAGCCTGCGAACCCCGGAGATCCCATTGTCGGCGTATCCGCGGCCACGGATGCCTCGCTGTCCCAGGACGCGCAGCCGCTGCAAGGAAACATCGACGCGACGGCCCCAGAGGCTGCGGTCGATGCCAGCGCAGCCGAGGATGTGCAGGATTCCGGCGCACCCGACGCCGCACTAGACGCCCCAGCGGAAGCCTCGACTTCGTGCCCCGGCTACGCGGTGCCGAGCACCCCGGCAGCCTGCAATGCCTGCGCAAGTGGCAGTCAGACCTGCGACCCCAACGGGTGTTTCAACGGATACTACTGTCGTCTGTCCGACGCCAAATGCATCAAGAAGCCAGTGTCGTGCCCCTAGACCTGGGTTTCGCGTAGGTGCTTTCGCAGGCGGGGGCCTCGCCGCTGCCCAAGGTGCTGAAGGCCTTCACCCAGCGCGTGCGCGACGAGCACCAGCGACTCCCGGCCGAGGCGTGGTCGCTGATGCTGGCCAAGGAGCTTGGGCCGGCCGAGGCTCGGAAGCTCGAAGAGGTGCTCGCGGGCAAAGACGTGGAGCTCCCGAGCTCTACGCTGGGACCCTGTTTTGCCTCGGGGCTAGCTTCGTTCGCGGCGTTCGATCTGGGCTTCGACCCGCAAGCGACCGCAGACTCCGAGCGCCTAGAAATCGTTGGCCTCGACCCCGCGGGGCCGGCGGCGCGTGCGGGCCTTGCGGCCACCGACGTGTTGCTGGCGAGCAGCTTCAAAGACGGCGACCCCAGCACGCTCGCGGCGTTGACCGTGCAGCGTGCAGGCCAAAAGAAGGAGCTGCGGTACAAACCGTTGGGCCCCACGCGGCGCGGCGTTTCGTTTGCGCGGCGGCCGGGCAAGCGCGACGCCGAGTGCGGCGCGTTGCCCTAGGACCTGCCGGCACCCCCGCTTACAGCCCGAGCGCCTTGCCGTGGTGGCGCAGGTGGTCTTCGATGAACGACGCGATGAAGTAGTACGAGTGGTCGTAGCCCTCGTGCCTTCGCAACGTGAGCTTTTGACCGGCGGCGGCGCACGCGTCTTCGAATAGCTCTGGCCGAAGCTGCTCTTTCAGGAACGAGTCGGCGAGCCCCTGATCGACGAGCATGTGGGCCTTGGATGGGCGCGCGCGGACCAACGCGCACGGATCGTAGGCCTGCCACGCTGCTTGGTCGGCGCCCAGGTACGCCGCGAAGGCCTTGTGGCCCCAGGGCACTTGGCTGGGCGCGACGATGGGCGAGAACGCCGAGACCGAGGTGTAGCGCTCGGGATTCTTGAGGTGCAGATTGAGCGCTCCGAGGCCACCCATGGAGTGGCCCGTGATGCCCTGGCGACCCAAGTCGCCGCCGAAGCCCTCGATGATGCCCGGGAGCTCGTCGGTCAGGTACGCGTCCATGCGAAAGTGCGTGGACCACGGGGCCTGCGTGGCGCTGAGGTAGAAGCCCGCGCCCTGGCCCAGATCGTAGGCCGCGTCGTTGGGCACGGATTCGCCGCGGGGCGACGTGTCTGGAGCGACGACCATGATGCCGAGCTCCGACGCCACACGTTGGAGCCCCGCTTTTTCCATGACGTTGGCCCAGGTGCAGGTGAGCCCCGACAGGTACCAAAGCACGGGCACCTTGTGGCTTGGGCTGGCATCTGGCGGCGCGAACACG
>JBIKNA010000200.1:0-12149 GCA_044358965.1 Polyangiaceae bacterium
CGTTAAGCCCCAGCCGGCAGAAACCGAGTTCCGAACCAGAAAACGCCCAGCGCGCAGCCCCGCCCCCGCAGGGGCCGGGGCACAGTTAAGCCCCAGCCGGTATCAGCCGTCGACGGTGGTGCCGATGGCTTCGCCGCAGACCACGCGCTTGATGTTGCCGCGGGTGGTGAGCTTGAAGACGCGGATTTGCAGGCCGTTGTCGCGGCAGAGGGTGGCGGCGGTGGAGTCCATGACGCCGATGCGCTCGCGGATGAAGCGATCGAAGGTCATGGTGGAGTACATGGAGGCGTCGGGGAAACGCGCGGGGTCTTTTTCGTAGACGCCTTCGACCTTGGTGGCTTTGCACAGGACGTCGGCGTGGATCTCCATGGCGCGGAGGGCGGCGGCGGTGTCGGTGGAGAAGTAGGGGTTGCCCGTGCCGGCGGCGAAGATGACGATGCGGCCCTTCTCGAGGTGGCGCACGGCCTTGCGGCGGATGTAGGGCTCGGCGATTTGGCGGATTTCGAGGGCGGTTTGCACTCGGGTGGGCACGCCGGCGCGCTCGAGGGCGTCTTGAAGGGCGAGGCCGTTCATGACGGTGGCGAGCATGCCCATGTAGTCGCTTTGGGCGCGGTCCATGCCGGCGCTGGCGCCCTTGAGGCCGCGGAAAATGTTGCCGCCGCCGACCACGATGGCCACCTGGCAGCCCAGGGCGTAGACCTCGGACAGTTCGGTGGCGGTGGCGCGCAGGACGTCCGGGTCGATGCCGAAGCCGCCGGTGCTGCCCGAGAGGGCTTCGCCGCTTAGCTTGAGGACGATGCGCCTGTAGCGAAGCTCGGGGTGTGGGGGCGGCGGCATAACCGTCACTTCTTCGAGATTCTTGGTGGATTGACGCATCGTGTCTCCGGTGTAGTCGCGCGCTGCGCCGGGCGCAACGAGTCTGTTCGGGGAAAAATTGCCCCGGTCGCCGTTCGCGCGAAAGGCATGCGCCGCGGGCGGGCCCGTAGTAAAGATTCCCGGCTCAAGGCTCGTTGGATCATGGCTGTCGCACTCCCGCCTCACACTGTTCGTTCCGCGTTGCGAGCCACCCCCGGGGCGCTGGCTTGCGCCGTGGTTGTTCTCATGGCCGCCGGTTGCCAGCGCTGCGGCGGCACCGAGCAGCCGCCCGCGGCCGACGCCGGCATCAAGGCCAGCTCTGCGCTCACCCCCGAGCAGTCCAAGCAAGTGCTGGCCCGGGTGGGCGATCAGGTGGTCACCCTGGGCGACTTCGCGGCGGCTCTCGAGAACATGGATCAGTTCGATCGCCTCCGGTACCAGTCCCCCGAGCGGCGCCAAGAGCTCCTGAACGAGATGATCAACGTCATGCTCTTGGCCAAAGAGGCCGAAGAAAAGGGCTACGACAAAGACACGGCCACGCAGCAAGAGCTGCGCGCCATTCTGCGCGACGCGGTACTGGCCGAGGTGCGCAAGAACAGCCCCACGCCCGACACCGTGCCCGAGGCCGACGTCCGCGAGTACTACCAAGCACACCGCGCAGACTTTCGTGATCCCGAGCGCCGCCGCGTCTCGTTGTTGGTGGCCAAAGACGAGGCCCAGGCCCAAGAGCTCTTGGTCGCGGCCAAAAACGCCAAGACTCCGTCCGAGTGGGGCGATCTCGTGCGGCAGAAGTCTCAAGATCCGCAGGCCAAGGCCAACGTGCCCGTCGATTTGGCCGGCGATTTTGGCATCGTCAGCCCGCCCGGCGACCCACGCGGCGAGAACAACCGCGTGCCCGCCGAGGTCCGTGTCGCGCTCTTCACCATCAAAGAGCCCGGCACCGTGTTCGAGCGGCCGGTCCGCGCCAAAGACAAGGTCTACCTGGTGCGCCTGACCCAGGTGCTTCCGCCGCACGAGCGCACCTACGAAGAAGCCGAGCGCACCGTTCGCGTCAAACTCGCCCAAGACAAAGCGCGCGCCAAAGAAGACGAGCTCATCGCCGACCTGCGCAAGAAGTACCCCGTCCAAGTCGATCAAGGCGCCCTGTCCAAGGTGCGCGTCGAGATGCCCGACGCCAGCGCCCCCGATGCCGCGCGGCCCTGAGCCCGCATCGACCGCAATGGCGCAACAAGACTCGCTCGTCACGCTGCGGAAGGGACCCCAGGCCGTGGCCTCGGACAACCCAAGCAAAGCGTCCAAACGGCCGCGCGCCAACCCCAACGATTGGCAGTGGCAGGTTCGCAACGCCGTCACGTCGCTTGCGGGCCTCGAAGCACGTCTGTCGCTCACGCCGCCAGAGCGCGAGGGCGCATTGCACGCCGAGCGCGAAGGCTTCTCGCTGTCCATCACGCCGTACTACCTGTCTTTGTGCGACAAACACGATCCGGCCTGCCCTGTGCGCAAGCAGTGCGTGCCGCATGTGCAAGAGTCTCGGCAGGTGCCGGGCGATCTGCGCGATCCGTTGGGCGAGGAGTCCCACGAGGTCGCGCCGCACTTGGTGCAGCGGTACCCCGACCGTGCGCTGTTGCTCGTCACCGACCGCTGCTCGGTCTACTGCCGGTTCTGCACGCGCTCGCGCATGGTGGGCGAGGGGGGCGGCGCCGTGGCCCCGGCGCAGCTCGAACCCGCACTCGCTTACTTGCGAAGCCACCCGGAGATCCGCGATGTCATCGTCAGCGGCGGCGACCCGTTGGTCATGAGCACCGGGCGCCTGGTGCAAGTGCTCGAGGCACTGCGGCAGGTGCCACACCTCGACACCATTCGTCTGGCCACGCGCGCCCCGGTCACCTTGCCCATGCGCATCACCAGCGAGCTCTTGCGCGCGATCCGGCCGTTTCATCCGATTTGGGTGATGACGCACTTCAACCACCCCAAAGAGCTGTCGCCCGCCTCCATCCGCGCGTGCAACCGCTTGGCCGATGCCGGCTTTCCCGTCATGAACCAGACGGTCTTGCTCCGGGGCATCAACGACGACGCGGCCACCCTCGAACAACTGTTCCGGGGTCTCATCCGCGCGCGGGTGCGCCCGTACTACTTGCTTCAGGCGGACCCGGTGCGCGGCACTGGGCATTTGCGCACCCCACTCTCCACGGGCATCCAGCTCATGGAGGCCCTGCAGGGGCGGCTCACGGGCATCGCGTTGCCCAAGTTCATCTGTGACACCCCCGGTGGCCTCGGCAAAGTGCCTCTTTTGCCCGACTACGTGGTGTCGCGCGCGCCCGGTCGCACCGAACTCCGCACGTTTCGGGGCCAACGGGTCACCTACGTCGACCCGCCCCCGTTTCAGGAATAGCGCAACGACCGCTGAGGCAATCTTGCGTGCTCGCCGGTCTTTGGGCGATGGCGGCTGACCGGCGGCGCCAAGCTTGGTAGCCTCGCGCGGCCATGTTCTGCTCCGTCCGCGCTCGGATTCTCTCCACGGTTCTTCTTGGGGCCACGGCCGCTTCGGTGGTCTCGGCCAGCACCCCTGCGTTGGCGCAGGTGACGGTCAAGCAGCAGGCCGATGCCAAGACGCGCCTGGCCGCCGGCGACAAGGCCGCCAAGGCCAAAGACTGGGCCACGGCCCGCACCGAGTACGCCGGGGCCATGGAGCTGCATCGCACGGCCGCAGCCAACGAGGGGCTCGCCAACGCCGCCTACGAGCTCAAAGACACCTTGGGTGCCTACGAGGCGTACAAGGCGTTGCTCAGCGAGTTCGGCTCCACGATGCCCAAGCCCAAAAAAGACGCGGCCCAGAAGCGTCTTTCCGAGCTCGAAGACGCCACCGGCGAGCTTGTCGTGGGCGTGTCCGAGCCCGACGCGGTGCTGGAGATCGACGGCAACCCCGCCAAGCTCGAGGCCGGCAAGGTCACGCTCCGCGTCACCGCCGGTCCTCACAAGGTACGCGCCACAAAGGCGGGGTTCGTGGCCAACGAGCAGTTTCCGGCGGTGCCCGCCAAGGGCAAGACGGAGACGACCATCAAGCTCGAGGCCGAGTCCAAGGTGGCTCGGATCACTGTCAAAGACAAAGCTGGCGAGGCGGTCCGCGTGCTCATCGACGGCGTCGACGTCGGCCCGGCGCCGTACACCGGCGACATCGAGCCCGGCGAGCGCGAGATCGCGCTTCGCAGCCCCACCCGCGGCGTCAGCAACAAGATCACCGTGGCTCGGGGCGAGACCCGCGAGGTCACTCTCGAGAGCGTGCTCACGGCCGCGTCGCTCAAGCTCACCATCCCCGACGGCAAGGGCATCATCTACATCGACGGCAAGGTTGTTGGCGAAGGCCAGTTCGCCGGCGAGGTACCGCCCGGCGCCCACACCATCGCCGTCACCCGCGAGGGCTACGAGCGCTTCGAAGAGCAGGTCATCCTCAAGGAGCGCGAGGTGCTTGCCCGGACGCTCACGCTCACGCTGATTGGCACCGTCACCACCGGCAAACTCCAGGAGCCCATCGAGCAGCTCGTTGGCATGTACGGGGGCTTTGGGCTCAAGGGCTTGATCATGCCCTGGGGCAACAACAACGACATCGAAGAGCTCTGCGAGAACAAGAACAACACCGTCGGCGAGTGTTCGAGCCCCTCCCCCAAGGGCGGTGGCGTGCAGGGCTTCGTGGGCTACCACTGGGACCCGGTCGGCATGGAGCTGTTCCTCCAGGGAGCCGTCGATCTGGCGCAGCCGCAGCTCGCGCGCTTCCAGGACCCCACCAACTTGGGCAGCAACCCTCCGCGCGCCGAGCGCTTCATCCTCGTGCGCGCTGGCGGCACTGTGGCCGCCCGGGCCCGCGTTGACTTCCAGACCAAGGCCATCCGCGGTGGCTTTGCCGCGGGCGTCGGCGTCTCCTACCGCTCGCTTCTCATGACCCGCGAGGCGGTTACCTCGGACGGCTACCAGAGCCGATACGTCCCCAAGCCCATCGACTACTTTGCGCCGGCCTTGGTGCTCGATGCCAACATCGGCTACCGCCTCACCAAGTTCACCACGCTGCAGCTCGGCATCGACGCGGTGCTCGAAAACCCGCAGGTGTTCAGCCGGGCGCCCACCACCGAGCCGGGCAAGCAAGAGTTCCTGCTCAAGGCCGGGAGTCCGCCCATTCCCATCGACACCCCCGCCTACAACTTGTCCAACCGGGGGCAGGCCATGCTCGGTGCGTACATCGGGCTCATGTTCGGGCCGTAAGCCGCCGCACCCCGCACGAACACGCGAGCCCGGCTTCGCGTGCTGCACAAACGGTTCGAGGCCCGCGACCGGTGACGGCGCGGGCCTCGCGTGCTTTGGGGCTTAGGGCTTTATTTGCCGCACTTGCGGCTGGCAAACAGCGGCACCGCCGGGGGCGCCTGCTTCTTGGCGTAGGCCAACGCCGCGCTGGTGGCCAGCACGTCGCGCAGACCCGTGCCGCTCTCGTTGCAAGCGTTGCCGCACACGAACAAGAGCTTCTTGTCGGCGCTCAGACCCCAACCCTCGCCAGTGCCGTTCTCGCCGTTGCAGGTCGCTGCAAAGGACATCTCGCGGGACTGCGTGGTGATCGGGTTGTAGAAGCGAACCTTGTCGCTCTCGAGCGGCGGATTCGCCGGGTCGACCTTGTACGCGCACGTGCCCATCTCGGAGATGATCTTCTGGATGGCTTTTTGGCTGCCCGAAGACTTGGTGGCGTTGAAGGTGCGGTCCGCGCCAAACAGGGCTTTGGCGGCGTCTTCGGCCTTCTGCGTGAGCTCGGTGGTTTGCCCGCCGGTGATCAACGCGTAGCGCTTGACGTCGGCCGGTGCTGGGCCGCCGCATGCAAGGCCATCGAAGGTGTTGCCGATGTACACGATGCCTTTGCGGAACACCGTCTGGAGCGGCGCCTGCGAGAACTTGCCCGTCGACGCGTTGAGCGTGATGAGCGCCTTCGAAAAGTCCGGGGCCTTGGACTCGGTGAGTGTTGCGATGTTCACGTCGCCAAAGCTCTTCTCGATGAGCGGCTGGGCCTCCGGGGCCACCTTGAACGGAACGGCGAAGCCGATGTCGGAGCCGCAGGCTGCGCCCACGAGGCTCTCTGGCGTGTAGCTGAGGGCAATGTTGGCCGTGGACAGCGCCGGGTTCGTGAGCGCATAGCCAAGGCCAACCTTGACCGAGGGCAGCTGCGGATCGTCGGAGATGCCCTTGAAGAAGTCCTCGTTCTGCCGATCCTTCTGCACCACCAGCACCACGCTGCTCTCGGCCGGGGTCTTGGTGAGGTTGATGAGACCGCAGGCGACATTCGGGCCCTGGCCTACGTTGCCATCGGGGTTGCCCGCGGTGATCTTGTTGACGTCTTTGGTGCAGATGGGCTGTGTGGGCAGCTTGGGCGCGCAGGCGGCGCTGGCTTTGATGCCGCTGATGCTGCGAAGCGATTTGGTGGGCTTGTTCTGCTCGTCGACGCCTCGCGCGAGCTCGCACAGGCCAGGGGCCAGCTGGAACTCTCGCGGCTTGGCCGGGTCTGGCACCGTGAAGCCCTCGTCTTTGTCCAAGTCGAGGATCTCTTCGAGGAACCCGCCGTCGTACACGGCCACCACGTTGAGGCCGGTGCCCGGCGCCGCGTCGGGCAGCTTGTAGATGCACTTGGTCGCGTCGACGGTTTCGACGGGGGATGCGGGGTCGACGCAGCCGGCCACCTCGGCACCGTTGACCGTGTCGCGTAGGGCCCGGAAGCAGCTCGCGCTGTCGCCAAACACCAACTTGTCGTCGTACTCGGCCAGGCTCTCCACGGGCACATTGGCGTCGACGCACCGCCCGGCTTTGCAGGTGGAGTCGCTTCCGCTTGCCGAACAGTCCACGTCGTAGCAGGCGTACTTGAGCGGCATCGGCACAAACAAGATCTTGTCCGCCGCGTACGTCTGGATGGACCGGCGCAAGATCCTGGCGTTCTCCACCGAGACCTGGGCCTGGCGACCGCAGTCGGTGACCTCTTCGGCCACGTCCGTCGTGAACCCCGTGACGGTGATGGACACGCGCTGCCCGGCGATCTGGTTGGGGATGGTGCCCAAGGTCTTCGGCAGCTGAACGCGGCCGTCGTACACCTTGTAGGGCGAGCAGAACACCAAGCTGCCGCCCACGGTCACGTCGACGCGCACCGTACGCAAGTCGCGCGGCACCTGCACCTGCGTGGACACGCCGGCCACGAGTTCCGTTTGCTTCCTGGCCTCGCAAGCGCACACCGCGAGGACACCGGCCCCGACGATCCCAACGAACGAACGGCCAAAGAGCGACATGACAAACCTCCCAAATAAAGGATGCCTCGGCCGTCTGAACGGCGTGTAGGCGAATTGCGTGTAAGGTGCAGATACGTAAGGAGCGGCAAAAAGTTAGAAGCGGACTCCGCCATAGCGCGAGTGATTGACGGTGCCCGGCGGCAGGTTGCCCACGACGGGCTCTTGGTCTTGCGGGCGGAAGATCAGCACGCCGGCCACGGTGGCGCCCACGCCCACAACCAGCGAGCCAATGAGCCACGGCACGAAGCTGTTGTTGCGATCTTCGTTGAGCGTCGCGTTGATGCGTCGCTCTTCGTTGGCGCCCACGTTTACCTCGAAGGTGGCCGGGTAGTAGCCCTGCTTCTTGACTTGCACCGTGTGGTAGCCCGTTTTGATGGGGCCCTCCCACTTGTCGGCGCCCACCACTTGGCTGTCGATCAAGATGGATGCGCCGGGGGTGGCGCTCGCGATGTTGAGGCGCCCTTGCTGCTGCTGCCGCGCGAGCAGCAGGGTGATCTTGGCGGGCTCGCCCTCCTTGACGATGATGGACTGCGAAGTCTTTTCGTACCCCGGTGCCTCGGCCTCGACGACCAGTGCCTCGGCTTTGACCTCGACCTTGCGCTTGAGCGGCGCTGCGCCGGCCTCTTTGCCGTCGATGCGCACCGTGGCCGAGACGGGCCCTTGGACCTCGACCTCGAGCACCGTGGTGCGAACCAGCGACTCGAGCTTGACGTTGAGGTTGGCCGGCGCCGTCTTGGACACCGTGACCGTTTGCGTGAAGGTTTGGAAACCCGTCTTGGACACGGCCACAGCGCGCGAACCGCTCGACACCTGCACGGGCTTGGCCAGGGGCGATGTGCCCACGTTCTCGCCGTCGACGGTGATGGTGGCGCCGGGCTCGTTGACCTCGATGTTGAGGCTGGCCACGTAGTCGGCGAGCAACTTGATCTCGGCCTGGATGCGGTCGCGCTCTTGGGTGGAGAGCTTGCTGTCGCCCTCGGTCAGGGCTTGCTCGAGCACCTTTACGGCCTTTGGGTACTTGGGCGTGGGCGCGGCCTTGATGCTCATGGCCACGTTGAACAGGGTGCGCGGGTTCTTGGAGAGCTGGTAGGCCTGCAAGAACTCGGCTTCGGCGCCGTCGTATTTGCCAGCGGCAAACAGCTCGAGGGCGCGGTCCCAGGCGTCGCGCGCCGGGCCCGAGAGCTCTTCGCGAACGGTCTTGGGCTTGGCCGCTGCAGGCTGCGCATGGGCAACGGAGGGGAGCGTGGTGGGAATGACGACCGAAGCGGCGAGGACGCACGCGAGAACTTGAGAAGAAAGGCGCATGGACTTGGCTATTGCTGCAACGCGGTGTTGGCGAGGCCGGGTTTGGTGGGTTGGGGAGCAACGGCGGTCGTAACAGCAGCGCCGGTGGGGTTGGCAACAGGCTTGCCCGTTGCCGTGGGTTTGCCCGTGTTGGTCACGGTTGCACTGGGGCCGGCCGAAGCCGTGGCCGGCGTGGAAAGCGCGCTCGCGCTGGGCGCCGCCGCCGTGACAGACGCGGGTGGCGGCGCGGTCTGCGCCGTCTGCGTGGCGCTGGGTTGATCGCTCTGGATGGAACCTGCGCCCTTGGCGCGAACGGCCATGAAGCCGCCGCCCGCGCCGATGAAGAGCACCAACGCGCCGATGGTGGCCGGCAGCGCCATGCTCTTCTTGGCGGGCTGCGCCTCTCGCGCGGGCTCCCGGTCGGTGGTTGCCGTGAGGTTGGTGCGCGCCCCGGGCCGCGAGGCCACATCGCTGTTCTCTTGGGCGTTGGTGGTGGCGGCCGCGGGGCTCTGCGCCAAGCGCGCCATGGATTCGGGCGACTGGTGGAAGGTGACGGCGCCGGCGATGACGGGCTCGGCGCCCGCAGGGATCACCGAGACGTTGCCAGGCACCGGCGCGGGCCGAAGCGCCGACAGGCCGGCGGGGATGATGGACTGTGGCCGCGCGTCGAGCTGAGAGAACACGAAGGCTGACGCAGGCATGGCGTCGGTGCTCTCGTCGTGACGGTGCTCGTCGGCGGAAAAAGTCTGGAGCTTTTTGATGACGCCGTGGCTGCGCTCGGTGGACGCAAACGGGATGAGCGCTTCGGCGAACTCGGTGGCCGACTGGTACCGATTGGCCGGGTCCCGAGCCAGCGACTTGTGCACCACCTCGGCAAAGCCAGGCGGCAAATCCGAGCGAAAATCGGTGATGCTGGGGGGCTCGGCGGTAAAGAGCTTGTACAGGATCTCGGTGAACTCGCCGGTCTCGGACATGAACGGCGTCTGTCCGGCCAGAAGCTCGTACAGAATCACGCCCACAGAGTAGATGTCGCTCCGCGCGTCGACGTCTTTGGGCGAGCGAGCCTGCTCTGGCGACATGTAGAGCGGCGTGCCCAGCGCCGAGTTGGTCTGCGTCAGTGATGCGCTGCCGGGCTGCTTCACCTTGCTGATCCCGAAGTCCAGGATCTTGATGAAGTCCATCTCGCCCTCGTGTTTGACCACGAAGCAGTTGGAGGGCTTCATGTCGCGGTGGACGATGCCCACGGCGTGCGCCACTTGCAGGCCCTTGAGCACTTGCAGCAAGAAGTGCACGGCGCGCTCGACGGGCATCGGCTGCCCTTGTCGGGCCAAGAGCTCGGCCAGATCCATGCCGTCCAGGCAGGCCATCACCAAGTACGGTGCCCCCGATGGCAGCTTGCCCACGTCGTCGACCTGCACCACGTGTTCGCTCTTGATGGAGCGCGCGGCGACGCCCTCGTTCAAGAAGCGGTCCACCGCGCCGGGGAAGCTCACGTACTGCGGGTTCATGAACTTGAGCGCCACAGGCGCGCGCAACATGAGGTGGATGGCCTTGGCCACGGCGCCCATGCCGCCCTCACCGAGCATGCGCTCGATCTGGTACTTGCCGTCGATGACCTCGCCCGCTTGGGGGTAGGGGGAGGGCTGGGGGACTTGGGACATCACGGGCCTTGGAGTCCAGAATAAAGGGATGTGGGCACCACTGCCATACGCCCAAACGCGTGACAGGATCTAGTTCGTCCCGAAGGTTACCTATCCCCACCCCAGGCCATTCGCAGTCGTTCGAGCATGACACTGAACCGATGGCAAGCGCCGACGGACCCCAAAACCTGCTAGATCGCCGCTGCCGACATGAACGCCTCCAAGCCCCCCGCCGCTCCGGTTCAACGCCTCGACGAGCTCAACCAGCAAGCCTTGCAAGGCGGCGGCGCCGCACGAATCCAAAAGCAGCACGAGGGCGGCAAGCTCACAGCCCGCGAGCGCATCGATTTGCTGCTCGATCCCGGCTCGTTCATCGAGATCGGCCGCTTGGTCACCCATCGCTGTGCCGACTTCGGCATGGAGAACCAGAAGTTCCTTGGCGACGGCGTGGTCACCGGCCACGGCACCGTCGACGGGCGCAAGGTCTTCGTGTTCGCCCAAGACTTCACGGTGTTCGGCGGCTCGCTCAGCGGCGCCTACGCCCAGAAGATCTGCAAGCTCATGGACATGGCGCTCAAGGTTGGCGCGCCGGTCATCGGCCTCAACGATTCGGGCGGCGCCCGCATCCAAGAGGGCGTCGAGTCCTTGGCGGGCTACGCGGACATCTTCCTTCGCAACACCTTGGCCAGCGGCGTTGTGCCGCAAATCAGCGCCATCATGGGGCCCTGCGCCGGCGGCGCCGTGTACTCCCCGGCCATCACTGACTTCATCCTGATGGTCGAGGGCACGAGCTACATGTTCATCACCGGCCCCGATGTCATCAAGACGGTGACCCACGAAGAGGTCACCAAAGAAGACTTGGGCGGCGCCTCGGCGCACGCGTCCAAGAGTGGCGTGTGCCATCTCACGTCCCCCGACGACAAGGCCTGCATCGCGCAGATCCGCGAGCTGCTCTCCTTCATGCCGTCCAACAACCAAGAGGACCCGCCGGTACGCCCGTCCACCGACGCGCCCACGCGAGAGGTGCCCGAGGTCGAAGGCATGATCCCCCTCGAGTCCAACCGCCCGTACGACGTCAAAGACGTGATTCGGGCCGTGGTGGACGACGGTTATCTGTTCGAAATTGCAGAACAATATGCCGCCAACATCGTGGTCGGCTTCGCCCGCATCGGGGGCCGGCCCGTGGGGCTCGTCGCCAACCAACCGCAGGTGCTCGCGGGCGTGCTCGACATCGATGCGTCCATGAAGGCCGCGCGCTTCGTTCGCTTCTGCGACTGCTTCAACATTCCCCTCGTGACGCTCGTCGACGTTCCCGGGTTCTTGCCCGGCACCGACCAAGAGCACGGCGGCATCATCAAACACGGCGCCAAGCTGCTCTTCGCGTTTGCCGAGGCCACGGTGCCCAAGGTCACGGTCATCCTGCGCAAAGCCTATGGCGGCGCCTACGACGTCATGGCCTCCAAGCACATCCGTGCCGACGTGAACCTGGCGCTCCCCACGGCCGAAATCGCCGTCATGGGCCCCGATGGAGCGGTCAACATCATCTTCCGCAACGAGATCGCCAAATCCAAAGAGCCCGAGGCCACCCGTGCGGCTTTCGTGGCCGATTACCGCGAGAAGTTTGCGAACCCCTACAAGGCCGCCGAGCTCGGCTTCGTCGACGAGGTCATCCACGCGAAGATGCTGCGGCAACGGCTGCACCGTTCGCTCGAGCTTCTCAAAGACAAGCGCGACACCAATCCGCCGCGCAAACACACGAATATCCCCCTGTAAGCACACGACCCAGGGAGGGGGTATCCCCCATTCCTCCCGTCGGCTTTCCGCGGATCTGCGTCGCATCGCATCGTTGCTCCTCCTTCCCTTGCAACAGTAGGCGTCGTCGTCGCGCCTTGCGCTGCTCGCAACTCCGCGGAAATCCTCGGTCCGGAATGAGGTCCACCCCCTAGAGCGCGCGGGCCTTGAGTGCTACCGTCGTAGGCAGCACGGAGGTTCCTCGCATGCGTTCAAGTTCTTTCTTGGTTGCCCTGGCCATGTCCTGCCCGGCGCTCGCGTTGTTCGCGGGCTG
>JBIKNA010000611.1:0-3632 GCA_044358965.1 Polyangiaceae bacterium
TGCTCGGGGGTGTTGTTCGCGGGAAGCGGCTTTGGATTCCTTACGCTCCATGTGTACGCGCGTAGACCAATCGAGGCCGGCGGCCGTTTGACCGCCCGCCACCTTGATCAACGCCGACGACCACTTGGACTCATCCACCACCTGAAAGCCTTGCCGCGCAAACCACGCAGCGCACCAGGGCACATCGCCCTGCGTTTTGAGCGGGTGGTCGGTCACCGCCCAGATAGCGCGCGTGACCCGTTGCAGGAGATCGCTGCGGGCCAGGTGCGGGCCCGCTTTGATTGTCGCTTTGACATCGAACACTCCTCGCGCATCTTCGCGCCTTTGGGGGTGTCCACGAAAGCGGGGGAGCTTCAAACCGACGTGAGCCTCGACGAAGCGTGCATCACTCGCGCTTGATGCGAGGCTACCGCCAAGTTGCGCAGGCCGCGTCGTCGGAGGGCTCGGCGGCGCTGAACTCGACCGTTACATCACCGCCTTGCCCATATCCGGGCGCTACGACGGTCTTTGACAGGACGCGATCACCTGGTCCGTCGCAGCGTCCATCGGCGCCTTCATCCAGCAGAAGGTCGATGCGGTACTCGCCCGCACCGGGCCGAATGGTGTCCTCGTACGTGGTTCTTAGTGTGCCATCTACCGCTTGCCCGGCTCCCCATGGGCCGTCGCGCCGTCCCCCGGGGTGCGAGATGCGGATGTTGACGCTGGGCGTGGGCCCACCCGCGGACGCAAGACCCACCAACACTGTGGTCAGGTTTCGCCTGAATGCGCCCGGGTTGTCGGGATCGCAGGGCTCCCCCGGCTCGAGATCCTGCGGGATGTGGCTCATGAGGTAGGAGCCGTCCTGCCCCGGACAACCGGCTGCGGCCCGGAAAGCTACCCCGTCACAAGAGCACC
Source organism: Polyangiaceae bacterium (assembly GCA_044358965.1). Lineage (GTDB taxonomy): Bacteria > Myxococcota_A > Polyangia > Polyangiales > Polyangiaceae > SXNL01. The sequence continues at coordinate 895 of JBIKNA010000611.1, forward strand.
GCAGGTTGCCCGCCGCGGCGCTGCAGAGCATGCGGTCTGTGCAGGCCCACCCAGCCCCGCAACGATCGCTCGGCTGCGCGACCTTCTCGGGCGGACCGCAGTCGAGTCCGGATTGGCAATTGCTGCGGGTGGCGCACGGCGCACCAATCCCACCGAGCGGGGCCGCAGTGGGCGTGGGCGACACCCCGTCGGCCTCAGCGGTGAACGGGGCCAAGGCGCCGCCGCAGGCCACGGACGCTGCCAAAGAGAACGCGAGAAGCCACGCCGGCGGGCGCGGTGCTCTGATTGGCGCTGAAGGAACCCGAGCCAGGGAGCATGCCGACGTGCGTCTCTCAGAGACCATCGAGGAGCGGAGGCGAGGCATGTAGCCACTCGCGTGCTGGCCGAGGGCTTCGTTCTTCACTCCCCCTCGCTGCGCGCGCCGACGAGCGCTCGACGCCGAGGGCGTTCGTGACCTCGAAGTCCTTACGGCTTCAGCTTCAGGAAGTTCGGCGGGATGGGCAGGGATGACGATGGCGACGCGCTTCATGAGTCCTCCGGGGCGGAGCGCCCAAACAAGCTCTTCACTTCTGGACTGCGCAAAGCCTGGCACGTCGAGGTCGTGCAACCAGTCATATCCTATAGCGCCGTGTTCACGAGTGATGTCGGCCTGTTTGCGGCCCCAGCCTCGCACAACCGTCAGCTTTCGTAAGTTCACCACCGGCGAATTTCGAGTTCGGTGGATCCCGTATACCTTTGCCGCATGCGAACTGTTGCCGCGTTTGTAGTGGTGTTCGGAGTCACGGCTTGCTCTCCAGCGTCACCTCCGGTTGCCTCGCCCGCGGCCCCAGCAACATCTGCGGCGCCGGTTCTGGTTGCAGCGCCCGCCCCCGCTTCGCCAGCAGCCGATCCGGCCAAAGTGGAAGGTCAGTGGAAAGGCGTCCTGAACGAGCAACTCCACCTCGGCCTCACGCTCTCGTACTCGAAGAATGGCTTCGAGGGCGTACTCGACAGCGTGGACCAAGGCGCAAAACTGCCCATTGATCGAATCCAGTTTGACGGACGCGCCTTGCGATTCGAGATCAGTCGCGTGGAGGGAGTCTTCGAGGGCACGCTGAATGAACACAGTAGCGAAATCTCCGGGACTTGGACGCAGAAGGGCTCTAGGTCTCCGCTTGCGTTCAGCAGAGGAGCAGCTGAAAAAGCGCCGGTATCGCCGCCGCTGGACGCTCCCATCGACGTGGCGGCCATCGCGCCGCCGTATGTTCATCACGCGGACGACGGCACATTCTTGGTCTACGAACTCACGGTTACAAATCTCTTCAGCGAGGAGATCTCGCTGCAGCAGATTGCCGTGACCGGGGGAGGTAACTCGCTTGCGGACGTCAAGGGGACGGACCTGGTTGCAGCATGCGGGCGTACCGGGGCAGACACGAGCATTGCCGCGGGTCGTCGTGTGGTGGTCTTCATGTGGATGCGCTCCGGCGACAAGGTTCCCACCGCCCTCGAGCATCGCATCGTGGTGAAGGCGCGCGGCAAGGACTACGAGGTCTCGAAGCTGCAAGTTCCGGTGCGGCAGCCGGCGCGACTCACCATTGGCCCGCCGCTTCGTGGGCAGTGGTGGCTCTCTGCCAATGGTCCCTCGGCGACGTCTGGGCATCGTCGTGCGGTGATCCCCGTGGCCGGTCACGCAGGCGTTCCGCAACGCTTCGCCATCGATTGGGTCAAAGTTGACGACAGCGGAAAGACCTATCGTGGGGACCCGGGCAAGAACGCAAACTACCAAGCCTACGGCGCGGAAGCATTGGCAGTGGCGAACGGCGTGGTCACCGAAGTCAAAGACGGCATTCCGGAGAACAACCCTGGCCCGAACCGCGCGGTACCCATCACCCTAGAGACCATCGGCGGCAACCACGTGATCATCGATCTTGGTGGTGGGCACTTTGCGTTCTATGCGCACTTTCAGCCCGGCAGCTTGCGCGTGAAGCTGGGCGACCGTGTGAAGCGAGGGCAGGTGCTTGGGCTGGTTGGAAACTCGGGAAACTCGACGGAGCCACACCTGCACTTTCACGTCAGCGACGCGAACTCGCCGCTCGCCACCGAGGGCATCCCTTACGTGTTCGATGCCTTTGAGCTGCGCGGAGACGACAAGTCCGTGAGCAAACGCAAAGGTCAGATGCCCGGGGAAAACAAGGTCATCGGCTTTCCATAAAGGGGGTTTTGGTGCCACGTTTCCCGTAGGGCGCTTGTGCGCTCAGTTGTCGAAGCAGAACGGGTCGTCGTGGTCCATGCAGCCCAGGATGGGCATGGGCTCGAAGCCTGGAGGAGCAGGTTCCCAAAGCTTGCCCGGGCAGGTCAGCGTGATCTCGCAAGGAAGAGGCTCATTGGGCGCCGTGGGAGAGGTTGGGTTCTTGCCAAGCCGACCGAGCCGGTAGTCGTTGTACTTCTGCTGGTTCAGGCACTCGCGGAGCTCCGGAACCCACGTGTGCCGTGCCTTGTGGTTGCACGCGTCTGCCTGGGCGTCCACACCGCTGCCGCCCGGGGGTGCCGAAGTCGTCGCGCCCGAACCGCCACTGGGCGTGGGTTTCGCGGTGCCGTGGCAGAACGCGCGGCGGCACGTGGCCCATCCCGGCCCCGCCTCGCTCCGACGCTAAGCCGAGGCTCACGTCGGTTCACGCCTCCCAAGGGTGGCCCACGTTGTGCCAGACGGGCGGAAGTGGCGCGGCTCGGCACAGGGCGCGTAATGGGCGGTTACGTTG
>JBIKNA010000201.1:0-12120 GCA_044358965.1 Polyangiaceae bacterium
AGAAGGCCCAACCGTTGCGCGCAGCAATGTCTCGAAGCTGCTCGGACAATCGCCCCAAACGCGGGTTGCTCGTCCAGTCTTTGGTGGTCATGCCCGAGTCGGGTGGGCTCAACACCACGATGGGCGTCCGCGGCAAGGCCGCGGCAAAGTCTGCCAGGGCCGTCTTCATCCAGATCTCGTGTTTGTCTGGGGCAAACATGTTGGTGCCCAACAAGAACATCACCAGATCGTACGGCCGCTCCTTGAGCAGCTGCTGCCGGGTCTCGCTATCGACATGGGTCATCTGCTCGTAGTTGAGGGCGCCCACCCCTAGCGAATCGATGACGACCCCGGGCGTCGCCGTCTCGAAGGTGGCGCCAAAGAGCCGAACGGGGCCGTTGCCCTCGACCACGACTTCGAAGCGATGGGCCCCGGGGGCGACCTCGAAGCGTTCGTGCGCGGCCAGTGTTCGCTCGGCTCGGGCCGACAAGACGGCCTTGGGTTGTCCGTCGATCTTGGCGGCGAAACGACCACCGTAGGGGCGCTTGGCATAGAACAAATCGATGGCCGCTACGCTCTTACCCACTGGGGCCTCGTCGCCAGCGGTTTGCACCCATGTTGTGGCGCCCGGGTGCGCGCTCTCCGTGGAGATGTTGGCGAAGCCGTAGAGGCCGTCTTTGGTGCGATGCGTGGACGTGGCAAAGAGTCGCCACTTGGGGCCGTGATCATGGCGCACGTCCATGTGCGAGTACCAGCCCCAGGGGCGTCCCAGGGCCACGAAGCCATGGCCGCCGTCGCCCAACGGGGCCTGCAGTGCGCGCCGCATGCCACCACTGATGAAGTCCCGGGTCATGTTGGAATCGCCGAACACCGCGATGCGCACGTGGGTTTTTCGGGTGCCACGCAGCAGCGACGCGACGGCTTCGTCGAACGAAGCAAGGGATCCCTTGGCGTCGACAAACGCGGGGATGGGCACCTGCGCGAGCTCTTTGCCGGCAAGAGGCGCAAGCGCGCCGGGCGGCACAGCGGGGCACGATGGCGCCGGGGCGTCCATGGGCACGGGCGCCTCGTGCGGCCCCGCCAGGCGAACGCCCTGGGTGGTCGGTGCTGCACGCGGAACGTGCGCGGGCGGACACGGAGCCCCGTCGACACATGCACCAAGGCCACATGCCCCAAGAAACAGCAGATGGTGCCCGCGCCGCATCATCGGACCGGACACTAGTGCACCGCCATCGAGATCCGCCCAATTTTCTTGGGCCTGCGGTGCCCTAGCGCATTCGCGGGAGCGAATGCGGGGTGTGGGCGAAGCCCACGGAAAAGGAGCGCAGTGCACCGATGCTCGCGTAGCGAGCATTCGCGTGGCGACCGTTGATGTCACATCAACGGCGGTGCACTAGACCAGCTCGAACTCGTTGTCACAAATGCCCAGGGCGCAATGCACCTTGGGGGAAAGCACACATGACGGCCGGTGATGCGCGCTGACTTAGCTGGCGCGGCGCGAGCCCAGGAACATCCACGCGAGCCACGCGATGCCCAAGACCTGGCCAAGGTTCTTGGCGCGAATTGGCGGCGCCGCACGGAGCTTCTGCACCGGGTGAATGCCGAACACGTTGCGCAAGCGTTGCTCCGTGGCCTCGCTCATGCCCGAGGTCACGAGGCGCGCGCTGTGCTCGCCGCGCAATGCCTTGACGGTGCCGCGTTTGACGCCATCGCGGCGCACGACTTCGCCGATGCTGCTGAGCAAACCGGCGGGAATGCGGCCGCGCACCAGCAAGGTGCGGCCACCGCGGACAGACACGCAAAACAGCTCCCGGGCCCGCAGGTACACCACCAGCAACACGAGGGCGGCCACCACCACGATGTACGGGACCAAATCTTCGGGTCGCATGCGCTCCGGGCTCATTCTACGCGCGGAGGCCAAAAAGTCTTCCCCGGCCTTGGTGTATGGTGCCACCCGTGAGTCAGCGACGGGATCTTTCGCTTTGGCGCATAGGCGCAACGCTCGCAGCGCTGCTCGCGTTGCCCCGGCGGGCAGAGGCTGCGGGGCCCTTGCCGGGCCCCGGCGAGCGCATCCAGACCAGTGATTACTCGTTGGACTTGTTCCAAGGTCCGGTGCTTGCGGGCAGCCGCATCACCGGTCTTGCGGGGGCCTACTCGGCGCTGGCCGAAGGGGCCGAGGGCCACTCGTTCAACGCTGCGGCACCGGTGGTCCGCACGCCGTACTCCATGCGGCGCACAGACTGGGACGCCACGGCGGGGGTCACGTTCCCGAGCTCCGTGTCCGGAACGGATTTCGACAACAACGGCCGCACGGGGTTCACCTACGGCAACTTCGTGTTCCTGACCGCGGGCGGCCAAATTCAAGACCGCCGGGCCGGCGTGGGGGCCACGGTCAACTTGCAGCAGTACCAGCTCTCCGGTGTGGATGCCGCCGGGGTCGTACCAAACGAGCAGGTCACCTCGGTGGTGCTGCGTTACGGACGCGGCAACCTGGTGGGTGGCTACTCGTTCTTCGACGACCAGCTGTATGTGGGCGGCGGCCTGCGTGCCGCGGTGCTGGCGCTGGTCGACAGCAAGCTCGGCGCGGAGAAAGAACTCTTTAGCGCCACCGGCTTTGGCGCCGAGGCCGGCGCCGTGTGGGCTCCCAAGGAGCTTCCGGTGCGTACGGGCCTGACGCTGCGCACGCCCGCCGAGGGCAAGGCCGACCCGGCAAGCCGCATCGGCGCCGACCAAAACGGAGACCGCAAGATCGGCAGCACGTTCTTGCCCAGCACGATCTTCCTGCCGTGGGAGATCGAAGCCGGCGCAGCAACGCAACTGGGCCCACGGCCGCTGAACCCTGGCTGGACGAACCCCGAGTCCTTCACCGAAGAGGAACTCGCCGCGCAGGCCGTGGAGGGCGAGTCTCGGGCCGCGACGGCCAAGCGCTTGGCCAAGCTCCGCTACGACTCGTTGCCGCGCAAGAAGCTGCTCATCACCAGCTCCGTGTTGATCACCGGCCCCACCAAGAACGCCGTGGGCTTCGAATCGTTCTTGGCGCAGCAGGTCGACCGCTCCGGCGAGCGCGTGAGTGTGATGCCGAGGCTCGGGCTCGAAGGGGAGCTGGTGCCCGGATGGTTGCAACTCCGAGGCGGCTCCTACCTGGAGCCGTCGCGCTTTCGCGGCGTCGCGCCGCGGCCACACGGCACCTTTGGCTTCGACGTGAAGACATTCTCTTGGGACGTGTTTGGCCTGCTCGACGCCGGGACCTACTTTCGCGTCAGCAGTGCCGTCGACGTGTCGCGGCAGTACTTTGGCTGGACGTTGGGCGCTGGCGTCTGGCGTTAGGACCACAAGACTCCGCCCCCCCGATTGTCATCCAATGGATGACAGTGTGTCCGAACTCGATCCCATTGTCGGGCGTTCCCAGAGAGCGCATCTTCAGAGGCACCGGGCGGTGCTTGCCCCTCACAGAAAGGTCCCTGGCCATGTTTCGCCTCCCTTCACAGACTATCTCTCAAGGCTTCCGTGCTGCAGGTTTGCGGCCCTCCCAGGCTCCCATGGGGCACGTGCTCAACATCGACCACTTCCACATGTCCGAGCCCACGTTCCCGCCGCACCCGCACGCCGGCTTCTCGGCCATCACCTGGATGCTCCCCTGGTCCCCGGGTGCCTTCGTCAATCGCGATAGCCAGGGGGACCGCTCTCGCATCGCCCCGGGTTCGTTCCACGGCACCGTGGCGGGCTCAGGCATGATGCACGAAGAGATCCCAGAAGCTCCGGGCACCGACTGCGAGGGGCTGCAGATCTTCGTGAAGTTGCCCGAGGCGCTCGAGCTTTCGCCGCCACGCTCCTTTCACATGGACGACGAACAAATCCCCAAGCTGAAGAAAGAGGCATCGACCGTGCGCGTCTTGCTCGGCGAGGTCGAGGGGGTCCGCTCGACCATCCAGGAGCCCTCGGGCACCATGCTCGCGCAGGCCAGTGTCCAGGGCCGCCTCGAGCTCGTGGTGCCAGATGGCGTGGATGCGTTCGCGCTCGTGCTTCGGGGAGAAGGCCGATTGGCCGGGCAGCGCGCAGAATTGCACGATGCCACGAGCTTGACCGCGGGGCCCCTCGCCATCGAAGGAGATGGCCTCGAAGTCCTGATCGGCTGGAGCGCGCGCATGCCCCGGATGCCTGCGTTCCGCGGCCCCTTCTGCATGTTCAACGAGAAGCATCTCGCCGACGCGGCCCGACGTTTCCAAGCAGGCGAGATGGGCGCCTTGACGCCGTCGCCCGTGTCCTGGAGTCGGTAGCCGCAAAGTGGCCGCAAAGCGGGTGCCCAGCTTGCGATTTTTCCGTGCGGGGCTAAGGGTCCGGGCGTGCAGAGTCGGCGATTGCGCAAGTGGAGTCAGTTGGGGGCGGGCGCGCTGCTTGCCCTCGGCACCACGGCCGGTGTGCCGCTCAAAGAGCCCACGCGCACGTGGAACCACGTGGACGGCAAATGGTGGCAGATCGCAGGCCCCGCCGGCGAGGCCCCCGAGGTGACCGACGCCCGCGAGGGCAACCGCGGCAAGTGCGCTCCGGGCATGGTCGAGGTCCAGGGCGAGTACCACGAGACCACTGGCGAAGGAGACTTCCTGCAGCAGGGCGCGTGCAAGCGATGGATCAACAGGGACTTCCCCGAGCGCTGCGCCGAGTTCGACAAAGAGCGCTGGCACAAGCTGCTGTCGGCCTACCCCAAGAAGCCCATGCACTTTTGCATCGACCGCTTCGAGTACCCCAACCGCAAAGGCGCTTACCCGCTCATCGTGATCCCCTTTCGCGAGGCCCAGGGCTTGTGCGAGGCCCAAGGCAAGCGCTTGTGCAGCGAGGTCGAATGGACCTTCGCCTGCGAGGGCAACGATGCCCTGCCATACCCCTACGGCTTCGTGCGGGACACCAGCGTTTGCACCGTCGACAAGACCTGGCGGCAGTTCTTTGGCGCGTTTCAACGGGGCAACCCCGAGCCCGCCGCCAAGCTCGAGCTCGACTACCTGTGGCAAGGCCTTCCCTCGGGCGACAAGCCCGGGTGCAAGAGCCCCTTTGGGGTCTACGACATGATCGGCAACATCGACGAATGGACCACCTCGTCGTACGGCGGTCGCAAGTCCATTCTCAAGGGCGGCTACTGGGGCCCCGTGCGCACGCGCTGCCGCCCCAGCACCCGCGCCCACGACGAATCCCACGCGTTCTACCAGCAGGGCCTGCGCTGTTGCGCGGCCGTGCCCTAGGGGGGCGTCCCTAGCGCTACACGGGCACGCCAAACTGGGCTAAAGCCTTGGCGCATGCGCACCCGATTGCTCGCGGTCCCCATGCTCTCCCTCTTGTGCCTCTCTTGCGGCGACACCGAGCCGCCGCCCAAGGTGCCCGCGGTCCCGGTTCCGAGCACCGTTGCGCCGACCCCAAGCGCCAGCGTGGTCACCCCGGTTGTTGCGCCCTTGCCCAAGGCGCCCAAGCTGGGCGGACTCTCCGCCGAAGAAGAGGCCGCCCTCGACCGCGCGGTGTCCCCCTGCGAAGACTTCTTTGCCTTTGCTTGCGGCGGCTGGAACAAGGCCACCAAGATCCCCGACGACGAGGCCTCCTGGAGCAAGGCGTTCAGCGTCATCCGCGAAAAGAACGAGAGCGCCCTGCGTGGCATCTTGGAAGAGGCCGCCAAAGACCCGAAGGCCACCGGCGCCCGCAAGAAGCTCGGCGACTTCTACGGCTCGTGCATGGACGAAACGGCCGTCAACAAGGCCGGCGCAGCGCCGCTCGCCAATGATCTGCGCAGCATCGATGCAGTGCGAACCCCCGAGCAAGTGGCCAAGCTCGTCGGCAAATGGCACGCCCGGGGCATGTCGCCGCTCTTCGCGGTGGGCTCGCAGCAAGACTTCGCCGACTCCACCAAGATGATCGGCGTGTTCGAGCAAGCCGGTCTGGGCATGCCCGATCGCGACTACTACCTGTCGCAAGACGGCAAGTTCCCCGAGCTCCGGGCCAAATACGAGGCGCACCTGGCCGAGATGCTCAAGCTCGCCGGCGTTCGCGAAGAGGGCGCCGCCGCCAAAATCCTGGCCTTCGAGACCGAACTCGCCAAGGCCAACATGAGCAAAGAGGATCGCCGGGATCCAAAGAAGATCTACCACCCCACGAGCAAGGCGGATCTGTCCAAGGCCGCCCCAGAGTTTGCGTGGAAGGACTACAGCGCCGAGCTTCCTTTGCAGAATGCAACCATGTTCAACGTGGCGCAGCCTGGGTACATGGCCGCCATGGGCAAGCTGGTGGCCGACAAAGCGCAGCTCCCGGTGCTGCGCTTGTACCTCAAGGCCTACCTGGCCCGGGCAACGGCGCCGTTCTTGTCGCAGGCATTCCAAGACGAGAACTTCCGCTGGCAGAGCGCCCTGCGGGGCGCCAAGGCGCTGCCGCCGCGATGGAAGCGCTGCGTGCGACGCTCGGACGAAGCCCTGGGCGAGGTGCTCGCGCAACCCTTCGTCGAGCAGACCTTGGGCGCCCAAGGCAAAGAGAAGGTCCTGGCGCTCATCTTGGGCATCGAGGCCGAGATGAAGGCCAACCTGGAGACCTTGGCCTGGATGGACCCGGCCACGCGTGCGCAGGCCCAGCGCAAGCTCGGCAAGATCGCCAACAAGATCGCCTACCCCGACAAGTGGCGCTCCTACGACGCCCTGCGGGTGGACCGCCGCTCGTTCTTCGACAACATGGGCCGCGCCGGAGCCTTCGAGCAGGCTCGGCAGCTCGCCAAGATCGGCAAGCCCGTCGACCGCAACGAGTGGCTCATGACACCGCCGACGGTCAACGCCTACTACGAAGCGTCCATGAACGAGATGGTGTTCCCGGCGGGCATCTTGCAGCCGCCGTTCTACGCCAACAGCGCACCCGTAGCGGTCAACTTTGGCGGCATCGGAATGGTCATGGGCCACGAGCTCACCCATGGCTTCGACGACGAAGGCCGGCAGTTCGATGCCGACGGCAACCTGAAAGACTGGTGGAGTGACAGCGTCGGCAAAGAGTTCGAACACCGCGCCGACTGCGTCGAGAAGCAGTACAGCGAGTATTCCGCGGCTGGCAGCAAGGTCAACGGCAAGCTCACCCTCGGCGAGAACATCGCCGATTTGGGTGGCGTGCGACTGTCGCTCAAGGCACTCAAGACCAAAGTCGCCAAAGAGCCCGTGGCCTCCCAAGAGGGCGACGCCACGCCGACGCAGCGCTTCTTCTTGGGCTACGCCCACGGCTGGTGCGGCAGCTACCGCGAAGAGGCCATGCGTCACTTGGTGGCCACGAACCCGCACTCACCGCCGCAATTCCGCGTCAATGGGCCATTGTCCAACCTGCCGGAGTTCGCCGAGGCCTTCCAGTGCAAAGAAGGTCACCCCATGGTCCGCAAGAACCGCTGCGAGATCTGGTGATCGCAGTTCGCTGAGCGTCCAAAGGCACCGCACCCTGCGCCATTTCGCTCGAAGCTAGCCCGCCAGCTGCTCGCGCAAATCGCGCAGGTGCGCCTGGTCGCCGCGTACCAGCGACGCGAGCAGTGCGTCGAGCCTTGGCGTGCCAAGGTCGCGCCAGGTGAGCGCCGGACGATAGAGCGGACTCGGCTCGCCCACGCCCTTCAGGTTGTAGCGATCCAAGTACGTCACACACAACTCGCGGTTCATGGTGTTCATGCGGTCGTGAATCGCCAGGCGCGCGGCGTCGTCTTCGGCCGCGCGCTCCCGCGCCCGCAGGGCATGGAACGTCTCGCCATGCAGCGCGGCCGCGCACAGCTCCACAGTGGTGTCGCCCACGATCACCCGCGCGTCGCTGAGCACCTTGGTGAGCGCCTCCATTCGCGCCGACATGTTGATGCAGTGCCCGATGACGGTTTCGAAGCCAGCACGCCCTTGGCCCACACGCACCCGGGACACCTCGCCGGATTCGATGCCCACCCCAAAACCCACCGTGGGTACGCCTGCGATCATGCCGCGCGCCGCGCACAGACGGCCGAGCGCTGCGTCGAGCACAAGGGCACTCAGCAGCCCCTGCGCAAAGTGCCATTCGCCAAAGAACACCACCAGTACGCCATCGCCGGTGCAGCTCACGTGCACCATAGCCGGGTCGTCGCGACGGCCGGGCGGCAGTGTGGCCAGGCACGCGTTGATGCTCGCCTCGTAGAACGTGGCCAAGAAGCTGCAGAACTCGTTGACGCCCGTGTCATCCACCGTCGAGGCGTTGAAGCTCGGCGTAAAGTTGCGCAAGTCCACCATCACGCTCGTGGCGGGCACTGCCGGGTCCACGTTCTTGGGCTGCACCGGGTCTGCCATCTTGATCTCCCGCGCGTGCCCAACAGTCGGGCCCAACGCCTTGTCGCCCACGAGAGGCGCCCTACGGAGGGTAGGGCAAGGCGCCCGGCGGAGATACCTGGGACGGCGGGTGACCGCGGGCGTTGGCGGAGGCCAACCGGTGCTCAGCGAATGGGCGGCGGTACGTAGATCTTCTTGACGTTGGAGCCCCCCACGAAGGCGTAGGAGCCCGCCGCGCCGTAGCCATAGGCCGTTACCCCAAAGGGCTTGTCGCCGGTCAAGGTGTGGGCCCCTTCAGCAATGGCGCATCGTCGAGACACCCACGGCTGCCCAGCCAAGGAGCCGATGGGAGTCATGGTGCATTCGCTTCCAGCGGCCTTGCCGTCGATGGCCAGCTGCGTGCCTTGGGGCATGGCCATGGCCACGTGGTTCTGCTGCCAGGACCCTGGCACCAAGAACAGGTAGTCCTGCCGAAACTGATCGATAGCCGGCATGATGCTGAGCGAGGGGTCCCCCGTGCCGCTCTCGGTGTAGTCCTGGCTCACCAAGATCTGCCCCACGGCAATGGGCTCCGTGGCTTCGACGATCACGTCTTGCGTGGTGAGCACGTCGCGCACCTGCCCGGGCTCGAGGGTGAATACGTCGTCGGGCGACGGGAGCGAGGTCTTCACGTCGGCCTTGGCAGCCACCCCCATGAACCGAAGGTAGTCCGGCTCGATGTGGCTTTTGCCTCGCGGCGGGCTGCGCGGTACCACGAAGTTCTTGCCGTAAGACTCGACGGGGAGCAGTTGCTCTTCGAGGTGGTCGAGGCAGCAGTTGCCCTCTTCGCCCGGTGGCTTGGGCGGCGTCTTGCTGCCACCGCTGCCCGAAAGCTCGGTGCCCACGAACACGGCCACGGGCGCGCTGGAGGTGACAATGGATCCCGTCAGATCGCCGGGCATGCCATCGGTCTCCAGGTTCAACACATCGAACGCGCCCAAGGTGACGGCGATGGTGCCCCCTTTGGCGGTGGCCGCAACGCCGCCGCCGCCAAGGACGTTCTGCGAGACCGTGACGCTGACTTGCGTGCCCGCCCGCGTGCCCACGATGGTGAGATAGCCGCGATCGATGGGCGAACCAAACACGCTGATGGGTTTGCCCGAAGGCCACGACAGCGCGCGGTAGGTCTGCCCCAGCGCGGAGACCGGCAAAAGCAGCGATGCGTCGTTGGAGTATTGCGCGCGAAGCGCGTTGAACTGGTACGCCACCACCGGTTGCGACGACACGATGCGAAACGCCCGCGACGAGAGCATGGTGCCGGGGCCTTCGTTTTTGCCCTGCAAGCTTCCGTCGACCTCGCGGGTGGGCATCTCCAGCACCTCGAGCTTTCCCGGGGCCAGCGTCAGCTTCTTCCACACCTTGACGTCGGGGCTCGCGCCAGGGTTGGCGTCGTTTTGCTCGATGGTGATCTCGGCCGCTTCATCGCTGGCGCTCGAGAGCACAAGGCCCCAGGGGGCGCCAGCCGCGTCGTTGAACGCGTCTTTGTTGTTGTCCAAGTCCACCGCGTAGAACTCGCAGCCTACGTTCGAGGTGTTGGCTTCGGCCGCAATGCAGCCCTTCTGGCACTGGCCCCCCACGCAGACCTCTTTGCCCGTGCACTCGCTGAGCTTGGTGGCCGGCTTGCCATCGCCATCGCAAGCAAACACGGCGCTCCCGACGCACACTTTGCCGTCGGTGCAGTTGCCCACCGGCGCGCCAACGCCGTTGCCGCCGTTGCCGTTACCGATGTTCGACGTACCGCCATCCGACGCGTTGCCTTCGAACGCGGTGTTGCGTCCGCTGCTGCCGCAAGCGACAGCCAGGACCACCAGGGCTCCGAGCGTTCCAATGCCACGAAACTTAAGCATGAGTGTATCTCCCGCACCCGGCCCGCTATCACGGGTCCGGGCCGCGGGTGGTGCTCGCGCGCGAGCGCTGCAAATGGAGACACCGGGTCAATGGGACAGGCCCCGATTTACGGGCCGTTGTGCATGCGCCGCGCCGTCCTTGCCTGCGCACGACGGCGCGAATGAGACGCGCCGTTGGATGCGTGCCGTGTCGGGTCTACGGCTGCGCCTTGGCGCGATGCGCTTTCCACATGGCCGAAGGGAACGCGCGCATCTGCGCCTGAGAGATCGTCCAGGACCGGTCCGTGTAGTCGAAGAACGCGGGCCAGTTCCATGCCTTGTAGCCACCGACCGTGAGCCGGATGGCCAGCGCCTCGCCCAGGTGGGCAACGTAGTTGATGTCCCGATAGAACGTGCCCCAGTTGCGGCCATCGCGCTCGGGTTGGCTTGCATGTTTCTCGCCCCACTCGGCCATGCCCACGTCCGACTGGATGTACGGCAGGCGCTCGCGGCCATCGCCCTGGTAGAGCGCGCGCCCAACATCGGCTTGGGTCACGTACCAGGTCTGGCGATCCTCGGCGAAGATGAAGCCCTTGGGGCTCTTGGCGTCGGCATAGGCCAAGATGTTGGCGTCGCCCAAGGCAAGACCGGCCATCACGAGTCCGCCCTTCTTGCCCGCGTTGTGACCGCCGTTGTCCGCCCACATGCCACCGGTTTGCGCACAGCCGTAGAGATCGATGCCCCACTGCACCAACCGCACGTAGAGCAGCTCTTTTTCGGCATCGCTGTAGTCGAGGTGCAGGGCCAACATGGCGTCGCCCAAGATGTGCGCCATGTCGCGGCCGTACTCGGGCTGGTGGTTGGCCGGATGGTAGTAGCGACCCACGTGCTCGGTGGCGAGTTCGAACCACGGAGGCGACAGACTCTCGGCCAAGTCCGAGGGCTTGGGTGCGCCCGCAAGCGCAAGCTTCTGGAGGATCTTGTAGTTGAGCTGGCCCTTGTTCCAGCGATGGGTCTTGTCGTCGCCCGCATAGGGAGGACGAAACGCGCCCACCGGTGGCGGGCTCGCCACCACCGTCAGTGTCGAGACGTCTGTGAGCGTTGGGCGATTGTCGGCAACGGGATGGCTCACGCTGGACACCAGCGAGGAGCCGACGGGGACCACCAGCGGGTTGGCCGCGGCGATGTCTTTGCCGCCTGGGCGCCCCACGTTGAGTTCGGCCTTGTAGCCAACGCCGGTACCCGCCATGGCGCTGTCGAAGCCATGGCTCGGGTACGCCGAACTCTCGGGGTTGATGGTGGACCCATTGATGGTGCGTCCGTTGGACACCACGGACTTCGGCAAGATGTCGACGATGGTGACGGGGCCAACGACCCACCAATCCCCGTTGGCGTACTGGCCCACGGGCTTGGGTTCCGAGAACGTCCACGTGATGGCAAAGGCTTTGACGGAGCTTGCTTGGGTGGGCACCGCCGGGGGGAAGCTTCCTGACGACGACGATGACGACGACGACGACGAGCTCGCGCCAGGACCCTGGCCACCATTGCTGGAGCTGCCAGAACTCGAGCTCCCCGGCGACGACGGACCGGGCCCATCGGAACCACACGTGGTGCACGCCGGGTCCGCGGTCGCCGCAGGGTCCGCCGACGAGCAACCAAGGGCCACGGAACCAAGCACCAGCGCCAACCAACCGAGCGTCTTGCCGTTCATGGGAGGGAGACACCTGCCGCAGACGGCTCGCAAGAAGAAATCACCTGTGCGCCGAGATGCATGAGCAAAATCAGACACTTGGCAGCCGCGCCGGCAGCCGCGCCGGCACCCGCGACCGGTGCCGAGAGCGCAAATGGCACGAAGCCCGCAAACGGCGTCGGCACGGGCCAAACGCGTCGCGGGCTTCAGGCTGAGTAGGCGGCTACTTACTTCTTGCTGCAGGCGCCGTTGGAGAGCACCGAGGCGCCCGCCGCAGCGGCCGCGCAAGTGTTGCTGTACGTGGTGCCGT
>JBIKNA010000612.1:0-3617 GCA_044358965.1 Polyangiaceae bacterium
TGGCTTTGACCAACCTGCATTCTCACGACGCCTGGCCTTGCGCTTGGCTGCGCGAGAACATGTATTGAGGCGATGACAGTGTCGCTCCGCGGAGACACAAATCGCATGATTTTCAGCTGAATAGCGTGGTCCGGCGGAGGGTCCAATCACCATGCGCTCCACCTCTTGCTTGTCCCACGCAAAGCTCCGTCACATCGTCGGCACATCCCTCATTGCCGTCTGCGGCGTCGCAGTTGCTTGTTCGAGCGAGCCAAGTGCTGACAGTGGCGCCCCGTCGAACTCGTCTTCGTCGACCTCCGGTGGTCCTCCCTCGACGTCATCGTCAACGTCCGGCTCGTCGACGTCCGGGTCGTCGAGTGGTGCCTCGTCAACGTCCGGCTCGTCGACATCCGGCTCGTCGAGTGGCGGCTCGTCGACATCCGGGTCGTCGAGTGGTGGCTCGTCTGGAGCGTCCAGCACGTCTAGTTCCTCTTCGTCCTCCTCGTCTGGCGGGTCCAGCACCTCGAGTTCGTCTTCGTCTTCCTCGTCCAGCTCATCGAGTTCGGGCGGCGTCCTCCAGCCGCCCGTCGTCAGTGCCCAGATCGATGCGTCGTGCACGGCGCTTGCCCAGGCCGAGTGCGCCAAAATGAGCGCATGCCAAGAGATGTCGTTCAAAATCGAATACGGAGATGCGGCGCAATGTCAGCGCTACAAGAAGATCGAGTGCATTGCCGACAAGACGGCCTACGGGTCCACGTGGACAGCGCCCAACATCGACGCGTGTTCGGCCGGCATCACCGCAGCAACGTGCGCCGCCTACACCAATGTGGCCGCGTGCACGAAAGCCGGCACGCGAACCGCAGGACAACGTTGTGGCACCCAGAGCCAGTGCGGCGCAGGAATGTACTGTACGGCCGACGCCAACTTGGCATGTGGTGAGTGCAGGCTTCGCGGAAACGTTGGGGAGTCTTGCGGCAAGTGCGCGACAGGCCTCGTCTGCGACTTCAATGCAAAATGCAAGCAACCCGGCGGAGTGGGTGCGGCCTGCGTCAACGGCCCTACGGGCCTCGGTTTCGTGGTCGACTGCGAACGAGGCCTGCGCTGCGTCAACGGCATGTGCCAGCCCAGTCAAGTACGCGGCGGCGCGTGTAGCGCGAACCAGCCTTGCAACTTCTTGGCCGGGGACTACTGCCTTGCGGGAGTCTGCGTCGAACGCACCTACGTTGGCGGCGGACAAGCGTGCGACGCCGGCGTGACCTTGTGCAGCGCCGGCGAATGCCCCACCGCTGGCAGCGGGGTCCTCAACATCTGCAGGGCACTTGCGAACGAGGGCGAAGCCCGCACGACCAACTCCTGCTTCGAGGGTCTGCTCGCGGACGGCCCGCCGGGCTATCTGTGCACGAAGCCCACGCCGTGGGCGTGCAAGCCCTAGGAAGGTTGCACCCGCAACGAAAACGGGCTGAGTGCCTTGGCACCCAACCCGTTGTACTTTGCAGTCTATTTCGTAGGCGCGATTGGGATTGAACCAACGACCCCTACCGTGTCAAGGTAGTGCTCTACCACTGAGCTACGCGCCTGTGCCCGCCCTGTTTCGTGCGGAAGACCTGCGTTTCTAGTGGGGTCATCCCTCTCGTGTCAAGCGGAGGCTCGCGGGCGGCGCCGTTCGGCCGGGAGCCCTCGGGGGCCGACGCTCGGCGGAGCAAAAATTGCCGGTTTTTGTGGCCGTGTCGCCTTTTTGGCTGCGCGCCAGTCCGGGGGTTGGACCGCCGGCTTGGCGACAGCCGTGCCATGGGGGATAGCGTCCGTCGTAGGCTTACCCGCATGCTGGCGGCGTACGAGCCCGAAATCCAAGACTCCGTTGCGTACCTGGGGTCGGCCGAGGCTGCAGCGGCGTTTGCCTTGGATGCGTATTGGCCCAAGTGGCACGGGCCGTGGTGGCACATGTTGCTGCTGCACGAGATGGGGCTCGCGGCGCGGATTCCATCTATCGCAGTGGAACAGCTCGTGGGGGCACTGCACCGGGTGCAGCTCAAGACATTCCCGATGGGGCCCTCGGACCTGACTGCCGGGGTTGACCCGTACGTGGCCGCGCCCTGCCACTGCCAGCTGGGGTGCGTGTACCAAGTGCTGCACGCCTGCGGGGTGCAGGTCGACACCGAGCTGCCGTGGATCCGGCGCTGGCTGCTCTCGTACCAGATGGCCGACGGCGGCATGAGCTGCGATGGCGAGGCGTACCTGGTCGCGGGCGAGTGCCCGAGCTCCATGGTGGGGACCATTGGCGCCTTCGAGGCCATTGCGTTTTGCACGCCGCGCGACTGGACCGCCGAAGAGCGTGCATTCTTGGACCGGGCCGCGCACTTCTTGATGGAGCGACAGCTGCGCCTGGGTTCGAGCACCGTGCACAACGCCGAAGAGCGCGTCAGCGCCGAAGCCTGGGGCAAGCTCTGCTTTCCGCGGTTCTACTTTTACGACGTGCTGCGCGGACTCTCGGCGCTTGCCCACTGGGCGCAGCGCGCGGGGGCCGCATTGCCGCCGCACGCGGTGCAGGTCATCGTGGCGGCGCTCGAAGCCGCGTTCGGCGAGGGGAGCGTGCACATCGGACGCCTTGGCTACGGGGGCACCACGCACACGCGTTTGCCCCAGCCCCACGGACAACCCTCGCTGCGCGGTGAGACCAGCCTGTTTCCCTTGCTCGTGCGCGTCAGCACGGTAGGGAGCGCGAGCCCGTTCCTTTCGGCCGAGTGGCGCCAAGCGCGGGAACGACTCGTTGGGCTTGGCGTTCGCCCCTGAGAGCGGCGCGCGGAAGAGCGTATCCAAACGTACACAGTGGGGTGGCGGGGGTGTCAGGGGCCAACCGGGGCTGCGGGGCCCTGCACACTCGATTCTTGCGGAAATCATGGCATGGCACGCGCATTGCGGAGGGGCAGGCCATCCAACCGGCACGCGGGCCAAACAGGCCGCGCCGCTCTTCTTTTATCGGAGCCAATCATGCAACTCGCACCCTTTGGGCGCAGCGCGCTGGCACACGCCCTCGCCCTCCCCTTGCTCGCGCTCAGCGCGTGCGTCGTTACGCCCGTCGACAAGACCACCACGCCCAGCGTCGAGGGCGAGCTAGGAAACGGCACGTTCTATTTCACGTGTAATCCATCGGCCACGGTGTGCCCCACTGCCAAGCGCAGCAAAGATGCATCCGTTGCCTTGGCCACCGGTGGCCGGCTGCGGGTCCGGTTCCAGCGCACCGGCAACCAACAATCGAGCGGCGCTCCCAGTAGCGTAAGCAGCACCGAATACGTCAAGGCCGCCTCGCCCGAGACCATGGGCAAAGCCGAAGACGGAAGCTTCGTGGCCCTGAAGCCTGGCTTCACCACGCTGTTGGCCACCACCAGCACCGACGAGATCGTCGACTTCGCCGTCGTCACCATCGCGCGTCCCGCGCGACTGGATTTCACCGCCAACGGCTCGCCCCTTGGGCGCAACGCCCGCAAGTTCACCGTGCGCAAGGGCGCCTCGGCCAACCTGAGCGCCGTGCTGTACGACGAGCTCGATGTGCAACTGGCCGGTGACGTGAGCTACCAGTTTGGCGCCGAAGACTCCAAGCTCGCCAAGGTAGATCTCGCCGACGAGCGCACGGCCGAGAT
>JBIKNA010000613.1:0-3616 GCA_044358965.1 Polyangiaceae bacterium
CGGGATCTCCCGAGGGCTCACGTCGGCCATGGCGGGTGGGTCCAAGAACATCTGTTGCGCCATGACGCCGGCAGCATGTTCGGCGTCGAAGGGCAGGCGACCGGCCAGCGCCTGAAACAACATGACGCCCACGGCGTAGACGTCGGTCTTGGGGCCCACGTCTTCGCCACGGCATTGCTCGGGGGACATGTACCAGGGCGTGCCGCGAACGGTGCCGGTCTGCGTCAGCTTTTGGTCTTGTTCGCTGACATGCGCGATGCCGAAATCGAGCAGCTTGATGCGATCGCCGCGGTCTTCGGCCTCGAGCAACATCACGTTCTCGGGCTTCATGTCCCGGTGGATGACACCGGTGGCGTGTGCAGCTTCGAGCACCGCCAACATTTGGTCGAAGATGGACTGCAGGCGGATCAGGGGCACCAAATCGCCGGAGGGCTCGGAGATCAATGCCGCGAGCTCTTGGCCCCGCACGAGCTCCATGGCCATGAACAGTTCGCCGTTCTCTTCGCCGAAATCCAGCACGGACACGATGCCCGGATGCCGAAGGCGCGCCAAGATCACGGCCTCGCGGCGGAAGCGCTCGCGGTACTCCGGGTCTTGAGACCACAGCCGCGACAAGAACTTGATGGCCACGGGCTCGCCGAGCTCGGTGTGCCTGGCGCGGTACACGGCCCCCATGCCGCCTTGCCCCAGCAGGCTCTCGACGCGGAACTTGCCGGCCACCAAGGCGCCGATGTGCTTGTCGTCGCTCGCCGCGCTCACGAGACCACCTCGTAGATGGTGACAGGCTCGGCCTTGCCACGAATGGGGTGCGGCCCGAGCTCGTGGAACTCGAAGCTGCTGGCGGCGTTGCGCACGGCGTCCGTGGCCAGGGTTTGCCCCGGGCGGGCAAGTGTCTCGAGTCGCGACGCCAGGTTGACGATGTCGCCGATGGCAGTGAACTCCAGGCGTAGCTCGCTGCCGAGGTTGCCAACCAAGGCAACGCCAGCCGCGACGCCAATGCCGAGCCGCGCGTCGAAGGAGAACCGCTCTTGCCAGGAGGGCCGCGCCGCTTCCACGAAGCGGTGCAGGTCTTCGGCGGTGGCCAAGGCCTGCGAAGCTGCCCGGGCTTCGTCGCGCACGCCAAAGGTGGCCATGACACAGTCGCCCAAGAACTTGTCGACCATGCCCCCGTTGCGGAAGACGATTTCTGACGCGAGGGTGAAGAACTCGTTCAAGAACTCCACCACGCGCTCGGGGCTCTCGCGCTCGGAGAACGCAGTGAAGCCAACCACGTCGGCGAAGAGCACCGTGATGTTCTTGCGGGCGCCACCGGTGGTGAGCTCGGCTTCGCCGGAGGCGATGGCGCTCGCCACCTCTCGTGGCAGATACCGAGACAGCCCCTCTTCGACGCCGGCGCGGCGAATGATCTCGGCCTCGCCGCGCTCGATGTTCCCGGCCATGTGCGCCATGGCGTCGCCCAGGGCCTCCAGCTCGTCGCCGGTCTTTACGGGGTTTTTGCGCTTGAGATCGCGTTTGGCGTAGGCCTCGGTGAGATGGGTCAGCGCCAAGATGGGGCGGGTGGCCCGGTCGCCCAAGACGTACCCGGCGAGCGCCGACAACAGCGCTGCGGCGCCGAGCACGAAGAGCAGCGCCCGCCGGGTTTCTTGCAGCGCCGCGAAGGCCTCTTGCTCAGGACGTTCGACGAAGATGCCAAGGCCCAAGTCCGGGGCCACGCGAAACGTGCCCACGTAGGGCTCGCCGGTGCTGCTGCGAAAGGAGTCCGTGCGGATGAGCGCCGACGAAAATGCGTTGCGATCGAGCCCATGCCGGACCAGCACCTGGGGCACCTTGGCGCCCGCCGCGTAGGGCGATGCGGCGTCCGAGGCCAAGACCACCGCGTCGGGGCTGAGCACCGCCATGCGGTCCCGATGCCCAAAGCGATCCTGCGACAGATCCGAGACGATGCGCGAAAGCAGACCAGGTCGAAGCTCGGCGACCACATAGCCACGGACGGTGCCGTCGACCTCGAAGGGCGCGACAAAGCGCACGTGGCCTTCGGTGAAGAGCCAGCGTCCGGCGGCGGTGCGTTCGGCTTCTCCGAGGGGCGGGCGCGCGGTGTCCGCAGGGCGCATCTCTTTGGCAATGGCATCGAAGAACTTTCCGGAGGCTTCGTAGATGACCAGTTCGGAGATGGCACCGGCGCCAGCGACAGTTTGTTTGGCCAACGCGATGCGGGCGTCGTCGCCGGCGATGCGTTCGTCGGTGAGGGTCTTGGCTACCTGCTTCGTTCCATTGGCCGCGTCGGCCAGGGTGGCGCCCATGGTGCGCGCGGCGTCGTCCACCACGGCGGCTTCGAGCTCTCGTTCGGCGCGGTCGAGCCCCGCGCGCTGCAACCGCAGGGCGAGCAGGCCCAGCGCTGCCAACGGCACGAGGCTGGCCACCAGCAACGTGGCCAGCCACTTATAACGAACAGAGACGGTCCGACTCACTGCGCTCATCTCATTATCACGCTCGTCCGCGGCGCCGCGTGGGGACCGCGAGCCCGGCATGTGATGCTGCGTCGATGCATCACCATGATTTGGTAGTCATGCATTTTTCCGGGGATTTCAGCTTCGACGCCGCGCGTCGCAGTGCCGCGCAGCAAAAAAGACGCCCGGCATGGACCTTGTTATTGCGCTTCCGTCCGGGATCCACGAAATGTTCGTCGCCAAGGCCCCGTTTGGGCCAATACGAAGGGTTTCTTTGCACATGCGCAAACACGTCTTGCTTGGTGCCGCCACAGGTCTGGTCGCTCTGCTCACCACGGGTGCTGCCAGCGCCCAAGCCGTGGCCGAGGGCTTCTCCGTCAACCGCTTCGAGGCGGCAGAGCGCGGCAGCGATTGGTTTACCAACGAGTCCCTCGACCTTCGGGGACACATGCGCCTGAACGCCGGCGTGCTTGCGGACTACCAGTACCGCCCGCTGGCCATCTACAACAACAACGGCGACATCAACCACTCGGTGGTGCGTAACCAGCTCAACCTGAACCTTGGCGCGAGCTTGGTGCTCATCAACCGCCTGCGCGTCAGCGTGAACATGCCGGTCGTCGCGTTCACCGACGGTCACTCGGGCATCTTGGCGGGCACGTTCTATCGCTCGCCCCCCAAAGAGCAGGGCATCGGCGACTTGCGCGCCGGCGCAGACGTTCGCATCCTCGGCGAGTACGGCGATCCGGCCACCTTGGCCGTGGGCGCGCAGGTCTGGATCCCCACCGGCGACCGCGAGCTGTACACCACCGACGGCAAGGTTCGCTTGCAGCCGCGGGCCATGCTCGCTGGCGACATCGGCATCTTCACCTACGCCGCGCGCCTCGGCTTCAACTACCGAGCGCTCGACCAGAAGGTCAACGGCTCGCCGGTTGGCAGCGAGATGATCGGCAGTGTCGCTGCCGGCGTGCGCGTGGCCGACAAGAAGCTCACCGTGGGTCCGGAGCTCTTCGCGAGCAGCGTCGTGGGCGACGGGGGATTCTTCCGGGAGTTCTCCACGCCGGTAGAGGCCCTCTTGGGCGCCCACTACCGCATCGGATCCATCAACGTAGGTGGCGGCCTCGGCACCGGCCTCACCAATGGCTACGGCGCGCCGCAGTTCCGCGGCCTCG
>JBIKNA010000202.1:0-12103 GCA_044358965.1 Polyangiaceae bacterium
CTATGTGCCGCCGCGCCCGCTGCTCCTCGGCGAGGTGCCCGGCAGCCCCGTGTGGGAGCATGTTGGCCGTGCCGGCGCCAATGCAGTGTTCTACGCAGCTTTGCTGCTTGCCCTCAGCGTCGTCATCTTCAAGAAGCGCGATTTTCAGTGAACCCCGCGCCGTCCGCCGGCTTCGGACGCTTGTACGGCACACGCATCGCGTTGTTGCTTGGCTTTGTGGCGCTGCTGCTTGGCGGCGCGGTGTTTCGGCTCTCGCGCGAGGGTGCACGGTTGCACCGCGAGGCGGATGCGGCCATGGCCCGCGGAGACTTCTACCAGGCCGCGGCGTTGGCCCGAGGCGCCGCCGAAACGGCCCCGTCGACCCACGCCGCCTTTGGCATGAACCTGCTTGGCCGTCTGGCCCAAGAGAGCGAGGCCCGGGGCGATGACGCGCTAGCCCTGTTCTGCTTTCGCGCACAATACGGCGCGGCGCTCAGCACCGCCAGCGTCTGGAACGATCAGGCGAGCGTTCGGGCCCTCGCAAAGGCCGGCCTGCTGCGCGTGGCTGCGCGTCGAGACCAAAAGACGCCGAGCCCCCCTGCTGCCGGCGGTGCGGGCAACGCTCAAGCGGCCAATGAAGGCACGCAGGCGGCGGTTCGAACCGCGCTCGGCTCTCGCGAGCCCCAGGGCCGCGGCGCCACGCTCTTGCTTGCCCTTGGCGCCGTCGCCATGGTGTTCGCGCTGGGCCGCGTGCGCGTCCAGCCGCG
Source organism: Polyangiaceae bacterium (assembly GCA_044358965.1). Classification (GTDB taxonomy): domain Bacteria; phylum Myxococcota_A; class Polyangia; order Polyangiales; family Polyangiaceae; genus SXNL01. The sequence goes on from JBIKNA010000202.1 coordinate 747, forward strand.
CACCGGCCTTGCCGTGGCGGCGGCCACGGGCCTTTTGGGCGTGGCCCTGGCGAGCGTGGGTCTGCTCTTGCTCTAGGGGTTGTCGCTCATTCCGGACCGAGGATCTCCGTGGAGTTGCGAGCAGCGCAAGGCGCAACGACGACGCCTACTGTTGCTAGGCAAGGAGGAGCAACGATGCGATGCGATGCAAATCCGCGGAAAGCCGACGGGAGGAATGAGGGACACCCCCGAGGGCGCAGCGGCCCTAGCTTAGGGCGCTCTGGGCCTCGGCGCCGGCCCAAGGTACCGGGGTTTTGCTTCGTCCTGCCGTATGTGGCAAAAGCTGGGGCTGATCCTATGGCGCACGTACCCGTCGACGAACACAAGGTCCAGCGTTGCCGCGAGCTTGCCGAGGGCATCGCCGCAGACGTCCAAACGTACATCGACGCGCACACCTCTGTTGGTGTGGAGCGCACCACCCTGCGCGCGTTTGGCGCCGACGGTGTCGACGACCAGGGCATTCCATTGGTCAACGCCGCGGTCGACCGCTACCACCGCGAAGGCCTCTTGGGCCGAGGCATCAGCTATTTCCTCGGCCGCGCGCTCTTGTCCGGCAGCGAGACGGTCCAAGATGCCGCCGAGCGGCTGGCCTACGGCCACGACATCGACCGCGGCCTCGATGGGCCCACGCCGGCCGAAGTGCAGCGCGCCCTTGCGCCCCATGCCCGCGCAGGCATCGAGCGCATCGAGCAGGCCGGCGCCGCCCGCGACGCCCTGCGCGCCGAGATTGGCGCGGCCCCCACACCGCACAAGTACGTCATCGTGGCCACGGGCAACATCTACGACGACGCCTTGCAGGCCAAGGCCGCGGCCTACGCCGGCGCCGACATCGTGGCGGTCATCCGCGCCACGGCGCAATCATTGCTCGACTACGTGCCCCATGGCCCCACCACCGAGGGCTACGGCGGCACCTTCGCCACCCAAGAGAACTTCAAGATCATTCGCCGGGCCACCAACGAAGCCTCTCGAGAGTACAAGCGATACATCCAGCAGACGAACTACTCGTCTGGTCTGTGCATGAGCGAGATCGCGTGGATGGGCGCCGTCGAAGGGCTCGACATGCTGCTCAACGACGCCATGTACGGCATCTTGTTCCGCGACATCAACATGTGTCGCAACTTCGTAGACCAATATTTTTCGCGGCAGATCATCGCCAAGAGCGGCATCATCATCAACACCGGCGAAGACAACTACCTGACCACCGCAGACGCCGTCGACAAGGCCCACACGGTCATCGCAAGTCAGTTCATCAACGAGGCCTTCGCCAAGCGCGCAGGCGTGAAAGACGAGCAACTGGGCCTCGGCCACGCCTACGAGATCGACCCCTGGATCGAGAACAGCTTCCTGATGGAGCTCGCGCAGGCGCAGCTCATCCGGCAGCTGTTTCCGCGGCACCCCATCAAGTGGATGCCGCCCACCAAACACAAGACCGGCGACATCTTCCAGAGCCACGTCCACGACGCCATGTTCAGCCTGGTGGGCATCACCACCAACCAGAGCATCGAGCTTCTGGGCATGTTCAGCGAGGCCGTGCACAACCCCATGCTCATGGACCGCTACCTCTCGCTCAAGGCCACCCGGTACGTCTTCGGCGCCGCCAAAGATCTAGGCAGCGAGATCGAATTCAAGAAAGACGGCTTCGTGGCCCGACGCGCCCAGCAAGTGCTCAGCGAGGCCACGGCGCAGCTCGAAGAGGTGGCCGCCATGGGCATCTGGGATGCCATCGGCCAGGGCGCCTTCGCCGACGTCAAACGCACCCGCACCGGCGGCAAAGGTTTTGCGGGGGTGTGCGAGCGCGCCCCGGACTACCTGAACCCCATCATGGATGCCCTGCCGGGCCGAGGATAAGCGCCATGTTTACCAGCACTCCCCACGAGCCTCTTCGCGCCTACGGAGACCGTCACGGCGACGGCATGGTGCAACTCAGCTTTGTCCTCGAGCTCCCGCCGTCGGCCCGCGCCCGCGAGGCCGCCAAGCAGTTCGCCGAGCTGCACGGGCTCAAAGAGCCACTTGTCGCCACCATGGAAGAGTGCGCCCGGGGCTTTTCGTTCTTCGTGGTCTACGGGCACTCCACGCACACCATCGATGCCTCCAAAATCGAAGTCCCCGAGGTTCGCACGGAGGCCCTCTCCCGCGAAGACATCGAGCACCGCATCAAGACGCGGCTCGGGCGCAAGATCATTGTCGTGGGCGCGTGCACGGGCTCCGATGCGCACACCGTCGGCATCGACGCCATCCTGAACTACAAGGGCTACGCAGGCGACAAGGGGCTCGAAAGCTACAAGGGCTTCGAGGCCTACAACCTGGGCGCGCAGGTCGAGAACGATCAGCTCGCGGCCCGGGCCTTGGCCCTCAAGGCCGACGTGATCTTGGTAAGCCAGGTGATCACCCAGCGCAATTGCCACAAAGAGAACGCTGCGGCCTTCATCACCCTGGCCAAGGCCCAAGGGTTTCGCGACAACGTGATCATGTTGTTCGGCGGGCCGCGCATCGACCACAAACTGGCCATCGAACTCGGCTTCGACGCGGGGTTCGGGCCCGGCACCAAGCCGTCCGATGTGGCGTCATACATCGTCGAGCGAATGTGCGCGTCTCCAACGGCCGAGGCCGAGGCCGGCCTGTAGCGCCGGAGAGCCCCTTAGGCCGCGCGGGATGCGCGGTTGAGCGCGCAGGCGGGCAGAAGGTCCGGCTGCGCCGCGCTCTCGATCATCTGCTCGATCATGCTGTGGCATGCGCCGCAGTCGCCGCCGGCGCGGCACGCGGACGTCACCTGGGCGACGGTGCTGGCACCCGCATCCACGGCGGATTGCACTTCGGAGTCGGTCACTGCGAGGCAGACGCAGACGTACATGCCCAATCAGTGTTCTTGAAAGTCGTTATCAAATCAAGGGCGGGCCAACAAAAAAGTGAAGATGGCCCCGGGCATGCCTACAAGCACTCGATTTTATAGACTTTTCTTCCGTCAGGCGTAAACGCAAAGGGCGGAGAGCACTCGCGCTGCGCCGGCAAGTACAGCGGAAGGCCCGCCGAGCCCTTGGGCGGCGGCGGCGGCGGTGCAGATTCGGCCTTCACCAGCGCGACCGCGCGCTCACGGAACTCTCTGGCCACCCGCCGGTTGTCCACCGCCGAACGGCGTCGTACCAAAATCTCGGCTTCGCTGACCGTGATGTCGGCCTCGATGGACTCGGCGCGCGCCACCAGCGCTTGGCGCTCCGCGGGGCGGGCATCGGCAACGAGCAGGGCTTTGGCCAACGCGTCGCGCATCTGCGGGAGCTTCTTGTCGAGATCCGTCGCCACGCGTTCGTCGGAGAGCGCGCTTTCGTCCAGGAACCGCGCGCGCGCCAACAGATCCCTGGCACGCGACACCACCGAGGGCTGCGCGTCTTCGACCGCCGCGCCGTCGGCATAAGCGCTCATGGTCGGGCGCGGCGCGGGCACGCAGATGGGAGGCGACGGCGCTACCCCCTGGGCAAACACGAGCCCCGAACACGTGGTCAGCGCGAGCCCAACGAGCACCGAAAGACACGAGCGCAACATGAGCACCTCTTGGCAAAGAGAGTATCCAATTGCGCCACGGTTGCCACCGGGCTGCCGTGGCGTTCGGCGCGATGTATGGGTGCGCGTGCGCGAGGGTGCGCGCGCAGAGCTCAGTCGCGAATTTGCTGCGCCAGGTAGTTCTGCTCGCCCACCTGTTTGATGAGCTCTTGCTGCGCTTCGATCCAGTCGACGTGCTCTTCTTCGGCGGCAAGGATGCCGCGCAAGATGTGCTCGGTGCCGTTGTCGCCGGCGTCGCGGCAGGCTTGGATGGCCTTGTTGAGCAGGGGGATGGCCACGGTCTCGACGGCCAGATCGTGCTTGAGCATCTCGGGGAAGGTCTGACCGATGTTGACCTTGTGCATGCGCTGCACGTTGGGCAGCCCCTCGAGGAACAGGATGCGATCGATGAGCGTGTCGGCGTGTTTCATCTCGTCGATGGACTCGTGACGCAGGTACGAAGCGAGCGCCTTGTAGCCCCAGTTCTGCAGCATCTTGGCGTGCAAGAAGTACTGGTTGATGGCCGTGAGCTCGCCGGTGAGGATCTCGTTCAGCAAATCGATGATCTTGGCGTCGCCCTTCATGTCCCGCTCCTTGTGGGCCGCGCAATCGGTTCGCGCGACGAAGGAGAACTTTGCATCCAGGACACCCTAATGGCAAGGCAAACCATCAAAATCATACGCAAATATACCTGACTTTCACTTTCAGTTGCGCGAGCCCACGGGCGCAAGATCCACGCTGAGCATGGCGTCGACGCCCTCGCGGCCGTAGCGGTGTTGGGCGATCCCCCGAAGTGTGATGCATCCACAGCGGTCCGACAGTTCGAAGCCACCAAAGGTGGCCAGAAGCTGACGCTCGGACAGATCACCATCGGCCCCCGCAAACAATGAGAAGCGACGCACGATGGGCGCGCGCGCCGTGGCCCCGGCCGTGAGCCCTTCCCGGGCCAAGAAGCCGCCGCCGGGTTCGCGCAACGAGTCTCCGAGCACGCGGGCGCCCACGGTGTCTGGGCCGCTTGCAAAGGCCGAGCGCACCATGAGCTGCGGCCCGTCGAAGGCGCGGCCTACGCGAGCCCGCCCGAGGGTCATGAAACTCGAGCCCAGTTGTCCGTGGTGGCCCGTCAGCTCCACCGCGCCGCCCACGTAGCCTTGCTCGCCAAGGGCGGCCACCCGGGCCACGGGCTCGCGCCCGGTGTGTGCGCGGCCAATGACACCGACGCGCGTATCGAGCGAAATCGCCGTGCCGTGGCCCCAGCGGCCCAGGGCCTGGGTGGCACCGATGGTGGCGACGGCAGCCTCGCCAAGCGGAACGAAGCCGCGCTGAAATGCGGGGCCTAGGCGTGAGCCTCCTTCGGCGCTGAGCGCCGCGAAACCAACGAAAGGCTGCACCTGGTGGAAGAGCGGCACCGGCGCGTCGGCAAACGCGCGGCCCAGCGGCAACCCCAGCTGCGTTCCGAGCAGGACGAAGCGGTCGACGCCATCGCTTTGGCCATCGGACGCAGCGACAAGATGACTCCGCGCCGTGGTCGTCGTGAGCAACGGTCCCGCAGGGCGCACATGGGAGAGCTCTGCGTCGGCCTGGGCAAAGGACAACGATGCCTCGGCACCTCCGCCTACGCGCGGCAACGCAAAGGCACCGGCCTCGGCACCGGCGGCGTAGAGCACATGCCCCCAAACGTGGCCCTGGTGCCGCGCAAACACCGTCGGACCAATCAAGAGCGACTGCGCCCCCTCGGCACCGCGGCGCCCAACGGCCAGCACCGTGGTGCCAACGCTGACGCGCTGGGCACGCAGCACGAAGGAGCTCTGCGCGCGATCGTAGGGCTTGGCCGCCGCCAACATGTCGCTCTCGCTACGCAAGCCACGCTGACCGCGGAGCGCATCGATGTCCCAGGCCAGCTGCGACGATGCGTCCGCAGACGATGCATCCCCAAAGGTGCCGCGCGCGTCGACGGACAAGCCATGGGTATCCAAGTAGTCCCACGCCACCGTCGAGGACGACGTGGGTGTCGCGAAGCGCGCCGTGATCCGCGCGCCGCCTTTGACGTACCCAGCGGCCCGCAGATCGAGCGCGCGGTCTGGGGGACGCTCCGGATCGGGCCATGGGCGCCGCGGCACGGGCACGCTGTGCCACGGCAGGTGCACGCCGCCGCCCAACAACAGACCGTCACCGCCGCGGTACTGCACGATGGGAGGCAACACGCCCATGCGCGACGGCGCCCGAAGCCAGAAATAAGGCAGATACGCGATGGGGACCTCGGCCCATTCCAGCGTTGGTCGCGTCAGGAACAAGTCGCCCGGGGGCGCCACGGTGGCCCCGTCCACGCGCAACGTCAGCGGCGTGTCGGGACAAGGGCAGAACGCCACACGGGACGCCCCCTGCACTTCGAGACCGTAGCCCGTGCGCTTGACGGACAGCCCGTCACTGCGAAGGTGGAACGGGCTCGCATCCAGCCGAACGTTGCCCCGCAGGTAGACTTCCCGCTGCCGCGCATCGAACTCCACAGCGTCGGCGCTGGCCGATGCTTCGTCGAAGGTGGCTGCCTGCGGCTCTGTCTTGGGGCTTGGCACAGCCCCGGCGGCCCTTGATGGGTCTTCGGCGCGGGCCACGGGCACATAGGCGCACGTGGCCGCGAGCGACCAGAAAACGAGACCGGTGGCAACACGGGCGAAGCGCACGGGGCGTGCAGCCTACCCTCGTGACGCCGGGTACACCATCAGGGCTTGGCGTCTTTGTCCGTCATCATTTTCTGGACGACGTCGTCCGTGGGGCCGCCGCCTTGCAGGAACTCGCCCTTCGGGAAGTCGACGGTGAAGCGTGTGGCGCCCTGGGCGCCGGGGTTCATCTGGGTTTGCGCGGCCGAGGTCTTGTCGCGCATCTCGACGACGAAGAGCAGATCTTTGCCCTGCGGCACCAAGCGCGCACGCCACACGGGCGTGTTGAAGTGCACGGTGTAGAGCGCGTTGGCGTTGTTGCGATGCTGGAGGCCGGCGCCCTTGAGCACATAGGTCAGGGTTCCGTCGGTCTTGCGCTCCTCGACGGCCACGGCCTGAGACAGATCCACGAACAGGCGTGAGCCGCCGCCGGGCAACATCTCGAAGCCCGGCAACGTGGCCACGGGCCCCTTGCGCGTAGGAACCCAGGCGCGGCGCGGGGCCGCAACCTGGGGCGTGGGTTTCTTGTCGGACCAGCCGTAGCCCTGGGTGTTGCCCGGGGGCTTGGCTGCGGGCTTCGGGTCTGCAGCGGCCCCCGATGCGCTTGCCCCTGCCCCCGCACTTGTGCCGGCGGCGGGCGCCGGCGAGGCTGCGGGCGTCGCGGGAGCCTGGGCTTGGGCGGCGCCAGCCACGAGCAACAAGAGAGTCGCGACGGACCAAGAAGAAGCGCGCGTGATCATGCCATTGAGTAGAGCAGCGAGACCTTGAGAGCGCAACTGCAAAACGCGACGCAACTTATTGATGTTATTGCGATTTTTGTAGCTCAACCTCCCACAAGAGCGCCAACGGTGGGCAGCGGCCGCCACGCTTGTGCGACGGAAGGTCCAAAGGTCCGCCCGCATCGAGCGAAATCACCGCGGTTTTGTGGGCTGGATCACACGCAAGGGTCTTGCGCTGGGGCCGGAGCAAAGGTAGGACCTGCGGCGACAATTCGCGCCCTCGGGCGCGGGTGGGTCTCTGGGGTGCATCGGCTGTCGCCGGGCCCCGTTAGCTTCGTGACACGCGCGGCCTGTGGGCGCGGAACCTGAACAGATATCAAGAGCTTAGCACCGCCAAGGCATGGACCTGTTCTTGCTTCTGGCAGAATCGTTTCGTTGAGTTTCATGCACCCGGCGGGTTTCCGGGTGCGACCGAGTGGAGATCTGAGATGAAGAAAGCAGCACTGACCGCAGCGTGTCTCGCAACATTCCTTGCCACGCCGGCCTTCGCCCAGGACAACCCCACTCCGCCCCCGGCCGACGGCCAGCCCGCTGCCCCCGCTGCCGCCCCCACGGCGCCGGCCGCCCCCGAAGGCACGCCCGCCGCGCCGCAGACCGGCGCAACGATCTCGCTCACCGGCCCCACTGGCACCACGGCCGACCAAGGCGCCGCCCCTGCCCCGGCCGCCCCCAAAGACAAGCCGCGCCCCTGGGCCGGCACCCAGCTCTTCGTGCAGCAAAGCGTGGGAACTGCAACCTTCAACCGGGGCCAATACCTCACCCCGAATCCCACGACGGAAACGGGCATGTTCTTCCTGCCCCGTTACACGCTCAACAAGGACTTCCAGCTTCGAGGCCGCGCAGTTTTCAACTGGGAGCAGACGACCCCCGACGACGCTGGCCCGAGGGCTCGTCTCGGCGACACAAGCGTCCAGCTCTTCTACCGAGGCATCCCCAAGGTCGCGGGTTTCAAGCCCTTGGTCGCGGCCAACGTGGCGCTCCCCACTTCGCTCGATTCTCGGACCCGCAACATGGTCTTCCAGCCGGGCGTAACCGCCCAGGTCTTCCGCGTCATCGAAGTTGGCAGCGGTGAGATCGACCTCCTCGGCGCGGCAACCTATGCGCATCCGTTCTACACCGAGCGAAACCGCACGGCTGGCGATGGTGGACCGAAGGTCGCTTGCGCGGGCGGCACACTCGGTTGCGAGGGCCAGATCACCGGCTTGAACAACGTCGCCAACCAGGTGGGTTGGACGGCCCTGATCGCTGGCTCTTGGGGCAAGTGGGCGCCGGCGCTCTTCCTCCTCGGAACGCACCAGTGGGCGTACGACTCGCGAGACGTGTCCGTGCGCGAAGCGACCACCGGTGCAAACGGAGTTCCTGAGGTGCAGAGCGATCAGTCGATCCTGCGTACCGCCGACCGAACCACCTTCCGCCAAGCCTTGTACTTCAGCGCGTGGCTCGACTACGAGGCGAACAGCTGGCTGACCGCCGAGGTTGGCTACTTCATGTTCCGACCGATCCTGAACGCCGACGCCACCGTGGGCAATCCGTTCTTCGACCGCTACCAGGACACCCGCGTGTATCTCGGCGCCAACTTCAACATCGACAACATGGTCAAGAAGTTCATCGAGGGCGAGCGCGAGGCCGAGGCGGGCGTTATCCGCGCCAAGAACACGCGCACCGGCCCCGCAGTCAACTTCTTCTGATCGCGCTCTCCGATCTCACATGAACGCACCGCCGCAGGCGACGGAGATCACGGCGCTCTTGGGTCGAGGCACGCGCTTCGAGGGCAAACTCACCTTCGAGGGCCGCGTGCGCATCGACGGTTACTTCAAGGGCGAGATCCGCAGCGACGACACGCTCATCGTGGGCGAGGGCGCCGAGGTGCATGCGGAGATCGACGCCGCCGTGGTCATCATCCGCGGCGGCGAGGTGCACGGGAACATCCGGGCCAAAAGCCTCATCGAGCTGCACGCCCCGGGCAAGCTCGCGGGCAACATCCAGGCTCCGAGCGTGTTCCTCGATCGCGGGGCAACGTTCCAGGGCAACTGTCGCATGGAAGCGCTCCCGGAGCGCCCGTCCACACCGCAGTCGGCCATCGCCCAAATACCACGGGCCTGATGCGCCAGCGAGTGGCCCTGGGGCTTTGCCTTTTGGCCACTTGGGCCGCCGGCTGCGCACGACGCGGTGACGTTCCGCGACAAGCCGCAGTGGCACCGTCGACGAGTGTGGGCGCAGCCAGTGCCGCCCTGCCGGCCAGTGCGACGGCTTCGGCGAGCGCAGGGCTCCTTCTGGACCTCAGGACCCTCGCGCCTGCGGGCTTCTCTCTGTTCGAAGCGGCCGAGCTCTTCGGGCCCACCGAGCGCGCCGTTCCCGTGGGCGGCGACGATGCCTGCTTTCGCGTGGCCGTTCGGGCGAGCAGCGGCACACAAGTCACTCTGGCGGACGCGCCAGGTGCGAGCGAGTTTTGGCCCAAGGCAACCACGGGCCTCAGCGATGTCTTCTGCCGCCGCAAGAACACGAGCGTCGTGCTCCGCGTGCAGGGCAGCGGGGCCGCGCGCTTCGCGCTCTTTCGCGCCGTGCCTCCTAGCAACCCCCAAAGCCCCTAGGGCATCGGACTTCACGTGGGCGCGGGGTCCTCACTGGCCCTCCGGGCCGGCCGTCGCCGCGGGCCCCGAAGAGTGCTAGAAGGTTTCCCCATGGACCTGACGGTGTTCATCGAGCCGGAGCTAAACCTGGAGCGTCTGGCCGAAGTGCTCGACGGCATGGGTCATGAGGGTCGTGTGCATTGCACCCGTGGTTGGAGCAAGGCCACGCAGGCCAAACTCTACGAGGCCGTCAAGGGCCACAAGCCCCTCAGCATCGCCGATATGGTGCCCGCCGGCACCGCGCCGCTCACCGAGGTCATCCACGACCTCAAGAACTCGCTTCCGTTGTTTAGCGTGGCGCAAAAGCGCTTCTGCCGGCTCGACGACGACGACAAGCAACTGTGCGGCTACAACGAGGGCTCCACCCGCGGCCTCGTGGGTCCGGGCTTCTTTACCGCCCGCGACAGCGAAACCAACCCGGGCGAAATCCTCATCGACTACAAATCCCTGCCCAAGGCCAAGGCCCACGGCTGGCCCGACATCCGCAGCAACGACTCGGGTCTGTCGGCGTTGGTGTACGGCAACATGGTCGACACCATGCGGCGCATCTCCGAGCACGTCACCATCGGCCGCGCCGCCAAGAACGGCGCCGACATGGACGCCTGGTTTGTGCTCGTGCGCAAAGATCCGGCGTGAGCTCGTCCGAGCGCCCCATCACCCTCGAGGTCCGCACGCACGCGCGGATCAGCGAAATCGCCAAGGATGATTGGAACGCGCTCGTGGGCGAAGCGGACTCGCCGTTCGTCGAGTGGGATTTTTTGGCAGCCCTCGAAGACGCTGGCTGCGTCGACGCCCGCCGGGGCTGGCAGCCCTGCCACTTCACGCTGCACGACGGTGGCAAGCTCGTGGCCGCTTCGCCGGCATACATCAAGGGCAACAGCGAAGGCGAGTTCGTCTTCGACTGGAGCTGGGCCGACGTGGCGCAGCGCCTGGGCTTCGACTACTACCCCAAGCTCATCTTCGCTGTGCCGTTCACGCCGGCCACTGGCGCGCGGGTGTTGCGTGCCCCCCAATACCCGATGGAGCAAGCCGCCGCGGCGTTTCGCGAGGCGTCCATTCAGTTGGCCGCCCAAGCCGAGCTGTCCAGCGTGCACGTGCTGTTCCCCACCGAGGCGCAGAGCCACTCATGGCAGGGCCCTGTGCACCACGAGCGCTTGGGCATCCAGTACCACTGGCACAACAACGACTACGCAACGTTCGAAGACTTCTTGCGGCGAATGCCGTCCAAGAAGCGCACGCAGATTCGGCGAGAGCGGGCGCAGCTCGAACGCGACGGAGTGCGCTTGCGGGTGCTCGAACCCCAAGACCTCACGCCCAGCGTCGTCAAGACCATGTACGAGCTGTACCTCACCACCGTCGACAAGTTCACCTGGGGCCGGCGCTACCTGAATCTGCGGTTCTTCGAGTTGCTCGCCGAGCGCTTCGCCCATCGACTGTCGTGGACCGTGGCCGAGCGCGACGGAAAGATCATCGCGAGTGCGTTCAACGTGCAGAAGGGCGACAGGCTCTACGGCCGCTACTGGGGCAGCTTCGTGGAGCTGCCCTTCTTGCACTTCAACGTCTGCTTCTACCATGGCATCGATCACTGCATCCGACACGGACTCAAGGTGTTCGAGCCTGGCGCCGGCGGAGAGCACAAGCGCGTGCGAGGCTTCGTGCCCACGGCCACGCGATCTGTGCACTACCTGCGCGACCCTCGCATGCGCACCCTGGTCTCGGAC
>JBIKNA010000203.1:0-12095 GCA_044358965.1 Polyangiaceae bacterium
ATCGGAGGACGCTGTCCTCCGCCCCAGAGGCATTGCCGCTGGGGCCCCACCTCCTGCATTTGGGTCCCAAGCCCAAATGGCGCCCGGCGTCTGTAGGCGAATCGCGCTCGGTCATTTCGTGTGACTGGAGGAATTCGCGTGGGAGTCGCTCCGGCCTTGGCCGTCCGCCCGCTTCACGACGGGGGGTGGCGCCTGCCTAGCTCTTGGGTCGCTCGTCGCTGTCGAGCAATGCGAAGACGGCGTGATCGAGCCACCTGCCGCCACAGCGCTCGGCCTGGCGGGCGATTCCTTCGAAGCGAAACCCCAAGCGCTTGATGACCGCCAGGGAAGGGTGGTTGTCTGTAGAAGCTGCGACGCGCACGCGGTGCGCGTGCAGCGGCCCGAAAGCCCAGTCGAGCAGGGCCCGGGACGCCTCGGTCATGTAACCGCGCCCCACTACGTCGGTTCGCAGCCAGTATCCAAGCTCGCAAGACTCGTGCAGGTGCGCCAGGGTCTCGAGCCCCACCACACCGATGAAGCGCTTGGTGGCGCGCTCGCGGATGCCAAAGCGACATGCTCGACCTTGGGCCCAGTCCGAAGCGCTGGCATCGGTGTAGCGATACGAAGACGACGTGTCCGTGTTGAAGGGCACCCAAGGAAGCCATGGCTCGAGCTCCTTGCGCGACGCCTCGACGGCGCGGAACATGTCTTTGGCGTCCGTTGCCTCGATGGGTGCAAGATACAAACGCGTCGTGGTGAGCGGCCGGGCGCGGAGCTCTGGGCGAGGCGGCACGAGGAGCATGACTCGATTAGCCTAGCGCTCGCCCGGCGCGCCGTGGGCGCTACTTGCAGGGAAAGCTGGCGGGCTCTGGATACGCGGCAACGGTGCTGGATTTGGGGCGGTCCACGCTCTCCAGCGGGCTGGTCACGAGGTCCCGCCCACCGGCAGCAAAGTACAGCGCCTCGCCCACCTGCGGCTCGCCCTCGTTGGGCACGATGCCCCCGGTGGGAAAGAAACGAAGGCCTCCTTGCAAGCGCCTTCGGATGGCCAAATGCCCCTGCAAGAAGTCTCCGGTTTTGCGGTCCCGCACGGCAACGCAGAAGCCATCACGGAAGTGGTACTCGGTATTGCGTGTAAGGTACACGCGATGCCTGCGACGCTCGGGGCCAGAGTAGGAATCGGAGATGGCGGGCTGTCCCATGGTGATTGGCTCCAATGTGGTCAAAGGAGCGCCGGGAGGCCAAATTTTCGGCGGGAAAGCGCCTTGCGGGGCGCCGGAAAGCGTGCGACCGATAAAGACGATGCCTTCGCAGATCATCGTTCGAGACAATGTAAAGAAACTCGTTAATCAGTCGGCTATGAAGCGCTTCATTCAGCGCATGATGGATGACCTTCAAATAACTAAACAGGAGGTTTCATTTGTTTTTACAAATGACAAAGAGGTCCATCTCCTAAACCGTACATACCGAAAGATCGATCGGCCCACGGACGTGCTGTCGTTCCCCATGCAAGAGGGCGAGTTCGCCGGTTTTCGTGGGATCATGCTCGGCGACGTGGTGCTCAGCGTGCCCACGGCCGCCCGGCAAGCCGCGAAAGCAGGCAAAAAAACCGACGAAGAGCTGCGCATGCTGCTGGCCCACGGCCTTCTGCATCTCCTTGGCTGGGATCACGACACCAAGGCCAAAGACGCGCGCATGCGCAAGGAGACCGAGCGTCTGATGGCCTTGGCCGTGACGCCGCCCAGCGGCGCGAAGCGCAAATCTGCTTCACCGAAAACAATCACCAATGGCAATCGCACTAGCGTGCAGTCGGCCGCAGCACGCCGAACGGCGAAAGAGCCAAAGGCCCGAACAGCGCGAAAGCTAAGCGCGAAACCGGCAGGAAAGGAGGGGTCTCGCCGGACCCCCTCCATGGACGCCCGTAAAAAATAGGTCAATTGCGATCAATTTTCTCTTGCGAGCATGGAATACGTGGTGATAGCCATTTTCTCGCTCGCAACGCCCGGGGATTTCCCTCGAACGCTGCTAGCGCTACAGACCACAGTCAGGCCGCAGCCTTCGCGTGACTCGTCACCCGGCTCGGCGACACAGGGTCAATTGACCACCGAGGAGAAATCACCATGGCGGCTGCGAAGCGTTTGACGAAGGCGCAAGTGATTGCGGAGATTGCGGAGTACAGCGAGCTCGACAAGAAGAGCGTCTCTCGCGTGTTTGAGGGGCTCACGGAGCTCGTCAAGAAGGAGCTCAAGAAGCAGAACGGCGAGTTCGTGATCCCCGACCTGATCAAGCTCAAGGCCGTCCGCAAGCCGGCGACCAAAGACCGCCCTGGCATCAACCCCTTCACCAAGCAGCCCATCACCATCAAGGGCAAGCCGGCTTCCAAGAAGATCCGCGCTTCCGCTCTCAAGAAGCTCAAGGACCTCATCCAGTAAGGATGAGCCCTTCGCGTGAGCGCTCGGTGTCGAGCGCTCTTTCGGGGTGGTGACCCCGAGCGATATCGGCAACGGCGAGCCCTTAGGGGTCTCGCCGTTGTTGTTTTGTGTGCCGTTGCCGCAGCAGTTCTGCGCCGAGCACTGCGGCGAGCAGCAGCAGCGCGCCGGCATCACCCCACTTGGCGTAGAGCGTCGTGCCGTCGAGCAGCGCCACTTGGCCCAACAACGGGCTTGGCATGGCGTCGGCGTAGCGTGCGCGCACGGTGCCGGTGGCGTCGACAATGGACGTGGGGCCCAGGTTGACGGCCCGGGCCATGTCGCGTCGGGTCTCGACGCTGCGCATGGTGGCCAGCATCAGGTGCAGATCACCCTCGATGGTGCCCTCGAACCACGCGTCGTTGGTGACGTTGACCAGCAGGTTGGCCCCCTGCACGGAGTCGCGTCCCGCCTGCGGGAGGGTGTCCTCGTAACAGTTCAAGACTCCGGCGCGAATGTCGCCGGTGTGCAAGACCACTTGGTTTTGCCCCGGGCGAATGCCCGTTCCACGCGAGAACCATTTCGTCAGGATAGGGAACACATCGGACAGCGGGATGGTCTCGCCAAACCAGAGCAGGTGCCTCTTGTCGTAGACGCCTGCGAAGGTGCCATCGGGCTGCACCAACACCGCCGCATTGAAGGCCACGCCGTGGCCACCGAGCAGATACATGCCCGTGATCACCGGACCATGCGCACCGGCCTGAAACACAGCGCGCTCGCCGATGGGGCTTCGCTTGGTGCTGCGACCAAGGTGGTACGGGTACGCAGACTCGGGCCACACCACAAGTTGTGCGCCCCGCTCTTCGGCCTGCTTCGTGAGCCTTCCCAGATGTTCGAGCAACGCCCGCGCCCGCGCTTCGTTCCACCGTTCTTCGGCGGCAAAGCCCGGCTGCAGGACCGCAATGGTGACTTGTGGCGCGCGGGCCCGCTCTTGGGTGACCTGGCGCACCCGGAGCATGCCATACGCCACAAGCGTCAGCGCCAGGCTTGCCGCCATCGCAAGCGCTGCCCGCGCGCTCGCATGTTGGCGACCCCGGAGCGCCTGCACCGCCTGACCTAGCAACCCGGCAAACACACCCAAGAGCAGACAGATGCCACGCTCGCCGATGACTTCGGCGCTTTGCACCAGGACGGGCCATGCGGACAGGGGGGCCGCTGGGGTCCACGGAAAGATGCACGGAACGAAGGTGACCGCGTAGAGGCCAGCGCCGAGGGAGAGTGGGTGTGAGACGCCGCGGCGCCGCAGGTCGGCGTAGACCCAGCCGCCGAGGCCAAACGTCAGGCCCTGCGCCGCAGCGAGCAGCAGCAGACAGAGCCAGGCCACGGGTGCCGGGAGCTCCGTGAACCTTTGGACCGTGGCCGGGACGAAGCGAAGCGCGAGCAGGTTGGCCGTGATCCCAAACACCGTGCCGAGCGCAAAGGCGCGCAGGCGATTCACCGATGGCGCGGCGCTCAAGCTCAGGCCCCAGAGCGCGACACCCAGGACCGGAAAGGGCCAGAGGCGGGTCGGCGGCGCGGCGGCGGCCACACACAGCCCGCCGAGCGAAGCCATCATCGTCCACGCCCAGCGCTTCGCCCGCATCACCTTTATGGATGATGGCAAACGCGGCTGTCTTTGGCGACTGCCTCGTTAGGCCATGGCCGAGGTCGAGGGGGGGGGCCTAGAAGTAGAAGGTGATGCCGCCGTTGAGGAGCGCGCCGCCGGATGCGTTGGTGGAGCGTCCGTTCGAGTCGATGAACTCGGGTTCGTAGCGGCGGTCGGTGTCCGTGCGGCCGCGCACGAAGACGCGACCATCGACGTTGAGGGCCACGGCTTTGGACACGCGGAACTCGAGACCCAGGCCGCCTTGGATGCCGAAGTACGAGTAGTGGTACGTGCGGTCGCTGCCAGAGCGATCGTCGACGGCCGTGGCGCCGGCCCAGCCCATGCCGCCCAATGCGTAGACCTGCAGGCGGTCTTTGGGGTTGAAGAACACCATGCTGTTGATGGTGAACGCGGCTTCGGTGCGCCGAAAGCCGTTGTAGTCCCGCGCCGCGGCCAGGTCCAAGTCGGCCTGAAGGGCAAACCAGCCCAACGGCCGGAAGCGCAAACCGCCGCCGATGAGGCCGCCGCCGGAGCTGCCACCTTCACGGTTTTTGCCGAGCGCCAAGCCGGCCATGTGCAGGTTGAGACCCCACTCCTCTTTGCGAGGAGGGACGCGCGGCGTGTACACGTAGGGCGGCGGCACGTCGCGCGGGGCCACGGTTACCGTGGGCGGCGGGGGGGCCGGCGCTGCTGCAGGTGCCGGCGCGGCCGGTGGGGGCGCCGCGGTGGGAGGCGGTAGCGGTTGGAGCTGCCCGGGTTCCGGGGCCGGCGCCGGGGCTGCGCCGTTTTGGGCGTCGCCGCAGAACCAGCTGCCGGGGGGGCAATTGGGGTTCTGCGCGTGAGCACTTGGCGAGGCGCTGAGCACCAAGGCCAGCGTCGCGCCGGACGCTCCCAGGCTGCCCAGCCGCATCTTTCGCCCGCTCAGACCCAGAAGCAAACTCATCCGCGTATCCTCCGTGCACCCGACAAAACCAACTTGGTGCTCCCCCTACGAAAGCAGCGCTCGTGCCACCCTGGAAGGACCCAAAGCCCGCGCTTTTGCTGGGCTCCACCAACGATTGTAGCCACGGGTTCACAGGAAGGGGTGAATTCCCTGTCAGTTGGAGGGCTGCACGTCTGCGCAGCCACGGCTCGTTCCCCCGAGCACGAGGGCCACGATTCGGGGTAACCTCAGCGCGTGACCGCCACCGCGACCGTCCGGCTCAAGCCGGGGCACGTTCAGCCCGTTTGGGCCGGCCACCCGTGGATCTACGCGCAGGCCGTCGATCGGGTCGAAGGTGGCCCCATGCGCGGCGACGAGGTCCGGGTTACCGACCCACGAGGGAACTTCTTGGGCCGGGGGTTCTATTCGCCCGGCTCGGCCATCCCTGTCCGCATCGTTACGCGCGACGAGCAAGAACCCATCGATCTTCATTTCTTCAAACAGCGCATCGCCCGCGCCCGCAAGCTCCGCGATCGCCTAGGTCTCGAGGCCGAGGGCAACACCGGTTACCGGCTGCTCCACGCGGACGGCGATGGAGTGCCTGGCCTCATCATCGACCGCTTCGACGATGTGTACGTCGTGCAGTTCCTGACCTTCGGCATGAAGGCCCGCGAACAGACCATCTTGAATGCGCTGGCGCAGCAGTGCTCGCCCCGTGCGGTCATCGATCGCACACCGGCGACGGCCGGACGCTCGGAGCAGTTCACGCCCACGCAGGGTGTGGTGTACGGCAAAGAGATCACCGAACTGGTGTTTACCGAGCGCAAGCTCCGGTACCGAATCCCGCTGGATCTTGGTCAAAAGACGGGCTTCTATTTCGACCAGCGGCCGCTCCGCGCCCGCGTCGAGGCACTGGCCAAGGGCGCCAAAGTGCTCGACAGCTATGCCTACGCCTGCTCCTTCGGCATGGCAGCGTCGCGGGGAGGAGCCGCCGAGGTCACATCCGTCGACGAGAACGCGCTCGCACTCGAAGTGGGGGCTGCTTGCGCGCGAGACAACGGGCTCGAGGGGCCCATGACGTTCTTGCCCAAAGATGCGCGCAAGGTGCTGCAAGAGGCCAAGGGCGCCTACGACCTTGTGATTTGCGATCCGCCGCGGCTTGCCCCCACGCGATCGGCCCGTGAGCAAGCCCTTGTGCACTACGCCAAGCTCGCCGAGCTGTCGTGCCGCGCCACCAAACCCGGCGGCCTCGTGGTGGTCTGCTCGTGTTCCGCCGCCGTGGACCTCACGGCACTCACCCGCGCTCTTGGCACCGGTGCATTGCGGGCCAACGTTCGGGCTACGGTTCTCGAGCGCCACTTCCAAGGTGCCGACCACCCGGTGTCCGCGGCCTTTGGCGAGGGCCTCTACCTGAAGGCCCTGATCGCGCTCGTCGAGCCACGGTAGCCAAGGTGCGGTCGCTCGCCTCGCTGCCGCCGCAAGTCGCCCAGAGCCTCCGGGGCGTCTTGTTCGATCTCGATGACACACTCCTTACGCACGGAGCGCTCACGCTCGATGCCTACCAAGCGCTCCATGCGCTGAAAGAAGGCGGACTCTTGCTCGTGGGCGTGACCGGAAGGCCCGTGGGCTTTGCCGAGATCGTCCTCCGACAGTGGCCCGTCGCGGCCATGATTGCCGAAAATGGCGCCCTTGCCGTGTGCAAACACAATGGCCGCACGGAGGTCGTCGACTGGGTGCCGGCCGCCGAGCGCCGCCAGCGTACCCAAGCACTCGAGGCCCTGGCCGCCGAAGCGAAACAGAAGCTGCCGCATGTCCCGCGCACCCTCGACGCGTCGCTACGCCGTGCAGACTGCACTTGGGACATCGGAGAGTTCTTTCGAGCGTCTCCTGCAGACCTGCAGATACTGGCCGCGCTGACGGCGGCACACGGGGCGCGGGCGTTCTGCTCGAGCGTGCACTTTCACGCGACCTACGACACGGTGGACAAGGCTCAGGGGGTTCTGCGGCTGCTTCGGGAACTTTGGGATGTGGACTCGACGGCGGCCCTTGGCACCTTCGCGTTCATTGGCGACAGCGGCAATGACCGCTCGTGCTTCGCCGCGTTTCGTTGCGCCATTGGGGTGGCCAACGTTCGAGACAACCTCCACGCATTGCCGGTGCCGCCACCGTTTGTGACCCACGCTGCCATGGGCGCCGGTTTTGCCGAAATGGCCGAAACTTTGCTCCGAATGCGGGGGCCGGAGGCCAAACGCGCGGTTGTGTAGCGGTAGGACTTTCCGTTTCTGCACACAAAGAGCTACACAATGAGGCATGGGCAAGAACGCCGATATGCTCGCACAGGCCAGCAAGTATCTGTACCCCAACTACAAGCCGCTCCCCATGGTGCTCGAGCGCGGCCAGGGCGCCGAGCTCTGGGACGTTGAAGGGAAGCGTTATCTCGACCTCTGCGCCGGCGTTGCCGTGTGCAGTGTCGGCCATGCGCACCCAGACCATGTGCGCGCCCTGGCCGAACAAGCAGGGCGCCTGGCGCATGTGTCCAACTACTTTTACAACGACGTGAACATCCGTCTTGCAGCGCGGCTGTGCGAGCGCACGGGGTTTGCCCGGGCGTTTTTCTGCAACTCCGGCACCGAGGCCAACGAAGCGCTGTTCAAGCTTGCCCGCAGACACTTCTGGGCCAAGGGCGAGGTCGAGCGCACGCAGTTCATCGCGTTCCACAACGCGTTCCACGGCCGCACCATGGGCGCGCTGCAGCTCACCGGGACGCCCAAGTACCGCGAAGGCTTCGGCGACATTGGTGCTGTGTCCCACTTCAAGTTCGGCGATCTCGCCGCAGTGAAGGCAGCCCTCGACCATCGCGTGGCTGCCGTTGTCGTCGAGCCCGTGCAGGGCGAAGGCGGAGTCATGCCGGCGCCAGAGGGCTTCTTGCGTGGCCTGCGCGAGGCCTGCGACGCGGCAGGGGCGCTGTTGTTCTGCGACGAGGTGCAGACAGGCATCGGCCGCACCGGGGCCTTCTTTGGCTTCGAATCGTCGGGCATTCGGCCCGATGCCGTGGCCCTGGCCAAAGGGCTCGGTGGAGGCATCCCGGTGGGAGCCTTCTTGTGCACCGAGGCGCTCGCGCAGGCCTTGCCCCCGGGGACCCATGGTTCCACGTTCGGAGGAAATCCTCTCGCGTCTGCCTCGGCCATGTCCGTGCTCGACATCATCGACCGCGAAGGCCTTGTGGCTGCCGCCGCCGAGAAGGGCGCCTACCTGGGCAAGTTGCTCGGTGAACTCGCGGCTCGTTTGCCCAAGGTGTGCGAAGGCGAGCGTGGGGCCGGTCTGCTCCGAGGTCTCGTGCTTCGCGAAGGCATGGTTGCGCGAGACATTTTGCCCAAGCTGGCCGAGCAGGGCGTCCTCGTGATCGCCGCTGGCGACCGCGTTCTGCGGTTCTGCCCGGCGCTGGTGGTCACCAAAGCGCAGCTCGAAGAGGGCGTGGAAAAGGTGGGCGCGGTGCTCTCGGCCATGGCATGACCCCACCGCCTGGGCAGTCCAGCTCGCCATGTCCCGCCTGCGGCAAACCCGTCGATAAGCTTCGCGCCGGGCACGTCGCGCTCTTGGGCGACGGCTTCTGTTACTTCTGTGACGTCGGGTGCAAGCAGCGCTACCTGGGCGGCGAACACGCAGTCTTGTTGGCGGAGCCCACGGCAGCGCCGCCGGCGGTTGCCGTCGCTGCGGTGGCGCCCGCGGCGGGGGCCAGCGGTGGCGCAGCGATGCCTCCAATCGTTCCCGCACCGGCGGGGCCGGGTCTGGTCGCCGAGGGCTCGGACGTACAACGCGAGGCCGAAGCGCCGACATCCATTGGCGCGTTTTCCCGCGCGCTGACCCCGGAAGCTCGTCGCGTCGTTGCGCTGCTCGGGGCATCGGCGCTGCTGGGCGCGCTTTCTGCTGCGCTGACCCTGCTTGGCGAGGGGGGCGAGCGTCTTCGGTTGCCCGCTGCGGTGCTGGCCGTTGCGGCGCTGGTCATCGGGCAGGCGCGTCGGGCCCGGAGCCCCGCGGAGCCGCCGTTGTGGGTCACCGCGTGGCCTCTCGTTCTGTGCGCCGCCGCGCTGACACTGGCTACGTTGGCCCATGAGCCTCGGGCCCACGGCATCGCCGGAGCCCTCGGGCTCTCTGCCACGGTTGGCGCACTCAGTACTTTGTGGGTCGATCGAACCCTTTCGCGATTGCCATCGCTTCCCGACGAGTCGACTGGGGTGATGATTCAGCAATCGCTCATCGCGCGCCTTGCAAGGATGGGGGCCGAGCGCGGGCTGCCCCTTCTTTCGCTGATGGTCGTCGTTGCGAGTTTCGTTACGGGGACGAGCCTCCGACTTGCGGTGGCGTCGGGCGCCCTCGCCGCGGCGGGCTTCAACGTCTTGGCAGCCCTATGGGCGTTGTCGTTGCACCTGGCGCAGACCGAGAGCGAGGCGTTGGCCCAAGGCATTCAGTATCGCGACGCCAACGCATTCGATGAGGCCGGGCAGACCGACGTCGCCGTGCTTTGTTCCCGGGGGACTGTGCTCCTGGGCGAGCCAGAAATCGTGGCCGTCGAAGGCGTGGGGGCACACGACTCCAATCGTGTCTTGGCGCTCGCGGCGGGCGCCGAGACCGGGTCCTCGCATCCGTTCGCTGTAGCAGTGTTGCGAGCGGCGCGGGTGCGGGGTGTCGCCGAAGAAGCCGTGCGCGGAGCCACGCTGCACACGGGGCTTGGCGTCACGGCGTTCAACTCGGCCGGCGAGCGCATCGTCGTGGGCAACCGTTCGTTCTTGCTGCGCGAAGGGGTCAGTGTTGCGCTGACCGAGGGGCGGGTGTCGGAGCTCGAGGCCCAGGGCCGCAGCGTGATGCTCGTGGCCGTAGGGACCAAGCTCGTTGGCTTCATTGCCATGCAAGACGGCCTTCGACCCGGCGCACGCGCAGCGGTAGACCTCTTGGTTCGGCGTCGCATCGAGCCGGTCCTCATCAGTGGCGAATCCCGGGAGACCTGCGAGACCATCGGGCGAGCGCTCAACATCGACCATGTGCGGCCCGAGGTCTTGCCCACGGACCGCGCCACCGAGGTTCGGGCGCTGATCGAAGGCGGGCACCACGTGGCGGTGTTGGGGCACGCGACGCTGGACGACGCCGCCCTGGCTGCCGCCGATGTGTCCGTGGCCCTCGGCGAGCCCTTCGGCGAAGCCGCGGTGCGCATCCGTACGGACGATATTCGCGTGGCCACCGCCAGCCTGGCCTTGGCCAAACGTAGCCGCGAGCAGGCTTTGCGCTTGGTTTCCCTGTGCCTTGCCCCGGGGGTCCTTTCGGCCCTGGCCCTGGCTTTTGGCCTCTCGTCAACCGCCATTGCACCGGCGGCCGCCCTCCTGACGGCGCTTCTGAGCCAGGCGCAGCGCCGTCCGGAGCCGGTACCGCATGAACGTTCAGCACGAACATAGGGGTGCATGTGGTCATGGCCCCCCGACCTTTGCGTCCAGGTGCTTTTCAAGGCTGTGCTCCATGACCGGGGCCCGATATCCTCACCCAAGAGGAAGCAGCCCCACTGGGGCGCAACATCCGCGTGGCTGACGTCGTCAAATCCCAGCAAGCCGGAGATGCCCAAGGACCCAACGCGCGCGTTGGCACGGTCATCAAAGGCAAGTGGAAGATCGAGTCGCTTTTGGGCGTCGGCGGTATGGCGTCCGTTTATGCCGGCGCGCACCGCAATGGTCAGCGCGCTGCCCTCAAGATCCTCCACACGGATTTCGCCCGCGAGAAGACCATCTGCGAGCGCTTCCTGCGCGAGGCCTACGTC
This sequence comes from Polyangiaceae bacterium, assembly GCA_044358965.1. GTDB lineage: Bacteria > Myxococcota_A > Polyangia > Polyangiales > Polyangiaceae > SXNL01. Next base: position 10,758 of record JBIKNA010000203.1, read on the forward strand.
TCGAACAAAGTGAATCATCCTGCCACGGTGCAGGTGCTCGACGACGATCAGACCGAGCAAGGTGAGCCCTTCCTCATCATGGAGTTGCTCGAGGGAGACACCGTTCGCGACGCATGGAAGCGCGCGGGGCGCACCATGCCGGTGCCGCAAGTGCTCCAAATCTGCGAGCGCGTGCTCGACTGCTTGGCCTCTTGCCACGCCATCGGCGTCATCCACCGCGACCTCAAGCCTGCCAACATTTTCATCACCAACGCCGGCGAGATCAAAGTCCTCGACTTCGGCGTTGCGCAGATGCGTGACGCCACCTCCGAGCGCACGGCCACCGGCACGGCCCTTGGAACGCCGGCGTACATGTCTCCGGAGCAGGCCATGGGTTTGGTCGATCAGCTCGACGGCCGCGCCGACCTGTTCTCCGTTGGCGCCATGGCGCACGCGCTCATCACCGGGCATCGCATCAACAACGGCCGAACCGAGCAAGAAGCGCTCGTGATGGCCGCCACCAAGCCCGTGCCTTCGGTGGCGCGCATCGCCCAGCATCTGCCCATCGAGGTCATCCAGCTCGTCGACAAGGCGTTGGCCTGGGACCGCCGCAATCGCTACGCGAGTGCGCGCGACATGCAGGCAGCCACGCTCGAGGCGTTGGCCAAACAGGGCGCCCAGCCCTTGCCGTCCTACGGTCGCGTGCCTCGGCCCAACGAGGTCGTGGCGCCGCCTCCGCCCCCGATGCCGGTTCCGGTGGCCCCCGCGGCGCCAGAGCCCCCGCCCGTTGCCCAAGGCATTCCCGCCGCGTCGCTCCCCATGACCCCTGGCGGGGCGCAGCCACTGCTCAAGCAGACTGCGCAAGCCCGGCAGTCCATCGTACAGCCAGGGGTCCGCGCGTCCTTGCTGCCGGGCATGCAGCCTGTGCAGCCCGCGCCGGGAGGGCCCGAGGTTCCCGAGAACGACCCGCGGGTGCAAGGTCTGAAGGACCTGATGAAACACTTCGACCGCGTGCTGCCCAGCGTGCGGCAAATGGGCTGGAACCACCCCGCCACCGAGCGAACCATGCTGACGGCGTTCGAGGCGTTCGCCGAAGCCTTGCGCCACTCGCCAGAGATCGTCGACTTTACCATTCGCCCGTACTCGTTCATGCGGCTCGGCCACGCGGTGTGGGAGCCGGGACCGCCCTTCGACGCCATCCCGTACAACCTCTTTGCCTGCGGCGTTCGCACGCTCAAGATGGTGCCCGGTCTCCTCTACGAAGAGTTCCGCGAGCTGATGGCCTTGTTCCTTCTCGACCCCGGTCGAGATCTCCCGCCCGAAGACGATCTGGCCTCGGCGATGTGGGAGCGCGGTCTC
>JBIKNA010000615.1:0-3606 GCA_044358965.1 Polyangiaceae bacterium
GGCGTCGACCGTGGGGCCGTCGAGTCCGCTGTCGACGAACTGGTCGGCCGTGGCGTCCGTGGCCGTTGCATCGGGGGTGCCGCTGCTGCCGCCGTCGGATGCCGCAGTGGTGGCGACCTCGTAGGTTCCAAGGAGCGCCGTGCATGCAACGAGTGCTGGTGCCAGCAGCGCAAACCCAACCAAGCCGCGAACCCGAGACACGTTCATTGTCCCCAAAGCCTCCAAGCAAAGGCCCGGGAACCCCGGGCGCAACCCCCGGATTCTAGCGGAGTTCTTCGGGGGCGCGCCACATCTCGGCGCCGGGCTCGATTGTAGATCCCCCGAGCGGGTGGCTTTGCGGTAAAACGCCGGTCGCCATGTCCTTCTCCTGGTCCCTCCTCGTGTCTCGTTCTTCGCTCGTTCGCGCGGGCCTCCTTTCGCTTCTGGTGCTCGGCAACGCGGGCTGCGTCAAAGGGCTGCTCATCGACAGCCAAATCAAGGCCACGCGCCAAGCCTCTACGGCGTCGGACACCATCGCCGACTACGAGGTCGCGCGCGCGGCCATCCAGGCGGGGCTCATCCAGTTCGAGGCGCTGCACACGCTCCGCCCCAACAACGAAGATGCGCTCATGCTGCTGACGCGCAACTGGGCCAGCTACGGCTACGCCTTCTGCCAAGACGACATGGAAGCGGCGCTGGTGCGCGGCGACGAGGAAGCAGCCGAGTACCACAAAAAGCGCGCCAAACACGCCTACGACCGCGCCATCGCCTACGGCACCGAGTTCCTCGGCCACTACGCCGACGGCTTCGAAGAGGCCCGCAAGCGCTCGGCCACGCTCAAGGCCTGGGTCGACGCCAACTTCGACGAAAAAGAAGACGCCGAGCTCTTGTACTGGTTCGGCAGTGCGTGGCTCGCGCGCGTGGGCCTCATGAAAGACGAGCCCGAGTACGTGGCCGATCTGTTCGTGGCCGTGCCGTTCCTGGAGCGTGCGGTCAAGCTCAACGAGTCGTTCAACGCCTACGCGGGGCTCACCAGCTTGGCCACGTACCACGCGCGCGCTTCCATGGCCGAGATGGACGAGGCGCAGAAAATGTTCGAGACGGCCTTGGCCAAGACGGGCCGTCGGTCGCTCTTCATTCAGCTGGGTTATGCCCAGCGTTATGCCTGCAACAAGGGCGACAAGGCCCTCTACGAGAAGCTCATCAACGAGGTGCTCTCGGCCGAGGATCCGGACCCGAAGCTCCGGCTGCAGAACACCATTGCCAAGCGCAAGGCCAAGCGCGCGCTCAACAGCGCCGTCATGGCCGAGTGCGGCTTCTAGAGCCAGGTGCCATTTTTCCCGTCTGAACCCTGAATTCTTTCGCCGGGAGCCTCGTCCATTACCCGTTGGCCCTGCCCTAAGGGGCCCCGAGGGGTCTTCCGGCCACCCCCAGTCCCGTGTAGCCCCAGGCCTCGTGCCTTTCTTCGGAGGATGTTGATATGAATCGCAAATTCTCGGTTGCCCTTGCAGCGTTCGTGGCCCTGACGGGTCTGGGTCGGTCGGCTTCGGCGGCCAACGTGTGCGAGGCCGAAGGCGCCGCCTGGAAGAAGGACAAGAGCCCCTGCAACGGCGGCGCTGGCCACTGCCTCAAGATCGGCACCCTGGCCCCCCGCAACTCCCTGTGGGGCAACGTGTTCAACGCCTGGCGCGAGGCTGTGGCCAAAGACAGCAGCTGCGGCCTCGAGCTGCAGTTCTTCTACAACGGCATCGCCGGCGACGAGCCCGCCATGATTGCCAAGATGCGCAACAAGCAGCTCGACGGCGCGGCGGTCACCGCCCGCGGCCTGTCGCAAGTGTGGCCGCACATCAACGCGTTCCAGCTGCCCGGCATGTTCTCTACCTGGTCCAAGCTCGACTCGGCCCGCAACCAGCTGCTGCCCGAGATCAACGCCGAGTTCGAGAAGAAGGGCTTCCGCCTGGTGGGCATGGGCGACGTGGGCATCGCGCACATCATGACCAAGGGCGCCCCCATCCGCGTTCCCGACGACATCAAGGCCCACAAGCCCTACTACGTCAACGGCGACCAAGTGGGTCAGGCGCTGCTCCGCATCGCCGGCGCCAGCGGCTCGGCTCTCGAGGTCCCCGGCATTCTGCCCGCCCTCAAGAACGGCACCGCCGACGTGGTTTCGGCGCCGGCCCTTGCCTCGGACCAGCTCCAGTGGACGGGCGAGATGGCCAGCATCAACACCATGCCCGTGGGCATCGGCATCGGCGGCTTGGTGTTCTACACGGGCCAGGGCGCCAAGCTCACCGGCGATCCCGCCACCGACAAAGACGCCCTGACCCAGGCCGAAAAAGACCTGCTCAAGGCCACGGGCAAGAACACCGGCGAGCTGCTCACCCAGCGCGTCCGTGGCGCCGACGAGGCTGCGTTCAACGCCGCCGCGGGCACCCCCGACAAGCCCGGCAAGCTCACGGCGTACCGCCCCACGCCCGACGACTTGGCCAAGTGGAAGACGTTCTTCAATAGCGTCCAAGGCGCCGTGTGTGGTTCGTCCATCGACAAGGCCTTCTGCGACAAGGTTCGCGCGGCAGCCCAGTAAGCGCCAGCCCGCCCACGTCCAAACGGACCAGGCACGCGGGGTAAGCCCCGCCGCAAGACCCCGACCAGGCCATCGTGCCGGGCCGGGGTCTTTTCGTTGGACCAGCCCGTGCCGTGGTGCGCCATTTTCGCGCAAAATGCGGCGTTTGCGCCGTGCGACCCGTTATGCTGCGGACCGCAATGGCGAAGTCAAAGTCCAAGAAGGCCAAGTCGAAGGAACAATCCAAGAAGGCCGAAGGGCAGGAGCCCGAGCTGTTGAACGGCAGCGGAAAGCACCGCGAAGCCACCGATGAGGCTCCGGCCAAGGCCGATGGAGCCCAAGCCGACGAGGCCGAGACCCAAGAGGCTGCCTCGCCCGAGGCCCTGGAGCCCGATCCGGACGCGCCCATTTCGCCGAAGCCCTGGGGCCTTCCGCTGCTGCGCTTCGACCGCAAGTGGACCGCCGCCGAAGCGCGCCTGTGCTGGTGGGTGCTTGGCCTCGAGGTGTTGACGTTGTTCTTTGCGGTCACGCTCTCGGGCATGTCCACCGCCGGCGACGGCGAAGCCAAGAGCGGCGTCGTGTTCCGCTCGTTCCTGACGGCGCTGCTCTTGGGCACCACGGCGCACTTCGCGCTCAAGAAGTCCAAGTTCCACCCCCACGGTGTCACCGCCGCGGTGCTGCTTGGCTTGGCCCTGGGCCCCACCTGGGCCAACGTGGGCGCCGACTACTTCGCGAACATGCGCAACTGGATGCAGAATGCATCTTCGATGGCGCTGTTTGGCGGCGTCAGCAACCTGGCCAAGCGCCTCACCATCTTGTTGGCCTTGCTGGGGGCCAGCATCGCCACGGCGCAGGGCAAACACATCAACGTGGACGTGGCCATGCGCTTCTTGCCGCCCCGGGGCCGCGTGCCCGTGGCGCTCTTCGGGTGGATCTTCGCCTCCATCGTGTGTTTCGCCGGCGCTTGGGGCTTCGTCGACCAAATCGCCATCGAGAACTTTCGCATCGAAGACACCAAGGCTTGCCCTGGTGATCCCAAGGGCGCGTGTGTGGTGCCCGTGGGC
>JBIKNA010000614.1:0-3606 GCA_044358965.1 Polyangiaceae bacterium
CCAAAGCGCCGGCCAAGAAGGTCTCGAAGAAGAAGTCGGCCTGAGCGCGGCTTCGTTTGGCCTCCGGGGCGCAGGCGTTCGTGTCTAGAACTCCTCGAAGTCGCTGCTGCCTCGAGATCGCCGCTCTCGCCTACGACACACGCATCCGCAACCAATCACGCTGCCGCCGTCATCACCGACCGCCTCTACGCCCTTCTGACGGGCCTTTCTCGCTGAGTCCCGCTCCCGCTCCCGCTCCCGAACTCGCTCCATTCCGAGCGGGTCGGGCTGCTGCGAGCGTGTGAGCGGGGATCGGGGATCGGGGATCGGGGATCGGGGATCGGGGATCGGGGATCGGGGCCGACTGGCCATTTTATGGCAACGCGCTCTAAAACTCGGGGCCCGGTGTGTCTGTGGGGCCCAAGCCTTCGTCTTCGCGGGTGACCGGTCGCATGGTCAGCGTGCCCTCTGTCGAGGTGAGCCGGAGCACGTTGTCGGGGCACCGGGTGGCATCGGCGTAGTAGCGCACGGTTCGCTCTGCGGAGAAGTGCAGATCGAGTTCCGGTGTGTCGCCCTCGGGGGCCGAGATGTCGAAGCTGGCTTGGTACGCGGAATCGGTGCCGCGAACCACGCGGCCTTGGCTGTCCTTGCGCAACGCGTAGATGCGACAACCGGGCGTGAACTCGACGCCGATGACGTCCGAGAGTCCGACGAAGGGACTGCGACCGCAAAACATCCACCGGCCCGCGGTGACGGCCACCACGTCTTTCATGTTGGCCACGGCAAACCGGTCGGACCCAAGGTTGGCCCCGCAGATGCCGCTGCAGGCGGGACCTCGCACGCTGGAGATTTCGTCGTCGAGCCACTCGGTGCAGCCGTAGAGTCGATTGGCACCGGTGTCCGTAGACGCGTCGGCCTTTGGCCCCACGGCCAGTTGACTGTTTTCGCCGAGATCGACGCTGCGCGTGGCACACGCAACGGTTGCAAGGGCGGCGAAGGCCAACAAGGTGACGGCCTTGGCTGGGGATCGGCGTCGCATCATTCGGGTGCTCCCTGTAGCGCGGCTTCGACGGCGGGGCGATAGAGGCTTTTGGGATACTTGGAAATGAATTGTCGCCCGCGGGCGGGGGCCCGGCCGTCGTGCAACAGCACCAACGCCTGGAACTCGATGGCCTCGCTCTCTTCGCGCAAGGCCCCGCGGGGAAACGAAGCTTGGTGAGACTGCGCTGCCGCCAGGGCCGAGGCGCCGTCGGAGCGACCCAGGGCCGTCCGGGCGATGTCGAGCATGGCCCGCTCTTTGGCCAGGTCGGGCCCATGACGCTGCGCCGAGCCCGGGGCCGCTGCGATGGTAGCGACGGACGGAAGGGCCTCTGGGGCGATGCTCCGCTCGGGAATGCTTGCTGCGGCGGGGACCGTCACCGTCACGGTAACCGTGGGGCCGGGGCGCTCGACGATGCGCTCTTTGGTGGTGTTGCCGGCGGCCAAAAAACCGAGGCCGCCACCCAACGCCAAGAGCACCGGCGCCGTCCAAATGGGCAACCCCCGCGACGCCACGGTGGGCTGCGCGGGGGGGGCGCCACCGGCTGGCGGTGGCACCGGCGGCAACGCTGCGGAAAGGCGCGCCCGCACCCGAGCCTGGGCACCGGCGGGCACATCCATGTGTCTGGCGTGGTCGAGCAAGGCAGCCAGCTCCGCGGGCAATCCCTCGTCTTGTATGGGGTCGTGATCCGTCATGACGCCGCACCCTTGGTGAGTTGTAGCCGGTTCACTGCGGCGCGAAAGTCTTCGCGCGCCAGGCGTAGCCTGGAATAGGCCGTATTGAGCGGGATCTCGAGCGCCGTGGCCACCGCTGGAATGGGCTCCTGGTCGAGCTCGTGGAGAATGAACACGGCGCGGCGGTCGGGCTCGAGGGTGTCGATGGCGCGTTGCACCAGGTCTTGGGCTTGTCTTCGCTCGAGCAGCGTATCGGCGCCGGGGCGCCCGTCGCCTTGTTCTGGCGGTTCACTCATTGTTTCCACTCGGTGCCGCGCAAGCCGCCGGTAGTCCGCGGCAAAGCGAACGCAGAATGCGAACAGCCATGGGCGCAGGGGGCGCGTTTGGTCCTGGGTGTCTATCTTGTTGTACACTGCAATGAATAGCTCGTGACATACGTCTTCGGCGTCTCGGGGGGCAACCCCGAGTCTTCGCAAGGAGGTCCACACGTAACCGAACTCGGCTTCGAACATCTGGTCGAAGCGCGCGCGCTGCTCGGCGGTGGTTGTCGCGACCTGCATGGCTCTAGAAGAAGGCTTGGGGGCTGTCTGGTGGATCCGTCTCGGAAAGTGACATGGACGGCTAGAACGCAGAAAAAACAGCGCTGACAGAGGCGAGACCGTGACCTGGCGCCGACGCGAACACCGTGGCTTGATTGACCTTGAGTTCGTAGGGGGTGAGGTTGAAGGCGCCCTCGACGGCCGGTCGCAACGAGAGCTGCTCGGTTATGCCGATGTCTGCGGCAACCCGGGCGCCCAGCGCGAGCAGGGGGAAGGTGGCCGCGCGCGGGCTGGAGACGTCTTTGGACTCGGCGGAGATGGCCCCGGCGGTTCCGACCAGGCAAAGCAGGAGCGGTGAGATGCGCGCGCAGGGCGCGAGGCTGCCGCCGATCAAGGAGCTGGACACGCGCCCACCTTGGTTTGTGCTGTCGCTTGCGGCGACATCGAAACGGCCGACGGCGTCGATCTCGAGGCGCGCTGTTCGAAGGCCGACCCAGAGCTGACCGCCGCCGGTGACGCTTGGGGCGGTGCCCAAGGCGGCATGAGGGCCGGCACCCAGCAGGAAGTTCCAGGGGCTGGGGGGTGGAGAGGGAGCGGGAGAGGGAGCGGGAGAGGGAGCGGGTGCGGGTGCGGGGGCCGGTGCCGGCGCGGGTGCGGGGGCGGGGGCGGGGGCGGCAGAAGGGGAGGGAGGGTCTTGGGGAGGTGCTGGGGCGGGCGCTGGGGGTGGGCGCGTGAGGCTCAGGGGGTCGAGGGCGATGCTGATGGTGAGGGCGAGGGCGTCGGTGAGATCGGCGCAGTCGTCGCTCTTGCTGCCCAGGGTGCGGGCGCCGCGCTCTTTGTTGTCGGCGTCGGAGAGGCTGACGCGGGCGGTGAACCTGGCGTCTTTGTGGGCGATGGCGACCGAGACGGTGTTGTCGGCGGCGAGGCGAAAGGGGTCGTAGCCCAAGCGGGTGGCCACGGCAGATCGAAGGCCAGACTCGTCCACGCAGGTCTCGGCGCCTTCGCCGCGGATGTACACGAGGCGCGCTGTGGGCGTTGCGCGAGCCAGGGCGCTGGTGAAGAGCACCAGCACCGCCGCCATGGCTGCTCCCGCCGTCGAAACCTTCACCCGGCGGACTCTACTTGATCTTGGCCTCGAGGGCTGCGGCCACGAGCACGGACTCGTTGGCGGTTCGCTGCATGATGGACACCTGGCGCCCGAGGTAGCCAAAGGCGTGCAGGTTTGTGACGCTGGTGCGCTGGTCTACCCGTGCGAGACTGCGTGGGTGCGTGAATGCCGGCCCCGGGCCGAAGCCATATTGCGCCTCTCCAATGCGAACGGCGCCTTCGGCCAAGTGACAGTTGGCGCAGTCGGTGGTGATGGCGGAATGAATGA
>JBIKNA010000012.1:0-39063 GCA_044358965.1 Polyangiaceae bacterium
CTGCCGTTGCCGCCGGATCCGCCCCCATCGGTGCGGGCTCCGGTGCCCGCTTCGCTTCCCACCCGGAAGCTGCCAAGTGGAGCAACTTCCTGCACTTGGGCAACGATCGTCGGGGTGTGATGGTTCAATTGCGCAACCAGTGCCTCGCTCGTCGCGCGCACCGAAACGTCCACGCGACCGTCGCGGCGACGGCCGTTGATGTGAACCTCGCCGAGAACGTCATCGCGGAGCACGACGCGGGTCTCGTGACGCAGCGACGAAAGCGTGACGCTTGCTTCGACGCGCTCTTGACGCTCGGAAGCAGACATGTGGTCCGACGTCGTCGCGGCGGACTCTGCGGCGACGGACGCACCGGGCCGAGCCTCCGTCGCGACCGGCGCCGGCGTTGGAGTGACGTCTTCGGACAACTCGAGCACCTTGGAGGGATCGGGCAGCTCTCGCGCGAGGCCACCAGGGTCGTTTGCGCCCTGCCCGCTCGGCCCCTGCACAAGGCCCAAAAGCGTGCTCGAGCCGGGGGCCCCAGAAGGCTCCTGCGCGATGGCTGCTTGCTGCGCAAGCACGCGCTTGCCCAAGCCCCGCGGCCCCATGGGGAGCGCGCCCTTCCGCGCCGACCGTGATACGCCCTCCGCGCCGAGCTCGCCGGGTCGCTCTGCCCCCGCAGTGCCCGCGACATCGCGTGCGCCCGGGGACGCGTCGTTCCTTTGAGCGCCGTCCAACGGCGCTGCGCTTTGGCCAGGTGTAGTGGCCGCAGACGCGGCAGGCGTCGAGACGAACGGGTTCGTCGCGGCGGAGCTAGCCGCAACGTCGGCAATACGGCTGGCCCCGGGCGCCGGCGGCCCGACGGGCACCAAGGATCCGTCGGCTTGCCATGCCCCAGACCACAGAGACTCGGCAGTCACGACAGCGGGCGCACCAACACTTGGCGGCACCGAGGGGCCGGCCGGCCCCATCGGAGAGGCGGGCACGGCATCACGCGTTGGCGCATCGGTTCCCAAATCGGCGCCCTTGGGCAAGGCTTCCTTGGGCAAGGCTTCCTTGGGCAGGGCGGCCGCGGACGGGTCCACCGGCATCGGAGCTTCCAGACCGGACGGGCCCGGCGAGGGCGGCCAAGAGCCATCCACGGTGCCTGCGAGTCCTGCGCGCGGCGTCTCGAGCAACGCCTCGGCACTACCCACCGCCGCGGGGGTCTGCCCCGCGGGTTCCCCTGCCTCGGATTCCTGCCCCGGGGCCGGAGGGCCCACTTGCAGCCCTGGCATTTGCATGCGTTCTGCAAATACCGTCGGATCCGAAGCCCCGGGCGAAAGCTCTACCTGCACAGGTAAGGGCAAGGGCACCGGCGGCGCCGGCATGGGAGCCCACAGGAGTACCGCGCGGCTGAGATCCGTAGGCACCTCGAGTTCTTCGACGTCCGAGGATGCACCGCGTTCGTCACCTTCTTGCAGGCCGGCAACCTCGGTCTGCTCGGCAGCCGGCGAGGGCGCAGGTGCCGGCGCAGCGCCGCGTGCAGCAGCCATCAAGGCCGCGAAGTCCGAGGCCACGGCAGACGCCAACGGATTCTGCTCAGGCAACGACACGTCGGACACAAGAGTCGTGTTGGAACCAATGATCACTCCACACCTCGCACTTGATTGCGTTCGTCTTGCTCGCGTTGTTCGACCTTGTTGCGCGCCGCAGCCACCGCCAACGTCCGGTGCTGCAGCAACGTCTCCATTTGTTTCTCCGCGAGCCGAGCTGCCGAGAGCGCCTGCGCGCACTGCCCCTGGCGCTCCTTGGCGCGCCGAAGATCCTCTGCGGCCCTCTGGATGCGACGCCCCAATCCCTGGGCGTGCTCGTGCAAGGCCATCAGAGCGCCCACGTCCGTTGCGCCCTGCAGCGCTTGCAGCGCGGCGGCGTGGGCCGACACCCGCGCATCGAGTTCGGCCTGCGAGGACTGGGTCTCCGCCATGCTCTGGGCCAAGGCGATCTGGGCCCTGCGCACCGCGCGCGAGCGCAGCTGCAGCAAGCGAGTGGTCCGACGAAGCGCTGCGTTCATCGCGCCGCCGCCGCCAAGCGCAAGAGATCACGAAGCGTATCGGACCGGGGCGTGGCATCGTTCGTTGCCTGCCGGAGGAACACCTCGATGACGGGCATGAGCCGCCGGGCCGTATCCACCTTCGGGTCGGCGCCCGGTGCGTAGGCGCCGATCTGAATCAGATCGAGCACGTCTTCGTGGGCCGCCAGCAGATCACGCAAGGTATTGGCCGCAGCGACTTGTTCGGCGCTGGAGATATCCGGCATCAGTCGAGAGACGCTTCGCAATACGTCGATGGCAGGAAAGTGTCCGCGGTCTGCAAGGCGCCGCGACAACACCACGTGACCGTCGAGCACGCCACGAACGGCGTCGGCGATGGGGTCCTGCATGTCGTCTCCCTCGGAGAGCACGGTGTAAATGGCCGTGATGGCTCCGGGCCCCGCACAGGTCCCGGCCCGCTCGATCAGCGCTGGGAGCGCCGAAAACACCGAGGCTGGGTACCCTTTCGTGACCGGCGCCTCGCCGGCGCCCAACATGGCCTCCCGGAGCGCCATGGCATAACGCGTAACCGAGTCCATCACGAGCAAGACGTGTTTGCCCTGGGCACGGAAGTGCTCGGCGATGCTCGTCGCCGCCAAGGCCCCACGCGCGCGAACCAACGGCGGCGCGTCGCTGGTGGCCGCAACGACCACGCTCCGCGCAAGGCCCTCGGGCCCCAAGGCCCCACGAAGGAAGTCCCCCACCTCGCGGCCGCGCTCACCGATGAGCCCAACAACGACGACGTCGGCCTGGGCGTTTCGGCACAACATGCCAAGCAAGGTGCTCTTGCCCACCCCGGTGCCGGCAAAGAGACCGATGCGCTGCCCGCGACCCAACGGCAATACGGAATCCAAAGCGCGCACCGTCGTACACAGGGGCTCGTGGATCGGTGCGCGGGTGTAGGGACCCGGCGGCGCATTGCGCAAGGGCACCCGAGACAAGCCCGTGGGCAACACCGCGCCATCGATGGGCATTCCAAACGCGTCGACCACCCGACCGAGCAGTGCTTCCCCCACCAATACGCCGTCACGTTTGGCGCAGGCCCGCACACGCATCCCGGTTTTCAGGCCGTCCACGCTCCCGAGCGGCGCCGTCCGAAGCGCGTCACCATGGAAGCCCACGACCTCGAGCGCAAGGGTTCCGTGTGCGAGTACCACCTCGAGCGCTCCGCCAATGGGGGCCCGAATGCCCGAGACCTCCACGGTGTTCCCCCGAACACTTGCGACGGTGCCCATGGGCACAGGCACGAACGCGGGTCTCGACTGCAGCCGAGACCGCAGAATGGCACCAGACGCGTTCATGGCTCCTCTCCTTCGAGGCTCGCGGCCAACGAGACCAATCGCGCATCGACCCCCACGGCAAAGCTGTCTTTGCCGCTCCGCACCTCGCAGCCAAGGGGTGCAAGGGATTCGCAGCACACAAGCGTATGGCGCTGCCGCACGGGAGCAAACGCAGGCTCGTGGAGGAGTTCAAAGAGCGCCGCGCCGCACGCCACCTGCACGCGCGCCTCGGCGCCCACCCTGTCGAGCCCGGCTTGCACAAAGCGCTCGATAACAGTGGGATCGAGCCGAAGTTCTGCTTCAACAACTTGTGTCGCGGCCTCGCGCACGAGCGCAACTGCGTCCACGAGCGAAAGCCGCAGCGAGGCTTCTGCAACCCGAACACCGTCGCGTAGCAGGTCCCCCAACGCACGTTCGAGCTCCTGGTGTTTCTCCCGGAGCACCGCGAGTTCGTTCGAGGCCGTCTCCAGGGCAGCCTCGGCCTTTGCGGCGGCTTCTTTGGCCTGGGTCAGTTCGCCATTGTCGTCGGTACTCTCTGGGACCTGGGCACGCGTGCTCGGCGGCGGCGCGGGCGCCGGCCGAAGCGGGTGCCAAGGGGGTGCGGAGACCCGCGGTGCTCCCAGGGGAAACAAGGGGCGGGTCTCGGTCATTCTTGCCTTCCGAGGTCGATGCGACCGTCGGCCTCGAGCCTGAGTGCGGCCTGGACCATCTCTTTACGTGCAGCCTCGATGTCCGCGCGCTTGACCGACGTGAGGATCTCGAGGTCGTCGCGCAGCAAGTCCGCCGCGCGGGAGGACAGGCCACGGAAGATGGCCTCGGCAACAGCCGGGGGTGCGCCCTTGAGCGCGTAGGTAAGACGCTCGGAGGGCACCTCGCGCAACAGCTCGCGGAGCGCGCGGGCGTCGAGCCGCGCCAGGTCTTCGAAGGTGAACATGGCCTGCCGCACGTCCGAAGCCAAGGCGCTGTCGTTGGCCTCGATGGCCTCCAAGAGCTGCCGTGCGGCGTCTTTGCCCGTCGCATTGAGGATCTCGGCTGCGCGTGCCACGCCATCGAACGAAGCACCGGGCGTGCCACCTTGCACCGGGAGTTCCTTCACGAGGGCGTCGGCCACCTCGCTGACGAGTTCGTCTTCGACCTCGGCCATGCGTCCCAGGTGAGCGATGACAGCGGCCTGACGGTCGACAGGCATTTGTGACAGAACGCTGGCGGCCACCTCGACGGAAAGCCGCGAGAGCAACGCGCCCACGAGCTGCGGCGGCTCATCGGCCAAGAGCGCCACCAGGGCTTCGCGCGGTGCGGCCTCGAGACGCTCGAAGATCCCCACCTTGGGCTCATCGAAGAGCGCCCGAGCGCGCGCATCACCGAGCGCCGACTCCGACAAGTCACGCAGGTAGTGAATCTTGCCCCGGGGCACGGCGACGTGCTGGTCCCACTGCGTCAAGAAGTCTCGAAACGCCTGATTTACGGCGTCCCGCGGCACCTCTTGCATGCCGGCGGCAACCACGCGCAACTTGCGCAGATCGTCTTCACTGAGCTCTCGCACGATGTTCTGGGCGATGCCCTCGTCGAGGGCCAACAGAACGAGCACGGCCTTCTGCGCTTCGGTTTGCACGCCGCTCTACGAAGCAACGTCGATGCCAGCGCGCAGCTGTCAGGCAAGTGGTCCCGGGCTGTCAACGGGAAGAGTCTGAAACGCCGGTACCTAGACACCCGCCCCTTCCGCTGATGCCAGGCGCCGACCACCGTGCGGCCCTTTGGCAAGCGCAGCCCGGCGTCGAGGCCAACCCTCGGACCCAACGTGGGCCGCAGGCTCACGCGACGCGGGGGCGCTCGGCATGGATCGCGGCCCCGCACGCTCACGGATGCAGCGTCGGCCCCGTGGCCACGGGGCTCACCGATCCGCTACGCGGCCTTGGCCACCGGAGGCGCTTCGGCGCTGGGCAAGGGCACGTCTTTGAGCCAGGCTCGAAGCGCCAGGGCCGCGGTGGCCGGATCTTCGGAGGCGCGGGATTGCACCGCCTCGCGCAGGGCGTCGGGGTCGAGCGGTACGTCTGGCGCCGAGCGCGCGGGCTCTTGTGCCGGGGCGATGACGGCCTCGACTTCTTTGGCGAGAGTCTCGGGTTTCTGCTCTTTGGCGCGCTGCCGAGACTTCTTGCGACGCCACACCACCGCCGCCACGACCATGAGCACGATGCCACCGGCGACGGCGGGTGCCAGCCAACGGTACTTCTTCTGGAGCGCCGCCGCCGTGGCCACGGGCCCCGTGGCCGCAGGTTCTGCAGCGGCTGCCAGCGCCGCCGGTCGCTCCACGTCCGGGAAGGGCATGGACTGGATCGAGACGTTGTCGCCGCGACGGTCATCGACGCCCACGGCGGTGCGTACGAGGCCCCCCAGCTTGTCCAACTCCTCGGCGCTGCGCGGCACCTTTCCGCCCGCGGGCGCCGGCACACCGTCGATGATCACGGCAACGGTCAGGCGCTTGAGCGTGCGCGCGTGCTGCGTTCTCTTTTCGAACACGTGGTCGATCTCGTAGTTGCGCACTTGGGTTTCTTTGGTCTTGGCGGGCGACGCTGCGCCACCATCGCCAGCACCGGCGCCAGCGCCCGTGGGCAAGTTGCTCTCGGCCCCCGGCACGCCCCCCACAGAGTCTTGCAGCGCGCGTTGCTCGACGCTGCGCTCCTCGCTGCGAACGGCGGCTTTGGTCGGATCATAGCGGTCCTCCACACGCTCGACCTTGGCCCGCTCGACCTCGGCGCTAACGCGCACATCGGCGTGGCCGACGCCCACCACGCGCTCCAGGAGCTGCCTTGCGCGTTCTTCCAGCTCGAGTTCCATGGCGCGATCGCGCAACTGTTCTTCTTCGCCGTCCTGGCCTGCACCCTCCTCGCCGTCGCCACGCGAGCGATGCAAGACCTTGCCGTCGGTACTGACAACGGAGACGCGGGTCTTGGACAGACCCTGCACCGAGGCCGCCACCAGGTCGACGATGCCATTGACCTCCCCCGCCCCCAACGTTTGCAGGGGCTTCAGACCAACGATGACCGAGGCGGAAGCAGGCTCGGCGCGACTGACGAACACCGACCGCTCGGGCAAGACCAGGTGCACCCGTGCACTTTGCACCGGTTTCATGGCACTGATGCTTCGAACGAGCTCCCCCTCGAGCGAACGTCGGTACAGCACCCTCTGCTCGAAGTCCGTGGCGCCGAGGCGCAGCTTGTCGAAGCTCTCGAAGCCCACACCGCCCCCGCGCGGCAGGCCCGCGGCGGCAAGGTCCAGCCGCACTTCGTTGATGCGCGCCTCGGGGATCTCCACGCTCGTGCCGCCATCGGTGAGGCGGTACGGAACTTTCTGCTCCTTGAGCTTCTGAACGACGAGCGCGGCATCCTCTTTTTCGAGACCGCGAAACACCGGAGCGTAGGGCTCCGAAGCGTGCATCACCCCGAGCACCGCGCCGAACACCACCATGGTGGCCACGGCCCCGGCCACCAACACCCGCAACGGTTTGGGCGCCTGGGCAAAGCGAGCCCAGCCCTTTTGCAGGCTCTCGCGAAGCCGATCTACGGTGGTGGGGCTTTCAGACACTGGTCCTCCAGAGTTCATGGAATGCGTCGATGAGCTTGTTGCGGATGCTGCCCACGAGCTTCACGGAGATCTCCGCCTCTTTCATCGCAATCATCGTGCCGTGGAGATCATCGGTGCCTCCTTCGGCCAGCGCCCGGGCCTTGTCTTCGGCCGCGTTGGCCTGCGCCGAGGTGCTGTGGAGCGCGTTGGCAAGGGCGTCCTCGAAGGCAGACCCCTTGGAGGGCGCCTCCTTGTTGCCGAGCGTCGGCATGTCCGGAAGCTCCGGTGCCGCTGCTCCATTGCCGACGCCTCGAATTCCGCTCATTGACCGATCTTGAGCGCCGCCCGCGCCATGGCTTTGATGGATTCGATGGAGGTGACGCCGGCCTCGTAGGCGCGCTGCGCGCTCATGAGGTTGACCATCTCGGTGACGACGTTGACGTTGGGGTACTCGACGAACCCATCGGGATTCGCGTCGGGGTGACCCGGCTCGTAGACCATCGGGCCCGGTGTGGGGTCTGGTCGCAGCTCCGACAGCTCGACGGTGCTCAGCTTGGCCATGACCGGGTCCATGGAGTCGGGCGCCACGGGCTTGGCCTGGAACACGGGGTCCATGCGCTTGTAGGGCCCGCCCTCGGCGGTTTTGGTGGTGCGCGCGTTGGCCAGATTGCTGGCGATGGCATTCATGCGGCCGCGTTGGGCCGTGAGCCCCGCGGAGGCAATCTCCATCGCGGACATCACGCCAGGGCCGGTACCGACTCCGTTGTTGCGCATCAGCCGCCCTTCCCGTCGTTGGCGGCCCAGTTCAACATCGAGAGCGAGTGGCTCATCACGTTGGCGAGCGCGTCGTATCGCACATTGTTGGCCGCCAGCTTGGCCGCCTCGCGGTCCAGGCTCACGCCGTTGTCATCGAAGCCTACAGCCTGCGTCGCTTCGATGACGCTCCCCGACGACTCGCTGACGCTTGTGCCACCCCGATGGCCGGGGCTGGTCGTGGTCATGGCGGCGCGAAGTTCGCTGGAAAAGCTCCCCTCGTGGGCCAGGTCCAGCGGGTGAAACCCAGGCGTATCCATATGCGCGAGGTTCGCGCTGAGGACAGTGTGCCGCTCGGCGTGGAAGTCCAGGGCGCGGTGCAGGGTGTTCAATGTATCGGGCGTACGCATGGGGATTGAAAGGGGGTGAAGCAGCGCTCGTGCCAGCCGTCCCTACGCGTTGGTCCGCTCCTTGCTCGCAGGCCTCTACGACCATGCTGAAGCTCACGCGCCTGAACAACCGCATCGTGGCCATCAACCCGGACCACATAAGCTGGGCCGACGCCCTGCCGGATACCACGTTGGAGCTGTTCACCGGACATCGGCTCATCGTGCGCGAAAGTCTCGACGAGCTCGTCGAGCGGGTCATCGCCTACCGCCGCGCCCTCGCGCGCATGGACGAAGTGGTCATTGACGTAACCAGCGGCGAGCCCGCCTGAGGACCCCAGGATGCAACCCGGACCCCTTATCGGAATCATCATCGCTCTCGTCTGCGTCCTCTTCGGCAACATGCTCGAAGGCGGTCACGCCGGATCCATGGTGGGCGGCCCCGCAGCGCTCATCGTGCTCGGCGGCACCATCGGCGCCACCATGGTGCAGTACCCCGTCTCCACGCTCAAGGCATCGGTGAAGGCGGCCCTCGGCACCTTCAAGAAGCCCAGCGTGGACCCGGCCAAGCTCGTCGAAGAGATCGTCGACTACGCCACGCGCGCGCGCCGCGACGGCATTCTCGCTCTCGAGAAGGTCACGCCGTCGGACCCGTTCTTGAGCAAGGCGCTGATGATGGTGGTCGACGGCGCAGACTCGAACGCCGTGCGCGAGACCATGGAAATCGCCATCACGCACCACGAAGAGCACGGTGAAGACGCTGCCAAAGCCTTCGAAGCCGCCGGGGGCTATGCGCCGACGGTCGGCATCATCGGCGCCGTTTTGGGCCTCATCCACGTCATGAGCAACCTCTCGGACATCAACGCCGTCGGTGCCGGTATCGCCGCCGCCTTCGTCGCCACGATTTACGGCGTCGCCGTGGCCAACATCCTGTTCCTCCCGCTCGCTGGGCGCATCAAGCTTGGGCTCCGCGACGAGGTAACGGCGATGACCATGGTGCTCACGGGGGTTCTGGCCATCCAAGAAGGCACGAACCCCAAGGTGATTCGGGACCGTCTGGCCGAGTTCCTGGGCGCGCACGCACCAGCCAAACCCAAGGGCTAAGCGCCCGGGGCCTACGGCCGCCCAAGCGCCCTAGGCCACAAGAGCTCGGACACGAAGGAACGAAAAGGAACGAGCATGCGCAAGAAGAAGCACCCGGAGCACGTGAACCACGAACGTTGGCTGATCAGCTATGCCGACTTCATCACCCTGCTCTTTGCATTCTTCGTCGTCATGTTCGCCGTGTCCCGGACGGACTCGGGCAAAGTGGGCCGTTTTTCGGAGTCGTTCTCGAGATCCCTTGGCCTCGACCTCTACCCCGCGCCCGGTCAAGGATTGCTACCGGCGGGCTACAGCGAGAAGCCCTCGACGGGCATCGACACCGAAGACAGCGTGCGCCTCGACCTCGAAGCCTTGCGTGATCGCCTGGGCAGCGGCGCCGACGCATCGGTGTTGGGTGTGGATCTCGTGGCCTTCCGCAACGAGTTCGTGTTGCGCTTCCCCGCGGGCGTGCTCTTCGACAGCGGGAACGACAGCATCAAGCCCGAGGCCAAGAGTGCCATCTTGGCCGTGGGGCAGGTGCTCCAGAAGTACCGACTGGACGTGCGCGTCGAAGGCCACACCGACGACCGCCCCATCCACACCGCACGCTTTCGCTCGAACTGGGACCTATCGACGAGCCGCGCCACAGCAGTACTCGGGGTCTTGGCCGAAGAGGGCGGCGTGCCGGCGGTGCAGCTCTCCGCCGTGGGCTACGCAGAGTTTCGCCCCTTGGTCGCCAACGACACCAAAGAGGGGCAACAGCAGAACCGCCGCGTGGACATCGTGATCAAGGTCCCCGAGCGCGCAAAGACACCATCGGATGGAGGGGCCCCATGAAGCGACTCGTTGCCGCCGGCATTGCCTTTGGATTGTTCACCATCGCCACCAGCGCTGGCGCACAAGCGTATGTCTACGGCGCCACGACGGAGCTGATGGGCGGGGTGCAGAGCGCGTCCACCGATGGTTCCCCGGGATTGTCCCGCGCCAGCACCACCCTTCGCGTCGGTGCCGATGCTTATGTGGACGAACGCCCATCGAGCATTCTGGGCGTCTCCGCCCTGCTTGCCCTCGAGCCCCGCCCCTTCGCTGGCTTCGATGTGCGCTATCTTCATCGGCTCAACGATCGTCTCTTCGCGGGCGCCGGCGGCGTGGGCTACGTCTTGCCACAATCCATGTTCGGGGCCACCGCAGAGCTCACCTACCGGAAGTCTTTGGGCACCGGTGCGCTCGTGGCCGGCCCGCACCTAAGCGCGTTCCTTCAGGGCAGCGCCCTTCCCGAAGACACCGTCGTTTGGCAAGCTCTTCTCCGCGTGGGCTACCGCTTCGACCTGTAGCGCCAAGCGCGGGCCAGGCAAGCCATCGACGTTCATGCGTTGGCCAAGGGCGCATGGCCGCGGCCGCGGCTTCCCTTCAACGACAAGCCCATAGCAACCTGTCGCCAGTCACTTGTCGCGAGGGGTCACGCTTTGGGCGCCAAACCACACGACGCGCGCGCCCAAAGCGCCTGCCGCAGCCCCCATCGCCCCCACTTCCAGGGAGCTCGCGCGACCCCAAAAAAAGCGCCAACCAAGGCCCGTCGGCACGCGAGGAGCCGGTAGGGCTCCGAGGGTCATCCGCAAGTGAAGCGGTGCGCCCTGTCGATTTTGCGTCTCGCATCTATCGCGTGCGCGCACCTCCAAGCCCATCCCGTGGTAGGCGCGATCAAACTAGGGCGCGCCCGCGCTCGCTCCGTCCTTGCGCGCAACCGGCGCGTGTGACGCGCGCAGCGCTCCGCGACCCGTTCCGCGTCACGCCCCGCACCGGTCCCGCGCGGCAGCGTCGGAGGCCCCCTTCGATTCCGAACCGATGGGCCGGACCCCGGTCGAGGGCCTCGGCGGCAAGCGCGGATCGGGTCCGCCACGACTCGCCCGCGCGCCCAAGAAAAGGATGGCCGGTCCCATTCGCTACCCCCTGCCCGCGCTAGCGATCACGACACCCAACGGTCCCGGCCAAAGTCCGGCACTGCCACCGCGATGCGTTTCGGGGGGTGCGGGCGTGACCCCGCACGTGTTCGTCGTACGCTAGGGCCTCTCCCTATACTCGTCTTCCCCGTAAGCGTGCCCGTGCCCGTACCCGAACAAGCTCGATTGGGGGTGCGGTGGTGCAACCAGGGTGCAGCCAAGGTACATAGGTAACCGACCTGCCCAGGCACATGGGTCCCACTAGGTCCATCGGGGGCAAGCGACCGCTCATTTTTCCGGATCGGGCTACCCGAGATCGGGCACGGGCACGCTTACGTGGAAGATGCGCTTCGCGAATCTAGGGACACCCCCTAGCGATGGCCCGTGCGACGCTACGAGCCGCCTTGCGACGACATGCTGAGCAACTGGCGCGCCACGGCGATACTGCGTTCGTACGATTGTTGCGCGCTCAGGAGAGCCGAGTACGACGACGCGGCATCGACTTCGGTCTCGCTCGAAAGTGACTTCTGCAGCTGGAACAGGGTCCCCTCGCCCACCTCCGTCGCGCGGGTCACGCGCTGCGCAAGCAACCCTGCGTCCACGCGGGCCGAGGTCAGCTGGGCGCGCCCGGCGGCGATGGGGTCCATGGCAGCGCCGATGGCCGCGGGATCGCCTGCGCTCAGGGCTTGTGAAAGGCTCGTCAACGCCGCAAAGACGTCGACTCCCGCCGGATTCGCAAAGGCCGACGCCCCGCTGACGTTGCTCCGGATGCTTAGCGTGTCGCTGAGCTGAACGTTCATGGCATCGTCGCGGCCCACAAACGCGAACGCTGCATCCACTGGCGGAGCATCGGTTTGGGTCCCCGCAAAGAGGTAACCGCGACTGCCCTGGGTGTTCGCCAGACTGCGCAATGCATCACGCAAGCCCAGCACTTCGGAGGCAGCCGCGCTTCGGTCGCCTGCAGACATGGTGCCGCTGCGCATACGCACGGCGAGCTCGCTGGCCTGGGTCATGATCTCACTCGCCTCGGCGAGCACCCCTTCGGACAGCTCCAGATCACCCCGCACAACGCCGGCGCTGCGCACCCGCGCGTCGATGGTGCTCATCTGCTGGCGCAACGTCTCGGCCCGGGCGTAGGCCCGCGGGTCGTCGCTGGGCGCCTGGACCCGCTGCCCCGACGCCGCGCGACGCTGGGCCATCTCGTAGCGCGTGCTTGCGCCGGCCTGGAGCCGCAGTGCGGTCGCACTTCGCATGGAGTCAGTGACGCGCATGACTACAATTGCCTCATCAGATCGGACAGAAGTTCGTCGGCCACGGCGAGGGCGCGGGACTGCGCCTGGTATGCCTGCTGAAATTTGCTGAGCTGGATCATCTCTTCGTCGATGGACACACCAACGACGCTGGAGTGCTGAAAGTCCGCCTGCTGCAAGGTGTCTTCGCGCAAGGCCAGCTCTTGCTCGGCACCGGCGCGCCGAACCCCGGCCTCCGTGGGCGTGGCCGCTGCAAGGCCTCCCAGGCTTGTTCCACCAACGACAGCGCGCTCGAGGCCGGCAATGACGGTCGCCACATCGCCGCCGCCCGGGAGCTTGCCGGGGTCGCTCGCGGCGGCGATGAACTTCGCGTCCGTCATGCCGGCGCTGACCGACAACGTGATGGCCGCTCCGGCCGCAGTGGGCGACGTAGAGAACAGATCCCGTCCGGCAACGCCGTCGAGCCCCACACCTGCCCGATGCGCCTGATTCACGCGATTGGCCAGCTCGAAGGCAAACGTATCGAGGCTCGCCTGGGTCGCCGGCAGGTCTACGTCACGCACTTCGCGAAGGCCTCCGTAGGTACCGGCGAGGCCATCGGCCTGCAACGTGCTGCCAGCCTGGGTACGCAACCGCAAGGAGTCCGAGGTATCGGTATCGAGCACCAGCGCATTGGCGCTCGTGCCGTCGACGAGTGTCGTGCCCGCCACCCAGAGAGTCACCTCGCCTCGCTCGCTGCGGAGCGCAGTGCCGCCAATACGGTCGACGACCTCTCGCACCAAGTTGTCGCGCGTGTCGAGCAAGTCCGACGGTGCGTCCCCCGAGGCCGTCGCCCGAAGGATCTGCCCGTTGAGTTCTGCAATTTTGGAGGTGCGCTCATTGATCTCGGCAATGACGCCGTGGGCATCCGTGAGCAGAGCGCCGCGCTGTTGCTGCAAGGCTTCGGCGGTATCGCGAACGGTGCCGGCCAACGCCTGGGCATCGGCCAGCACCACCTGCCGCGCGCCGGCATCGGCACCGTTGGCGGCGAGCAACGAAAAGTCCCCCATGAACGCGCTCAGGCGCTCTCGGACGCCAGACGTCTCCGGCGCGACGATGGCCTCGATGCCCGCAAGTCGCCCCGCCCGGGCCTCGGCACTGCCGCGTTTGGCGGCCTCGGCCATCACGCGTTGCGCCGTAAACTGACTCGCGGTGCGACCGGCAGTCATCGTGCGAACGCCGAGACTGTGGCTCACGGTCTCGAAACGCGCGACCCGTCGGACATACCCCGGGGTGTTGGCGTTGCTGATGTTCTGGCTCGTGATCTCGAGCCCCGCGGCTTGGGCCGAGAGCCCGTCGCGTGCGATACCGAGCAGTGCCTGCAGTGAGCCCATGGTGCTTACCCTCGAACCGAGACCTGCACCCCAGTGGTGCCATGGGCCTCTCGGAGGGCGGCCACCACCCCAGCCACGCAATCTTTGGCGTGGAGCAACAAGAGTAGGTTGTCGCGCAGCTCTGCGCGGAGCGCGGTAAAGCGCGCGGTTTCTTGCGCGGCGAACGTGCCCCGAAGGGCCGAAAGCTCGACCAACAAAGATTGCTTCTGCCCCGCAAGCGCCTCGACGCGGTCTGCGTCGAGACAGCGGAGCGCCGAGCGTTCTTCGGCGAGAAGCTCTGCAAGCGCATCAAGCTGCTTGGACACGGTCACGACGTCCTCCGGGAAAGCAACTGCGCCGCGATGGCCTTGGAGTCGGGGACGAGCGTCCCCTCTTTGATGGAGGCGCGGAGGCGTTCGAGCCGGGCGGAGCTCTCGGCCGAGCGGGCGGTCAGCTGGCCTGCGCGCTCGGAGATGGTCACCTTCACCGAAGAGGCGATCTCGCTTGCGGGGCTGCCCACGGCCTCTTTGCGCGCGCCGGTTCCCGCCTTGTCCACATCGCGGGTGGCGATCTCGGGATCGTGCCGCAGGTACCCGTTCTGGATCTTCATGGGTCAACACTCCCCTTGTCTTTGGCCGCAGCGGCCGCGGGCGGGGCTCGATGTGTATCGAGCGAACGCTCGATCATGGCTGCAAGGCCAACACCACCAGCATCGCTGAGCCCCGACGCAAGCGCGTCGACGGCCATACCTCCATAGGTGCTACCCGCTTTGGCCCCACCGAATTTGGCCGTGGACAGCAGCTGCCGAAGAAACACGCCTTCGAGCTCTTTGGCCGCTTTGGCCGCAGGCTGTGCCTCTGTAGGCTGCGTGGTTTTGCTGGTGGCACTGGGGGCAACGCGGATCATTGGACCAAAACCTCGGCTTCGAGCGCCCCGGCGGAGCGCAATGCTTGAAGAACGGCAGTGAGTTCACGGGGCGATAGGCCCAAGGTGCCAAGGGCAGACGCCACGTCGCTTAGTTGCGGCGCGGCCGGCAGGTAGGTGACGCTGCGACTGGCCTCCCCCGCACCTTCTTGCACCCCGGGGCTCGAGCGCGGAACAACCACCGTCTGCCCCGCGGACCGTCCAAGCGGCGCGGCATTGGGTTGCGACACTGCGGGGGTCTCGCTGACCACGATGGTGAGGCTGCCGTGCACCAACGCGACCGGTGCCAGGCGCACATCGCCTCCGGCCACCACGGTGCCCGTGCGTTCGTTGATCACCACACGCGCCCGGCGCACGGTAACCACCTCGATTTCTTCGAGGACGCTCATGAGCTCCACGGTTTTGCCTTGGTACTCGGCGGGCACCTTGACCAGCACGGCCCCACCGTCGCTGGCGGACGCGGTGTTGGGGCCGAGCTTCTTGTCGATGGCAGCGATCACATTGGCCGCGGTGCCAAAACCCGGCGCGCGGAGCGAGAGCCGCAAGCCCTCGGCACTATCGAACGTGACCGGAACCTCGCGCTCGACGATGGCACCTTCGGGGATACGCCCGGCCGTGGTCGTGCCACTCTTGACCACCGACCCGGACGCGCCGCGGGCCTCGGACCCGATGATGAGCACGCTGCCCTGGGCCACGGCATAGGCGTGCTGGTCGGGCCCCTTCAAGACCGCCTGTACCAAGGTGCCGCCGGCCAGAGAGCGCGCATTTCCGATGGAGCTCACGGTTACGTCAATTTTGGTTCCAGACTTGGCGAATGCGGGCAACGTGCCCGTAACCACCACGGCGGCGACGTTGCGCAAGCGCAGCTGCTTGGGGTCGACCTGCAGCCCGAGGCGCCGCACGAGAGACAACGTAGACTGCGCCGCAAAGGGCACGGACACGTCGTCGCCGGTGCCGGACAAGCCCATCACGAGCCCAAAGCCCAAGAGCTGGTTGTCCCGGACACCTGCGAGTTCCGCAATGTCGCGCAGGCGTTCGGCGCGCGCCGGTCGCGGCGAAAGCGCACAGACCAGAGCAGCGCAGAACGAAAGGAGCCGCAGGACGCTTCGAGATGGGATCATGTGGGTGCGTTCTTCAGAAGGGGTTGATGGCGTCGAGTGCCCGGGCGGCCCACCCGCGGCGCTGCTGATCCGCCACGTCGCCGCGGCCGGTAAACTCGATCTGCGCGTCTGCCACGCGAGACGAAGACATGCTGTTGTCCGGACCGATGTCGGCGGTGCGGGCCAGTCCAGACACGTAAAGGTGCTGTTCTTCGTTGTTGATGAGGACCACTTTGGTGCCCTCGAGGTAAAGGTCGCCGTTAGGCAATTCTTTGACGACGCGCACTGCAAGCGACCCCGTGAGCTGACCGCGCCGCGTGGTGGCGCCATCGCCGGAGAATGCAGACTTCGCGCCAAACTCGAAGAGCTTCTGGGGGTCCATGCCTGGGTATGCACGTTTGAGCGCCGGAAGAATTCCGAGCATGGCAGTGACCCCGCTCGTGCCCGAAGAATCACGCTGCAATGTGGTGTTCGAGCCCCCCGCAGCGTCGGCGTTCTCCTCGATGCGGATGACGATGGTGTCCCCCACACGATGCGCACGGGTGTCCTCCAGGAACCCCGGCGTGGCCTCGGAGAACAGCGAACCTCTGCCCGGGCGAGCAGCGGCGTCTTTGAGCGCATAGTTGCCCGCGGTGTACACGCGCTGCCGCGGCACAAAGGGAGCCACGTGGGCCGGGCCACACGCCACAAGACCCAACGCTGCGGTCACTGCCAGATAGATCGTCCTCATTGTCGTCCCTCCACAGAAATCGCCCGCTCCGCAGACTCGAGGCGGGCGTGCAGGTGTTTGCCCGACGGAACGCTCACCGCGACCACGCTGCCCACGTCGCCATCCGCCAAGGTGGTGGCTTGCGCGCGAACGACGACGCTGCCGTGCTGAACGGTCAGTTGAATGCTGCTGCCCTTGGGCACATCGAAGCGGGCCGCAGCCTCGCTGAGCTGCATCTCCACCATCACGGGGACCGTGGCGATGTTTTGCCCGTCACGCAGCAGTATCAGGCTGGTGGCTTGTGCGTGCTCACCGGTGCGGCGGGGCGGCTTCGGCAGCGAGACCTCGGCGCTGGACCAGCCCGCGGGCACGGCGAAGGGCCCCAAGGCGCGAACGCGCTTGAGCGTTGCCCCCTTGGGCATGGGTCCCGTGAGCGCTGCTGCCGACAGCGACTCGATTTCTTTGGGGCTCAGGAGCTGCATTTTGCGAACCACACGCACCGACGCCGGAAGGCTTCCCTCGAACTTCACGTTCTGGGTCACCAACGCTGCGCGGATCTCCTCGCGGGTCAGCAAGCGCGAGCCATGCGCCGGAGGGCTCGCGCAGAGCGGCGTGCCTCGATGCGCCTCGGGCACGTGCGGGGCGACATCGCCAAGCACCACCTGGGGCGCCGAGACCAACACCTCGGCCGGTGCTGCGTTGCCCGGCGCCGCCGAGGCCAGGGACCCGTGGACGCCGAGGCCAAGCAGCAACACCGCCACACACCACGTTCTGCGCCACGAACACGTCATCAGCGCACCTGTGCCGCGTTGCGCAGCATCTCGTCAGCAGCAGAGATCACCTTGGAGTTGACCTCATAGGCGCGCTGCGCGCGGATGAGGCCGATCATCTCCGAGACGACCTCGACATTGGACCCTTCGACGGCTCCCTGCAAAAAGGTGCCGCGCCCTTCGACGCCGGGGGCCCCCACCTGGGCCTCGCCGGCCGCCGGCGACGCCTCGAACAGGTTGTGGCCAATGGCGCTCAGGCCTCCGGGGTTGGCGAAGCTGACGAGCTGGAGCTGCCCCAGGTTGGTGACCTGGCTCTGCCCAGGTTGCGTGGCCGTGACCGCGCCGTCGGGGTTGATGGTGATGCGCGTGGCGTCGGGCGGCACGCTGACCGCAGGCTCGATGGCGAGGCCTTCGCTGGTGACAAGGCGTCCCTGCGCATCGACCTTGAGGCTGCCGGCGCGGGTGTATGCCACTTCGCCGTTGCTACGCGTCACCTGAAGGAACCCCTGCCCTTCGATGGCAATGTCCAGGGGGTTGCCCGTCTGCTGGATGGGGCCCTGGGCAAATGCACGGGAGGTTGCAGCGATGCGCGAGCCCGCCCCCACCTGAACCTGTGTGGGGCCCGGGGCGCCCCCCCGAACACTGGCGCCGCCGAGGCTTTGGTACAGCAAGTCCTCGAACTCGACGTCCTGGCGTTTGTAGCCACTCGTGTTCGCGTTGGCGAGGTTGTTGGCGATGGTATCGAGCTTGGTTTCCTGGGCAATCATGCCCGTCGACGCGATCTGAAGGGAGCGGAACATCTTGGACTCTTCTTGGTAACGGGAGGGACAAGCGGAGAGTGGACTAGGCGACTTCGCGAGACGTTTCCGGCGCCTCGCTCTCGTGCGAGGCAAAGCCGCTCTGCGGGCCGTGACTACGGACTGCATGCGTGCAGACCTCGTCGAAGCAGACGTTCTCGCAGACCTCGCACACGCGAACGTGTTCGTGCGCATCCGGCCGCTTCAGGTAGTCAACGGCAAGCAGCGAGAGGAGGCGATCGGTGAGGCTCATGTTGCTGCGACTGACCGGAAGCCACCCCCGGGCCCCGCACTCGTCCTCGCAGGGAGCCACCAGGCCGCCGGACAAAGCCGAGAGCGCGAAGCTTGCGCCCATCTCGTCGCTACGCAGGCAGTCGATGACGGCAATGACCTCGCTTCGGGCCAGCTCGATGATGCGGCGCACGGTGCTTGGACTCGCCGCAACGTGCAGACTTGGGCCCGACTGTGGCGCCTCGCCGGTACGCTCGAGGAGCACCCGCGTGGCGGGCCCGGTGATGCGCTCGTAAGGACCCGTCAGCCAAAGCGCGAGTTCAAGTTTCGTCCACGAGCCATCTCGGGTCTCGTTGACGAATCGAAGTACCTCTTCGCGGCAGGTGTCCGCGATCTCGTCCACGCGCACGTCGCGAGGAAGCGCGAGGATGGTGTCGATGGAGGGCGGCACAGTCTCGCGGCCTTCGGGATCGTTGGGCATGCCCAGGGCACTGCAGCCCTTGTGCCACGACGATCTGTGGAAAAATGAGGCGATTGTTCGTCGCGTCGCGCCCGGGCCGCCAGCGGCACCATGTCAGCCCACTGGCGCCCGCCGTGCGCTTGACGCATCGCTCAGTGCCCCGCCCCGTGCGTAGCGTTTGGCGAGGCCTCATGCCCTGGCCCGCCGTGCGCAGGAGGCGAATGCCCAGCTTCTTTGTGCCCAGCTTCTTTGTGCCCAGCTTCCTTGTGCCCAGCTTCCTTGTGCCCAGAAGGCTCGTGGCCGGCACCACCATGCGCTGGGGCCACATGCTCGGATTCCTTGTGCCCCGATTCTTTGTGTCCCGGAGCCTCGTGACCGGTCGCGCCGTGCGCTGCAGCGGCTCCGGGACTTGCAGCTTCGCCGTGGGATCCCCCAACGTGTGTCGAGCCCTCCGGCGCAGGATGTCCGGCACCATCAGGGGCTTTGGCTCCGGAGGCCCCCTCTTTCCCGCCACCCCGCACGAAACTCTTGGGGAGGTGGGCTTCGAGCGACGCCGCGTTCTTGAGGTCCAGGACAACATGGGCGGGCGCCGGGGCCGCGCCATCCCGCGCGTCGTGTCCTGTCGCCTGGACCCCCGCGTCGGCGGCATCGGTGGCGGGAGGCTCCTCTTGCTCTGGAGAACGCCCAAGGTGCTTGCGCCCTGACCGCGGTCTCCCCGGTTCGTCCCCCGCAGCCCCATGGTCGGCGCCGGCGTGGGACGGCCCTTCGTGGTCGGCGCCCTCGTGCCGCCCCTTTCCCGACGCACTACCGCTCGGCGCAGCGGCGCCGTGATGATCACCGGGCCCGGTCGCCGAAGCCGCTTCCGCCGAGGCATGATGCGGCCGAACGAGCGCTGGGGCGCTCGCGCCCAGCAGCGACGACACCATGGCCACCACGGCCACAGCCGCGAGCAGAACCCGGGGATCGTCGAGCTTGGAGGCCTTGGCAGCGGGCGCCGCTGCCATGGGAGCCGTCGCGTCCTTGGTCGCGGGCGCCGCTGCGGGGGACGTCGGCCCTGCTGCGGGAGACGCCGGCCGAGACCCTTCGGCCGTTGCAGCGGGCGAAGGCTCCGACGGCGGTGCCGCCGTCAACGTTGGGGCGGGCGGCGGCGGCCGAAGCGAAACGGGCAATGCAGCGTCCCCATGACTGTCGTCCACCGGCGCACTCATCCCGAACCTCCAAGATGGAAGAACGGCCACGCAAACGGTCACGACAGCCAACCCCATGACGCTTGCGCGCCAGGAAGATGGCGCCACGCGGCGGCTACCAAGTGGATTCAACGACTTAGGCCGCGGGCTACCCCGGGCACGAAACATGAAAGCTCTGGCGCTGCGGCACGAACTTGCCGCACCCCGACGGAGACCCATGAGCACCAACGAAACAGTCGACGGCGGCCCGGGCATGGCGAAGGCCGACTTGAGCGTCCTCAAAGAGGTCGAAGTGGACGTCACTTTGGAGCTCGGCCGCAAACGCATGCGCATCGCCGACGTGCTTCGTCTCCGCGCCGGCGCCACCATCGAACTGCCCAAGACCGCGGGCGACCTGCTCGACATCTACGTCAACGGCAAGCTCATTGCCCGCGGGGAGCCCGTGGTGGTCGGCGACCGCTACGGCGTTCGCATCGTCGAGATCGCTTCCGCCAGCGCTGCCGAGCGGGGGCCAGAATGAAGCACTTGGCGGCCCTCGGGGCACTCTTGACCTGCGCAACACTCGCGAGCTCGGCTGCGGCCGAAGACGTGGCTCCGGCCGCAGCATCCGCGCAACCCGTCGTGTTGCGACCAAGCAAACCCGTGACCCTCGCCACAAAAGACGAAGGCTCGTCCTGGGCCAAGGGCGTCGGCGTGGTCGTCCTGCTGGGCGCCGCGGCGTTCTACGTGGTGCGCCGCCGCAAACAACAACTCGCCCCGGCAAGTGCGCGCGCGGAGATCACCATCCAAGGTCGCACCAGTGTGGGCCACCGCGGTGAGCTCGTGGTCGTCCGGGTGCACGACAGCACGTTGCTACTTGGGATCACGGGCTCCAGCATCACGACGCTTGCCAGCTTGGAGTCCAAAGACACCGCTGACGAAGCCGAAAACGAGCCGATCGCACCGGAACCCGCCGTTGACCCCTTCGGCAAGAAACTCGCCGCACTGCTCGGCCAAACCCAGTGCAAATCGACGCGTGCGCCCGTGATCTCGCTGCGCGCGGTGGACGATGACGACGACGACGACCGAGATGGTGAGAGCCAGGCGCGAAGTCTACGTCGACGCCGAGGACGACCTTGAACCCCGCCCTCGCCTTGGGGGACTCCCCGCTGGCGCCGCAGCTCAAGATCCTTGCGCTGCTCACGCTGCTGTCGCTGCTGCCGGCCATCGTGCTCACGATGACGTCGTTCACCCGGACCGTCATCGTGCTCTCGTTCGTGCGTCAGGGTGTCGGTACGCCGCAGTCGCCCCCCAACCAAGTCTTGGTGGGCATCGCGATTTTCATCACCATTTTCACCATGACACCCGTCGTCGACCGGGTCATGACCGACGCCTACGAGCCCTACGTTGCCGGAAAGATCAAAGAGGCCGAGGCCATGGAGCGCGCAACGGTGCCCATCCGCAGCTTCATGTTGCGCCAAACGCGCGAGCAAGACCTGGCGCTGTTCTGTAACGCCGCAAAAATACCGATGCCCAAGGTCGAAGCCGACGTCCCGTTGCGCGTGGCGGCACCGGCTTTCGTCGTGAGCGAGCTCACCACGGCATTCCAGATGGGAGTACTGGTGCTCCTCCCCTTCCTGGTCATCGACCTCGTGGTGTCGTCGGCCCTGATGTCCATGGGCATGATGATGGTGCCGCCCACGAGCATCAGCCTGCCGCTCAAGCTACTGCTCTTCGTTGCGGTAGACGGCTGGAACCTCCTGGTCACCTCTCTGCTGTCGAGCTTCGGCGTCGGATGAACCACGATCTGGCCCAAGCTTTCTTCCGCGCGACGCTGCTCGTGGCCACCCCGGTGCTGCTCTCGTCACTGATCGCGGGGCTCGTCGTCGGCCTTCTGCAGGCGGCGACGCAGGTCAACGAAGCCAGCCTCAGCTACGTGGTCAAGGTCGTCGTTGTGGGACTCACACTCGTGCTCGTGGGCCCTGCGCTCTCTGCGGAGCTCATCCGGTACACCAAGGCCTGCCTCAGCGACATCGGTCAGGTGGTGCATTGAACATCGCCGAGGCGTTCCTTGGACCCGCCATGATCACGGGCGCCTTGCTCATCTGCCGCATCGGGGCGTTTGTGGCCCTCTCGCCGTTTCCGGCGCATTTCACGACTCCTTCACAGCGCATCGGACTCGCCGTCATCTTGTCCCTTTCGCTGATCTTCTCGGTGGACACCCGGTCGGCCCCCACGGCGCTCGATCTGCGCATGACGGTCCCGGTGCTGCGCGAGGTCCTGTGCGGCGCCCTGATGGGCATCGCACATCGCATCGTGTTTTTGGCTGCAGACGTGCTGGGCACCTCGGTGTCGGCGTCCATGGGCCTCACGATGCCCCAGGTCATGGACCCTCACACGGAGGCACACGAATCGGCGCTCGGGCGACTGTTCACGCTCCTCGGCATGCTGGTCCTGGTGTCGTCCGGCGTGCATCGCATGGCGTTTGCGCACTTGCTGCGCTCTTTCGATGCGGTCCCCTTGGGCAGCGCGCATGGGGCGCATCTCGCGGCGCCGCTCTTGATCTCCCTGGCGGGCGATTCCCTCAGCGCAGGTGTTTCCCTGGCCATGCCTGTGGCCGGGGTTACGCTCGTTCTGCAGCTGGCCCTGGCCATGGTGGCCCGCAGCTCACCGCAGCTTCAGCTCTTCAACGTCGGCCTCGGCCTCATGATGCTGGCCGGCATCGTGACCTGTGCTGGCGGCGCCCGGGACATGCTCGAGGGGCTTGGGGCACACTTTCAGCTGACGGCCCGTACCTGGGACGTTGGTCACCCGTAGTGTGGCCACCAGGAAGGGACCATGAGCGGGCAGAGTGACGACAACAAGGAGTTCGACGCAACCCCAAGACGAAAGGAACAAGGGCGCAAAGAAGGTCAATTTGCTCGCAGCCGGGACGCCGGCGGCGCTTTGGCCTTGGCCCTACTCCTCGGCGGCGTCTCCCTTTGCACCCCCTTCATCGCCGAAGCGCTGCGTTCCCTCTTCCACACATGCTGGAGCAGCCTGGCCCTCGAGGTGGTCCAAGACCCGACCCCACGCCTCCGCGCCTCGTCGCTGACGCTCCTCGGGTTGACCCTGCCCGCATCGCTACTGTGTGCCGTTGTCGGCCTGGGCGTCGGCTTTTTGCAGAGCGGCATCCGCTTCGATTGGGACCTCGTGGCCTTCAAACCCGAGCGGCTGAACCCCATGCCGCGCTTTCAGCAGTGGGTCACGCTCAAAGAACCAGCCTTCGAGGCCAGCATTGCCCTCCTTCGCGTGGTGGCCATTGGGGGCGTGAGCTACCGGGTGTTGCGGGAGCACGGAGCCGCGTTGCTCACACTGTCCCGGGTCCCCTTTCGCGGGGCCGCCTCTGCGCTAGGCGCTGTCGCCCTACAGGTGGCCACGCCACTTTCTATCGCCCTCTTGGCCATGGCTGGCGTCGAATACGGACTCAGCTGGTATCGCACGAACCGCAGCATGCGGATGTCCCGCAAAGAGATCATGGACGAGCAGAAGTCCGAGGACGGCGATCCCAAGGTCAAAGGGCGCATGCGGCAGCGCGCCAAGGCACTTGCCCGGAGCCGGTCGCTCAAGGGTGTCAAAGAGGCGACGGTGGTCATCACCAACCCGACGCACGTCGCTGTGGCGCTCCGTTACAGCGAGAAAGACGCAGCCCCGGTGGTCGTCGCCAAAGGACACGACGCCATCGCACTGCAAATTCGCGCCGAAGCACGCCGTCACCGCATTCCCATCATCGAAAACCGAAGGCTCGCCAGGGCCATCGATGCAGCCGTGCCCATCGGGCAGCCCGTGCCCGCAGAGCACTTCGCTGCGGTCGCCAAGGTTTTGGCGTTCGTCTTCCAGCTGCGTGACGGCCGCCGGGGCCAAAGCTAAAGAATCGCCGCGAGAATCCCTTTGGCGGCCCCAGGGGCACGGGATCTGCAGCTGCCCGGGACGTGAGTTCCACTGGCGCTGAAAGCAAACGGGACTGGCGGTGGGACGCGGGCGTCCCCTTGGCCATCATCGGCATCGTCCTCATGATGGTGCTGCCGCTGCCGGCTTGGCTGCTGGACGTCCTGCTCGGATGCTCCTTGGCCCTCGCGGTGGGAGTCTTCCTGACGGCGCTCTTCATCCAAGAGGCCCTCGAGTTCAGTGCCTTCCCGGCCTTCGTCTTGGTGGCCACGCTGCTGCGCTTGAGCCTGAACGTGGCCACCACGCGGCTCATCTTGCTTCACGGCAACGAGGGCAACGGCGCCGCCGGCGCCGTCGTGGAGGCCTTCGGTCGCTTCGTGGTCGAGGGCAACGTGCTCGTCGGCCTCGTGGTGTTCCTCATCCTCGTGGTCATCAACTTCGTCGTGGTGACGAAGGGTGCAGGTCGCGTGGCCGAGGTTGCGGCGCGCTTCACCCTCGACGCCATGCCCGGCAAGCAGATGGCCGTCGACGCGGACTTGTCGTCCGGGGCCATCACCGCCGACCAGGCGCGGAAGAAGCGACGAGATCTGGAGCGCGAGGCCGACTTTTACGGCGCCATGGACGGCGCCAGCAAGTTCGTGCACGGCGATGCCATCGCGGGTTTGCTCATCACCGCCATCAACCTCATCGGCGGTTTGATCCTGGGCATGTCCCGCGGGATGAGCCTGGCCGAGGCCGCCGAGACCTTCTCGGTCCTCAGCGTCGGTGACGCGTTGGTCTCGCAAATGCCGTCGCTGCTCATCTCGGCGGCGTCCGGCATCGTCGTCACGCGAAGCGCCACCGGCGACCAGATCGGCAGGGCCTTTGGCACCCAGCTCTTCTCGAGGCCCCGGCCCATCTACATGACCGCCGGCGTCGTTTGCCTTTTGGGCCTGATGCCTGGCATGCCCTTCGTCCCGTGCACGGCCCTGGCCCTGGTGCTCGCGGTGCTCGCCCGCAAGATTCAGAGCCCCGGCGTTGCCCAAGACCCGAGCGCCGAGGCCGCGGGCAAAGACGTCGCCAAAGACCCGATGGAGCAGGTCGAGAGCGCCTTGTCCCTCGACATGCTCTCGCTGGAAATCGGTTACGAACTCACCCCCATCGTGGACGCCGCAGCCGGTGGTACCCTGCTCAGCCGTGTCGCGGCGCTGCGCCTGCAGGTCGCCAAAGAGCTCGGCGTCGTGGTGCCGCCGGTGCACGTCACCGACAACCTGGAGCTCGCCCCCGGCGACTACCGCGTGATGTTGCTGGGTGTCCCCATCGCGTCAGGGACTTGTCGCCGCGGCAAACTTTTGGCGATGGCCACGGACGAGAGCGCTCCGGCAGTGGACGGCGATCCCTGCGTGGATCCTACCTTTGGCTTGCCCGCACGCTGGATTCTGCCGCGAGACCGCGAGATCGCCGAAGCCTTGGGCCACGCCGTCGTCGACCACGCCACCATCGTTGCGACGCATATGTCCGAAGCCCTCCGAACAAACGCCCATCGTTTGCTTGGCCGCCAGGAGCTCCAGCACCTGTTCGACCTCTTGGCCCGCGTGGCGCCACGCCTCGTCGACGACTTGGTCCCGAACTTGCTTTCACATGGCGACGTGCTCCGTGTACTGCGCAACCTTCTCCGCGAAGGCATCTCCATCCGAGACCTCCGGTCCATCCTCGAGGCCCTGGCCGAGCTCGCCCCGCAGACCAAAGACGCCGAACAGCTCACGGAGCTCGTGCGTGAGCGCCTGGCATCGCAGATCACCACCAAGCTCCGGGGCAGCGACGGCGCCGTCTGCGTGCTGACGCTCAGCCCCGAGACCGAGACGGTGCTCCGTGGCTCCTTGCGCGACATTGCCACGGGCAACGGCGGAGCCCCGGCGCCGGAGCTCTTGGGTGCACTCACCGCACACGCCGAGCGCACGCTGCCGCAGTTCAACGCCCAGGGCGCAACGCCCGTGGTCGTGTGCCCCCCGGACCTGCGCCGCTATGTCCGCGCCATCTTCGACCGAAAGCTGCCCCAGCTCCAGGTCATCTCCTTCCGAGAACTCGAACCGCAGGTACCGCTCCGCTTCGTCGCCGCACTCTCTCCGGCGGCGGCCTAACCCAAAGAAGGACCCAAGAACATGGACCCCAAACGATTCCGTGGAGCCACTGCCGACGAAGCGCGACGCAACGCCGAGACCCAGCTCGGTGCGCCGCCCGTCATCATCGATAGCGCCCGGGTACCGCGCAAAGGCATCGCTGGCCTTCTGGGTTTCAAAGACATCGAGGTCTCCGTGGCCCCGCCGCCCAAGCCGGCCCCAGCCGCGCCCAAGCGCCCCTTCGGCGCGCGCCTATACGAGACAGAGGCCCCCCCGAAGCCCGTGGAGAATGATCTGATTCGCGCGGACCTACGGCAACTGCGCAGCGCCGTTGCTCGGGCCGAGAGCACCCTTCCGCGCATCATGAGCGAGCTGTCCGCGCTGCGCGAGAACATGCCCACAAACAAGACACCTGCGCGCGCCGTCCGTGGTCGCGCGGCAACCACGGCATTCTTGGCCGAGCGAGGCTTCACCGGTGATGTGGCCCGACGCATCTCTACGCTCATGCACGACAAGCGGGTGAGCGCGCAGGCCAGCACCGACACCGAGCGCTTTCGGGAGGCGCTCAGCACCTTCTTGCGCGTGGCTCCGTTCCCCGTCCCCGCCGAGGGGCGCCAGGTGATCACGCTGGTGGGGCGCACGGGTGTTGGCAAGACGACCACTGCCGCCAAGCTTGCGGCCCGCGCGGTGTTCGATCACGAGCAAACCGTCACGCTCATCGCTGCAGATACCCAGCGGGTGGGAGCGAGCTACCAACTCAAACGCTTCGCCACCTTGATCGGCGCCGAGTTCGCTGCAGTGGGACCAGAGCAGTCGCTCACCGAGCTGGTGCAGGCGTGCACGAGTGATCTTGTGATCGTCGATACGAGCGGCAGCTCGAGCCCCGAGGAGCTCGCCGGCCTCGCGGCCAACGTCACCAACCGGGCGGCGTGGGTTCTTGCGTGCATCCCGGCGGGGGTCAGCGAACTCGAGACCGAGGCCACCATCACGCGCCTTGGGGGCCTGCGCCCCACGGGCCTCATCATCACCAAACTCGACGAGTGCCATCGCCCCACGGCCCTCGCAGCAGCGCCAGCCATCTCCGGGCTGCCGGTTCATGCCATCACCAACGGGCCACGCGTTCCCGAGGATATCGCCCCGGCCACCATGAGCGGCCTGCTCGATGCCCTTTCAGGACCGACGGCCCCGAGCGCCTCTCGCCCCCGAACGGCCCGCGCCGCCTGAGACCTCGCGCTGAATGCCCCCAGCTGAATGCCCCCAATGAACGCAACGACGCTCTCCCGCAGCACCTTCGACACCCACGCCCCCATGGTGCAATCCATGGCCACGCGCCTCTTCGTCTTCGCCCCCAGCGACATGCGCCTCGCGGATCTGACGGGTGCTGGGTGGGTCGGATTGGTTCGCGCCCTCGAAGCCGGCACCCCCTTGGAGCCCGCAGCCATCGAGTACCGCGTCGCCTCGGCCATGATCGACTGCATGTTGGCCAAACGCCCCGAAGCCCGGATGCTTCGGGGTCTGTCCCGACGCATCGCCACGGTGTTCCACAAAGCGCCGGAGGCCTCGACTCTTCGCGAGGAACAGGCCGCAAGTCACCTCGAGACCGACACCGGCACGTACCGCGCGTGGCTCAAAGACATCGACCGAGCGGGCCTGGCGCGGCTGCATGTACTGGACCTCGACCGGGACAACTGCGTGACCGAGGCCCTCGAGCCGCAGCTCGGCGTGGACGAAGAGCTCGCGCTGCTCGCGTCCGCCATCGACCAACTGCCCGAGACCCAGGCAAACATCCTCGCATTGATGCACCAACACGGCTGCACCGAAGCCGAGATCGCCGAGCTTCTGGCGGTGCCCGCCATCACCATTCTTGAGCAGCGCAGCGAGGCAATGCATCGCCTCCGCGCCGCCATCGGGAGGACCTGAACATGAGCAGCGGAATCTACGTGGCCCTCAGTGGGGCCGTGGCGCAAAGTTCGGCCCTAGAGGTCACGGCCACGAACCTCGCCAACACCCAGAACGCAGGCTACCAACGCTTGCGCCCCGTGTTTCACGAGGTCCTTGGCAAGGCCCAAGCAAAAGACTTGCGGGCGGCCCAACTCAAAGAGACGGTCATCGACACCAGCGCGCAGGGCATCCGCACCACCGGGCGCGCGCTGGATGCGGCGCTGCCCGCCGGCACCTACCTGGCCATCCGCCGGGGCGGCGCCGAGCAATACACCCGGGCCGTACGCCTGCACGTGGCCGCCGATGGCGCGCTGCAGACAGATGCGGGCGACGCGGTGCTGGGCGAACAGGGCGAACCGCTGCGGAGCCCCAACGTCAATCAAGCAGCGAGCCTCAGCGAGAACGGCGAGCTCATGGTTGCCGGCGCGAAAGTCGGACGTCTCCGGGTGGTCAAGTTCGAGACTGCAGAGAAGCTCCAACACGCCGAGGGTTCGTCCATGCTCGCCACCACCGAGAGCGGCGAGGCGCAGCTGGCGCCAGGCAAGCTCACCGTCGGTGCGCTCTCGGACTCCAACGCTTCGGTCATTGGCGGCATGAACGATCTCGTTGCCGCATCGCGCACCTTCGAATCGTTCCAGCGCGCGCTCGACGTCTTTCACGCCACCGAGAAGGCGGCCAGCCGGATTGCAGCCACATGAGCCACCGTGATTCGTACATTCGCAAGACCGAGAGCGAGCCCGCGGCGGGCGCCGAGGCCATGGCCGAGGACCTCGAGCATCTGCATGTGTTGCGAGAGCTCTTGATCGTGTTCAACGATCCGAACGCTTCGGCGCGGTCACTTGCCGTGCACGTCGAGCGGTTCCCGCTGTTGGTTGCGCGCATTCGCCGCGCCTACGAACGCCGAAACCCCTTCCTCAACGTGCCCAGCACGACGCAACAAATCGCCGCCCTCGGCAACCGCGCCCTCGAGGCCACGCTGCTCGAACTCATGGAAGATCTGGCGGAGCTGTCGATGCCCGTGTCGAGGTCCGCATGATCCGCGCCGTAGAGCCTCGCCCGGGCACCACCGCCGGCATCGCTTCCGCGGTGCGTGCGGTGCCTCCGCAGAAGACGCCGGTGGATCCGGCGCAGATCCGCGCGGCCATCGGGCGAGCCTACCAGCGCGAAACCGGCAAGGCCCCGGACCAGCGGGTCATCGACACACTGACGGCGCACGTCAGCCACGAGACAGCGTCCGGCAGCATGATGCACAACTACAACTTCGGCGGCATCAAGGGCCACAGCCCCGAAGGTCTTACAGCGAACACGAAGACCAAAGAGGTGTTGGGAGGTCGTGAGGTCTCCATCGTCGATGGGTTCCGCGCGTACAGCAGTGTCGACGCCGGAGCTTCGGACTATGTCCGCACCATGAGCCACCGGTTTCCCGCAGCCATGCAGGCTGCCGGCCGCGGAGACGTCGCGGGTTTCGCCCACGCACTCAAGAAAGCCAACTACTACACGGCCGACGAGCAGCTCTACGCAAACGCGCTTCAGCGACACATGGGTGCCCAGACGCACGGCCCCCCGGTAGCAAAGACCGCCGCTTCGCCACCGGACCAGGCTTCTCCATTCTTGGGTACCGCTGGCCTCGGGCGAATCGCCGACGCCCTCGCGAGCCCCACCTCCCGCATCCTCGCTCCTGTGGAGGACGATTCGTAAAGACCGCGACGTCAGACTTTTGACGATTTCTCTCCAGCGAAAGCCCGGAGGGGCCGTTCTGCATGGTTGCGACCCGATTGGTCGTGGCCCATGGGCGTCAATTCCTGACGCTCGGGGTCTTCCCATCGCAAGGAGCACCACATGGCAATCGTCATCCGTAGCAACGTTGCATCTCTCGAAGCCCAGCGGCAATTGGGCCGCACGCAGATGGAGCAAACGAAGACGTTCGCGCGCCTGTCCAGCGGCTATCGCATCAACGGCGCGTCCGACGACGCCGCCGGCGTGGGCATCACCGAAAGCCTGGGTGCACAAATTCGATCGTTCACCGTTGCCGAGCGCAATGCCAACGACGGCATCAGTATGGCGGAGACCGCCGACGGCGCCGCCGGTCAGGTGTCCGACATCTTGGGTCGGCTCCGCGAGCTCGCGGTGCAGTCGTCCAACGGTGCCCTCAGCGGCAACGACCGAACGAACATCGATACGGAGTTCACGGCGCTGCGCTCGGAAATCGACCGTATCGCCAACGTCACCAAGTTTGGTGGCCAAGATCTGCTGGCGGGCACCGCGACGGCAATCGATTTTCAGGTGGGCATCGGCACCACCGCCGACGACCAGATCAGCGTGACCTTTGGTGGCGTCACCACCACGGCCCTGGGCATCAATGCCTCCGCCGTCGACACCGTGGCCAACGCGCAGGCGGCCATCGACGACATCGACACGGCCATTCAGGACCTTGGCACCTCCAGGCAGGGCTTCGGTTCGGCGATCAACAGGTTGCAATCTGCAGCTTCCAACGTGCAAACCATGCGAACCAACCTGGCCTCTGCACGCAGCCGCATCAAGGACACGGACGTGGCGGAAGAAGCCGCTGCGATGGCGCGACAGCAGGTGCTATCGCAGGCGGGTGCCTCGGTGTTGTCGCAAGCCAACTCCGCGCCACAGATGGCGCTGTCGCTGCTCCGCTAACGGCGGACGCCTAGACTGATCCCCCGCGCGCCGCCGCATACGGCAGCGAGTGCGCGGGGTGAAGGTCCCCGCGGAGCACCTGGGAAGGCTGCGCGGCGAATGCGAGAGGACGACTTGCTCTCGAAGCAACGAGTCGCTCCTTTGTTGTGACGAGTACAACATCGTCCTCTCGCAAGGCCCTTCACTCTGCGAAGCCCGTGCCGTTCCTTGTGCCTAGACCTAGAGCCAGGTGCCTCGTCCCATTCCCAGGTGACGAAGCGCAAGGCATTCCAACAAGGAGCGAGCCTCATGCCTCTGATGATCCGTACGAACATTTCGTCCCTCGACGCCCAGCGCCACATGAGCATGGTGCAACAGAGCCAGGCAAAGACGTTTCAACGTCTCGCGAGCGGCTACCGCATCAACGGTGCAGCCGACGACGCCGCAGGCCTCGGCATCACCGAAGCCATGAGCGCGCAGATTCGCTCGTACTCCGTTGCCGAGCGCAACGCCAACGACGCAATCAGCATGGCGGAAACTGCAGACGGCGCTGCGGCCCAGATCCACGACATCTTGGGTCGCCTCCGCGAACTCGCCGTGCAGTCTTCCAACGGAAGCATGTCGGCCAATGACCGCACCAACCTGGACACGGAGTTCACGGCCCTTCGCGACGAGATCGACCGCATCGCCAACGTGACCAACTTCAATGGCATCACGCTCCTTGGCGGCGCCGCAGCCGGCATCGACTTTCAGGTTGGCGTTGGCACCACCGCCAGCGACCGCCTCGCCATCACCTTTGGTGGCATCGACGGCGCCGGCCTTGGCATCAACGCGTTGCAGGTGGACAGCCTCGTCAACGCCCAAGCGTCCATCACCGCCATCGATACTGCGATTCAAGACCTCAGCACCTCGCGCCAGGGCTTCGGTGCGGGCATCAACAAGATGCAGACCGCCGTGGCCACACTGCAGGTGGCGCGCTCGTCGCTGACCGCTGCCCGCGGCCGCATCAAAGATGTCGACGTGGCCGAGGAGTCTGCCGCCATGGCGCGCGCGCAGGTGCTCTCGCAAGCTGGTGCCGCGGTACTCACGCAGGCGAACCAGGCGCCACAGCTTGCGCTCTCG
This sequence comes from Polyangiaceae bacterium, assembly GCA_044358965.1. Lineage (GTDB taxonomy): Bacteria > Myxococcota_A > Polyangia > Polyangiales > Polyangiaceae > SXNL01. Next base: position 31,545 of record JBIKNA010000012.1, read on the forward strand.
CTCCTCCGTGGCGGGTGAGATCGCGCGCGGCGCGCGATGAGGAACGTTTGGCTTCGGTTGCGTCGTCGCCTTGGGACACCCCTGGGGCGCGGCGCAGCCGGGGCCACCTTGTTCGTTGCAAGCGCGCTCTTGCCATCTACGCGCATGAGAGAAGGACACCATGGCTAGCATTCAGTTTGGCGGCCTCGCATCGGGCCTCGACACCAACGGGCTCATCTCCGGCCTCATGCAGGCAGAGCGAATCCCGCTCAATCGCCTCAACTCGAAGAAGACCAACGTCGACCGAGCGGTGTCCACACTCTCGAACCTCGGCAGCAAGCTGTCGGCCCTGCGCACCGCCGCGGGCAACCTTGCGTCTGCCGATGGGTTCTCGTCATACAGCGCGAAGTCGTCGGAGGCCGCCGTGGTCGCCAGCGTGTCTGGCGCCGCATCGGCGGGCAACTACCAGATCTCCGTGCAGGCCCTGGCGCGCGAGCAGCGCACCTATTCGCAGACCTTCGCCTCGGCCTCGCAGGCCCTTGGCATGTCGGGCTCTCTCGACATCACCATCGGCGGCACGACGACTTCCATCACCATCGACGGTGCCGACACCATCGACGGCATCGCAAGCAAGATCGGAGCAAGCTCTGCCCGTGTCGCCGCGCAAGTGGTGTACGACGGGAGCACCTACCGATTGCAAGTTCGTGGTTTGGACACGGGCGTAGACAACGCCATCACCTTCGCGGACGGAGGCATGGGGCTCGGCCTCGATGTCCCCGCCAACACCTTCCAGCAGGCGTCAGACGCGGAGCTCACGTTGGACGGCCTTGCGGTTCGGCGTCCCACCAACAAGATCACTGGGCTCGTGGCAGGCGTCACCTTGGCCCTCACCAAGACCACGACAACCCCCGCGGAGCTCCGCGTGGAACAAGACGCCGATGGCCTCGCCAGCAAGCTCAAGTCACTGGTCACCGCATACAACGACGTCGTGAGCAGCGGCCGTACCGCCGCAGGCTACGGGTCCACCAAGGCGCAGGTCGCAGACCTCTCCGGCGACCCGGTGGTGCGCTCCATTCTGGGAAACCTTGGTCGCATCATGTACACGCCCGTGGCGGGCGCCACGGGGCAATACAACACCCTGGCCAGCGTCGGCCTCTCGCTCACCCGCGACGGCACCATGCGCCTCGACGACACCAAACTCAAGAACGCGTTCACCGAGGACCCGGCCGCGGTGGCCAAGCTCTTCGTGGTCAACGCAGCGACCAACAGCACCGGCGTTGCCGGGAGCTTTCGAGACCTCGTCGACCAGTACACCGGCACCCCCAATGCCATCTTGCAGACCCGTATCGACGCCTTTGGTTCGCGGTCTCGCCGACTGCAAACGGAGAGCGACGCCATGGAGGTTCGCCTCGGCAAAATCGAGGTACGGCTCCGGGCACAGTTCACCAACCTCGAGCAGCGCGTCAGTGCCTACAACTCCCAAACCAGCGCCCTCGGCGGCATCGTTTCCTCGTCAGGAAGTAACAACACATGAACATGCTCTCGCCCATCGCTCGCTACAAGAACGTCCAGGTCACCACCAGCTCGGGGCCGGACCTTCTGCTCATGCTCTACGATGGTTTCTTCCGCTTCTGCCAAGAGGCACGCACGGCGCTCAAGGCCGGCGACCGCGCCACCTTCGGGCTCAAGGTCATGCGCGCCCACGCCATCGTCGAACACCTGGCCACGGTGCTCGATCACGGCGCAGCGCCGGACGTGGCAGGCTCGCTCACACCGCTCTACGTCTTCATCATGGACCGACTGACGCAGGCCAATGTCGAGCAAAGTGAGACGCAGGTCACTGCCGCCGAGCGCGTGATGGCCCCCATTCGCTTGGCCTTCGAAGAGGTGATCCGCGGTCGAGATGCCGGTTCCATGTCACGTTGACGGCAAGAGCGCCAACAGACCGTCACCCTGTGGACAGTCGGGTGACGCTGGAGCGACGCCCCGGAACAAAACCCCTGGAAAATCGGCATTTCGTCAAGAAAGTGGGGACGGCGTCAAGTTTGCATCGGTAGCTCAATGACGCTCGCGCAGCACCGCGACCGCAAGGAGCCCCGCCCATGAACGCCCACGACACCACCTTCGTTGACAATGACGTGTTCTCGGACGAAGAGGGGTCCGGCATCCACCTCGTGGCCGATATCGTCCGCGCCAGCGCCGCGGCGCAGCGGGACACCCACCGGGGGGCCATCATCGGCCAAGACCCGAAGCTCCTCGATGTGCTGCGCACCATCGACCGCGTGGCCGCAGCCTCCTGCACGGTGCTCGTGTGCGGAGAGAGCGGCACGGGCAAAGAACTCATCGTCGCGGCACTGCACGAAAAGAGCAGCCGCGCCCAGGGGCCGCTCATCGCCGTCAACTGCGGCGCCATCCCCGAGAACCTCGTGGAAAGTGAGCTCTTTGGCCACGCCAAGGGCGCGTTTACCGGCGCCACCGGCGCGCGCCGTGGCTTCGTGGCCGCCGCCGAGGGGGGCACGCTGTTCTTGGACGAGGTGGGAGAGCTGCCCCTCGCGGTGCAGGTCAAGTTGCTGCGCTTGCTGCAGCAACGGGAGTACACCCCCGTCGGCGAAACCCGCGCGGTGCCTTCAGACACGCGCATCGTCGCCGCAACCAATCGTGACCTCGAGGCCGAGGTGCGTGCAGGTCGCTTCCGCGAGGACCTGTACTTCCGCCTCAACGTCATCCAGGTGAACTTGCCGGCACTACGGGAGCGCCGCGGGGACATCCCGTCCCTCGTCACGTTCTTCTTGGATCGATGCGCCAAGCGCGCCGGGCGCACGGATCTCCAGGGTTTCGACCCCTCGGCCATGGCTGCCATGTGCGCCTACGATTGGCCGGGCAACATTCGCTCGCTCGAGAACACCCTGGAGCGTCTCGTCCTGTTGTCCACGGGGCCATACATCACCATTCATGATCTGCCGGCGCGGCTCCAGGGCCCGAGCCCTGCCATGACCCCGCCGAGCGCGCCGCAGGCGGCCCCCGCCTCCCCAGAGTTGCCCGAGGCCGGAACGGACCTGTTCCAGATGGTCGAGCAGTACGAAAACCATCTGATCCGCCAGGCGCTCAGCCGAACCGGCGGCAACAAGAACCGGGCAGCACAACTGCTCAACCTGAACCGCACCACCCTCGTCGAGATGATCAAGCGCAAGAAGCTGTAGGCCCCGCTCGCCCGAGGCACGGGGCCCCCGGGGCGCCTCGGACAAGAGCAGCCCAGCGTTGGGCGGTCTTGATGGGGCCCCAACGGGCAAAGGCGCGCAATCGCATCTGCCCTGGGGAGCGCGCGACGCGCAGATCCCCGAACGCGCTAAACCACCGAGCATGATCTTCGATCAAGCTCAGCGATCTAGCTCCCTTTGTTATCGGAGGACGCCGTCCTCCGCCCCAGAGGCATTGCCGCTGGGGCCCCACCTCCTGCATTGGGTCCCAAGCCCAAATGGCGCCCGGCGTCTGCAGTCGAATCGCGCTCGGTCATTTAGCCCCGCCGCGAACCTTGGCCCGCCCTGCGGGCACTCGGCCGCGGACGCCTTCGTGCCTGCAGGGAACGTGCGGCTACTCGTCCGAAGAACCGTCGTTGCCGCGACGCAAGAGCTTGCGAAAGTTGGACCGATCGATGCCCGAGCGGCGGGCGGCTTCGTTGACGTTGCCGCCGGCAAGGGCGAGGGCTCGCTGCACGTACGCCGCAACGAAGCGGTCGTTGGCCACGCGCTTCGCATCGGCGTAGGGCATCTGGGCGAGGTCGGCGTCGAGCACGCTCGACGTTCGGCGAATGTCCGGCGAGCGGGTGGCGCGCACATCGGCGGGCAACGATGCCGCAGAGACCGAGCCATTTTCGGCCAAAATCAGCGCATGCTGCATGGCGTGCGCAAGCTCGCGCACGTTGCCCGGCCACGTGTGGGCACACAGGGCTTCGACGCAATCGTCGGTCATGCGGGGTACCGGACAACGTTGTGCCTCGGCCCCCTTGGCCAGAAAGTGCGCGGCCAAGCGCAAGACGTCGTCGCCACGCTCGCGCAACGGCGGCAGCTTGAGCGTGGCCACGTTGAGGCGATAGTAAAGGTCTTGGCGGAACTCGCCCTGGCGGCTCAGCGTGCGAAGGTCGGCGTTGGTGGCCGCCACCAGACGAACATCGACCGCGTGCACGGTGTCGCTGCCGACGCGACGAATCTCGCCGCTTTCGAGCGCGCGGAGCAGCTTGGCCTGCGCAGCCAACGGCAGTTCGCCAACCTCGTCGAGAAACAACGTGCCGCCATCGGCAGCCTCGAACAGCCCCGCACGAGCTTGGTGCGCGCTGGTGAAGGCGCCGCGCACGTGGCCAAATAGCTCGCTCTCGATGAGCTCTTCGGGAATCGAAGCGCAGTTGACGATGACCAGGGGCTTTGCAGCGCGCGCCGAGGCATCGTGAAGGGCTTTGGCCACAAGCTCTTTGCCGGTGCCCGTCTCGCCAAGAATGAGCACCGATGCCTCGGAGGGGGCGAAGCCGGCAATGAACCGGAAAAGGTTCTGCATGGGCGGAGACGCGCCGATGATGGCGCCCACACCAGCCGCACCAAGCTCACGGTGGAGCCGGTCGTTTCGCTCGCGGAGTCGCTTGAGGCGCGCGGCGTTGAGCACCTCGAACACGAGGGCGTCGTTGGACACGAACGGCTTGGTGAGAAAGCCAAAGGCCCCGGCTCGCACGGCCGCAACGGCGGACGCAATGTCTGCGAAGGCGGTCATGACCACCACTTGGCACCCGTAACGTTCTTGTCGAACGTGCTGCAGGAGCTCATTGCCCGACACGTGGGGCATGTGCACATCTGTCAGCACGACGTCGAACGCCCGGGTACCGAGCTTGCCCATGGCGACCAGGCCGTCGTTCGCCTCGGTAACATCGAAACCGCGGGCTCCAAGCAAGCGCACGACCGAGGCACGAACGCCGTCGTCGTCGTCGACCACCAACACGGACACAGCCTCTCCGTCGAGGATCGGAGACGAGGAACCCGCGCTGTGGTCGAGTGTGGCTTGCAAAAGGACCCCCGCGGTCTACGCCGCCTCGGGCGCCCTCGTTGCATCCTGGCAAGCCAGGTGCTCCTTGAGACGCCTCATCGCGCGGACGTGCAGCTGCGAGATCCGAGCTTCGCTCACTCCCATTAGGTTTGCAATGTCCTTTGCGGGCAGGCACTCGAAGTACCGCAAGCGCAAGAGTTCCCGCTCGCGCTCGGGGAGCAACTGGAGCCCCTGGGCCACCAAACGTCGTGCTTGTTTGGCTTCGAGCGTCTCGAGCGGCGAGGCCCCCTCTGCCGCAAGGTTGGCGGCGCGCGTCACCGGAAGGTCGTCGAAACCGACCACGACAGTGCCGAGGGCGGGGTCGGCATCTTTGCGGCGGCGCGGCGACCAATCCGCACGACGAAGTTCGTCGACGATGGCCCCCCGCACACGAATACGTACATATCCGGCAAAGGATTCATCGTTGGAGTGACGGCCCTCGCGCAGGGCAAGGACGAGACCGAGCATCGCCGCGCCACGTAGGTCATCCCTGCGGACGGATGACGGGAGGCGTCGCGCAAACCGCGCAACGATCGCGTCGACCATCGGGATGAAACTCTGCAGCCTGGGGTCGGGACTGCTGGGGGGCGTCGAAGGGGATGGGACTGCCTGAATCGCGGCGGGCGCAAGGGCCATTGTGCTCATGGCGATCCCTACAGCACGCTGTGTGCCCAGCCTCGCGACAACCCGTGCACACCGGGAGATCATGCGAAACCAAGGGCAATCCCGCGCATTGGGGCAACCAAGGCCCCGTGGTCGCAGCCGACGACCGACGGATTGCTTGCGGTTTGTCACAAATCCGGCGCCGGGCGCTTGACGGTGGCGCCCGAGGCGACCGTGATACACTGAGCCGGATGGCGGACGACGACTTCGACCGCACCCTCCAAGATGCGCCCCGGCCCCGCCTGTCGCCACCTGCGAAGGCAACGGGGTCGGCCTCTTCGCGCAACGCAGAGGCTGCGCCACCGGGTGCGAAAGAGGTGCACTCGTTGGTTCAGCCAACGAAGGCGTCGCCCCAGCACGACGTCTACGAGGAAGAAGCCACGGCGGTCGGCTACCGGGACAAGCTTCCGGACCCCTATGCGTTCAACGAGCAACTCACCGAGCGACACGCACCACCGGCCAAAGGCATCGTCGAAGCCACCAAGCGCTCGTTCGCGCTCCAGAACCCACTGCCTGTCGACGAAGACGTGGTCACCATGCAGGAGCCGGCGCGGGCCTTCGACAGCAGCGCCCGCGTGGCGTCCGCCGGGATCAAGGTGACGGGGTCCGAGGCCGATGAGCTGGACGAGAGCGTCACCTCCCGCGCGCCGCGCCTCGACAACCTTGCTGCGGTCAGCGGCGCCATGCGCGAAAAACGTGTGACGATCAGCGAGGTGGCCGACGAGGGCCCCACCGCGCGGATGGCCCCGGTCAAGCTCGACGCCGCAGGCGCCGTCATTGCCCCCGCCGCGACCAGTCCGCGGCCGCCGCCCATACCCATCGATCAAACGGTCCGCTCCGCCGTCAGCGATGCTGGCATCGACGCGCCGGTGCCCACGCTCGCGACGGGTCAGCTACCCATCACGCCCCCACACGAAAACCCCCGGAGCCACTTCGCCCGCACGGCGCCTCTGCCCGGGGCTGCCGTCCCCATGCCCATGGGAGCCCCCATGCCCATGGGAGCCCCCATGCCATCGCCCAGCGGGTCGGGTGCCTTTCCAGCGCCGCCCGCGATGCCAGCGCAAGGTCCCATGTCACCACAGCCCATGTCGCCGCAAGGCATGATGGCTCCCGCGCCTCAGGCTTCTTTTGCACCGCAAGGCATGGCCCCCGCGCCGCAAGGCATGATGGCTCCGGCACCGCAGGCGTCGTTCGCCCCGCAAATCCTGGTACCAACGCCGCAGGGCATGATGGCTCCGGCACCGCAGGGGTACCAAAGCGGCGCAATGCACGCGATGGCGCATATGCCCACCGAGCTTGCACTCCCTCGCCTCGATGCAGCGGCGTCCATGGGAGCCCCTCAGCCGGCGAAGCCGAGACGATGGATCCTGGTCGTGTCCATCGTGATGGTGCTGCTCGCCGCGGTTTGTCTTGCGGCCGCCGTCTGGCTGCGCACCCGCGGTCTACAGCCGCCGTTCTAGAATTCATTTCATAGCCGTCGCGAGCGCCCGAAGGCCAAGGCGGGCGCGAACCCCAAGGGATTCCCTGCGGTCACACGAGCGGAACGTGCCACTGGGTTTTGAGCACCGCCCGCCGCGACCAACGCCGGCATTCGGGGGCGCAGCAGGTTATGAAATGAATCCTATACCTCACCGCTCTTGGGCCTCGGCGGTGGCAGTGTCGGCCGCGCGTGGCGCACCGGCCAACGCGCGGCCAAACGTGGCATCAGCTCTTCTTGCGCTCGAGCTTGGTGATGCCACCCATGTAGGGGTGCAGCGCTGCGGGCAGCGAGACCGAACCGTCCTCGTTCTGATGATTTTCGAGGATGGGA
>JBIKNA010000204.1:0-12027 GCA_044358965.1 Polyangiaceae bacterium
GCGCGCGAGTTCCCCTCGAGCAAAGCAAGGGATTAGCCAGAGCCAACCAACGAAGCCCAGCCGAAAGTCAGCCCTTGGCGGCCGTCAGCTCGCGTTTGCTCTTGGGCATCGTGCGAAACACGATGTCCCAAAGCGGGCTGGAAACGCCGAAGCCACCCTCGTGATCGGCGTGGTGGTGCAGCATATGGTGCTTGCGGAGGAACTTGCCCACCCGGCTGCTTTGCTTGAAGTGGTGCACGGCGTAGTGCGTGCCGTCGTAGGCCAGGTACCCGAGGACGAAGCCCGTGAAGAAGGCCATGCCGCTCGGACCCATGGTGAGGGTGAAGAGCGAGAAGAAGATGACCCCCAGCGGGAGGCTGGTGGGCAACGGCATCACCAGACGATCGCGGTCGTTGGGGAAATCGTGGTGTACGCCGTGAAGCAGGAAGTGCACCCGCTTGCCCCACGCGGTGTCGTTGGTCCAGTGAAAGACCCAGCGGTGGAGAATGTACTCGGCAAACGTCCACACGAAGAGGCCCGACGCCGTGAAGGCAGCCGCGCGGGTGACCGGTACGCCCAACCGGAGGCAGGCGTAGGCAACAGAGGCCGCGGCCACCGGCACCCAGAACAGGAACGGCGTGGCCGGGTGAATGCGCGAGAACCGCTCGAGCAATTCATTGTCGAACATCCGGCACGTTTCCGGCCGGGAGGGCTGCTTACTCGAACGAGAGGAGACTGCTGCCATGTCCAACTTCGATGCGAACGCTACGTTCGAAATGCGTCATGCGCAAGCCGTCTTGCGCGAATTTCCACTACCGGCGTGCAGAATGTCTGTAGCGCGAAAATCCTGCGGTGCCGCTGGACCGCTTGCGTGCGGAGACTACGCACGAGGGCCGCGGCCGGTTCGCCGCACAGACAGCAGAAATTTAGCGTGCGATTTTCCCCTGGGATTTCATGCCCTGCGCGACTCTGCGCATTTTCGGTACTTGACTGAATGCACGAAGTTGTAGAGTACAGGCCCTCTCATGGCAGACCAAGACAGGTTCGCGCGAGTTGTGATGACGGTTGCCCGGGGCCTCGGGCGTGTGGCGCGCGAGCGCGCCCGCGCTGGCGATGTCACGCCCCAGCAGGCGGAGACCTTGCAGCTCATCGCCGAGCGCGGTGCGGTTTCCACTTCCGTCCTCGCAACGCTTCTGGGCATCGACCCTTCCACGGCGAGCCGTAACCTCTCGGGCCTCGAGCGCGCCGGCTTCATCAGCCGCAAAAAGGGAGCCGACGACGGTCGCCAGACCGACGTGCGCCTGACTCCGCGCGGTAAGCGCACGGCGGACTCGGTGTCCGACGAGGCCAAAGACGCCTACGGCAACCTACTCGACGGCGTGTCTCGCGCCGAGCGCGCCAAGATCTTCGAAGGGCTCGATGCCCTGGCCAAGATCCTCGACCGCTCCGCCGCCAAGGACTGACGTCCGGGCGGGTGACTGCCTAGCGCTGCCGCGGGCATGCGCGCAGAGCCTTTCGGTCAACCCATCGGTCGCAGGCACCCCCTGCGGCCTCCCTAAGGGCGACTCCTTCCAGGACGTCGCCCTTACGTGTTTACCAGCGCGGGTCCCAGCCCCCGACGTCTTCGATGGGCACCAGCTGCGGCACGAGCCTCACGTCGAGCGTGCCCAGGGCAACGCGGTCCTGGTCGAGCACGAACGGGAGATCTGCGGCAGCGCCGAAGGCACCGATGTGTAGTTTGCCCCGGGCCGTGCCCCTGCCCCCGGCGCGCACCACCTCGATGCTGTAGCGCCCCGTTTCTTGGGTGGAGATGGAGAGCTGCTCTGCGGCGCTGGACGTGGCGCCGCGGCAGACGATGCCCTTGTGGGCGCTGGCGCAGGACAGCCTGCGCCCCTGGGGATCGATGAGGACGATGTCGACGTCCACGCCGGCATCGGATTCCCACGCTGCGCGGACTTGGATGGCGCCTGCAAGGGCGGCCTCGGCCGCGGACTTGGCGAGCCGTTGGTCCACGCGCGTGCGCAGCTGGCCATCTCGCAACCAGCGGTTCTCGAGGCTACGGCGCCCGCGCCCGCGCTCGCACTGAACGGCGAGAGCCACGGCCTCGACGTCTTTGGGGCGCATGTCGGCTGCCGCCACGCGGAAGGCGCATGCCGCGGGGGCTCCGGAACGTTCATGGGCCTGCGCCGTGGTCTGCACGAGCTCGAACTCGTCGTTGTCGCTGAGTCCCGGAGCACTGAGCGCGCCGGACATGATGCGAAGGGCCTCCGTGCGATCACCCCTTCGGGCAACAACGCTGGCCCGCATGGCGGTCAAGTCCCGGTCGAGCGGGTCACGGCGGCCCCAGGACACCAGCGCATCGTCAAGGTCTTGGACGCGACCCAGTCGCGCCAGTAGCCGAGCAACGTCTCGATGTTTGTTGCGCTCGTCCGGGGACGCGAGCAACGCGTCTTTGGCTTGGGACAGCTTGGTCTCGAGCTCCGCGGCCTGAAGCGACGATTGCACGGTTGCCTGGTGCACCCAGATGCGACGCATGGGGATCATGGCAGGCCTTCGGCGCCGGCCCCACGAAGGCTCTTCGGCGGGCGGAGGGCTCCAACGCGGCGACGCGGTGGCCGCGGGTTGCGAAGGTGCCCGGGCAGGGCCGTCGTCGAAGGCATCTGCCAGGGGCGCTGCGGCCTTCGCGGCAGGCGCCGGGCCCGCCCGGCCCGCAGAAGCTCCAGCGGCGGACGCCCCCATGGGGGAATCCATCCGAGCCTCGGAGAGGCCCTGGCCTTCGGCTTCCTTGTCCTTGTCCTTGTCGCCGGCGCCGTCCGCCTTCTTGAACTCTGCGGCGCCCCGCACGTCTTCGTTGCCAGTCCAACTCTCGACGTGGTCGGCCCGGGCGATGCCAAAGGCCTTGAACATGGCCTCGCTCTCGAGGACGAGCAGCGACGTGTGTTTGGAGGGCACCGAGAAGCGTCGAGAGAGGTCCACGAGCTCCTTGCGCCCAATGTCCGAGGGCTCGCGCTCGAGGTCCATCACGCGCTGCGCGGCGTAGCCACGCGCCACGAAGGCGTTGGCGTTGGTGGCCTGGGCGGTCACATCAAGCGGATACCGCGCCTCGAACACCTCACCGCCAACCTTGCCGCGCAGGATGACCTCGCCTTGCACGTGGTCCTTGAGCATGCGGGCGGAAACCAAGAGTTCGCTACCCGGGCGCAGCGCGGGCATGGCCTTCGGCGCCACATCGGCCAGATCTGGTGGCAGCTGTACCTCGACGTCGCGGAGCGCGCGGCCGTAACTTGCGGCCAAGACCTCCGTGGCGGCGCGGGCCAGTGGTTCGCCCGGGGCATAGCTGATGCGAACGCCGCCCGTGGCCCTTGCAATCTCGACGAGCGCTTGGTCGTCGGCGTCGGAGCCCACGGGCACGACGTTGACCGGGGCGCGCCGCGTGCCAAGGGCCTCGCGCGTAGCCTGCGCAAGACTCTCCGGCGACCTTGGGCCGGCCTGGGTAAAGCCCGCGCTGATCAGCACCATGCGTGACTCACGGTCCGCGGTGTCCGGCAGCGCCCGAAGGCCTGCTTCCACAGCCGCCGAGAGGTCCGTGGCGCCATCGGCTTGCACCTTCGACAAGAACGCATCTACGTCGTGGGCGGCGCCAGAGCCTGGGGTGACGAGCCCCTGCGGAAGGGACCGGCATGCAAGATCACAGGCGAGCACGGTGACCCGATCGCGACGATCCAGATCTTGCACCAGCTGCACCGCAAGGCGTTTGGCCCGGGAGAGGCGCTCGCCAAACATGGCCCGTCCGGTGTCCACCACGATGACGTGGTCCCGCGCCGATGCGTCCATCCACTTGGGCAGCTTGGGTCGCAGAGAAAGCGTCGCGTAGTGCGCTGGCACGCTCGTCGTGGTGTCCGTGTACCCTACAGACACCATCTCGGCATTTTTGCGCGCGGTGTCGAACTCCACGACGAGGTCGCCGGAGGGCACAAACTGGTTGAAATGCCCCTCGAACTGGCCCTCGGCACCTTTGCTGAGCTCGTAGCCGCGAACACTTACGGGGCGCGCGGTATCGCTGCCGAGCACACGCACGTCGAAGTGAAACTGGTCGACGCTCAGCTTGGACGATGAGGTCTCGGGCAGCGGATAGGTGTAGCGGCGGTTCGCTCCGGAAAGCGGCAGGTTCTCGGTGTAGGCCAAGATCACCTTGCGGCTGCCATGCTTGGGAATGGGGAAGATCTTGAGTTCGAAACGACCGCCGCGCTTCCATTCGAGCAAGGCCGGATCGTGCCAAGGGCCGGGCACCCACACGATTTCGTCTTTTGGCCTTGGGGTCTTGGGTGTTGCATTGGCAATCGCGCCGCGCCAGATGGCCGCCGCCCGGGTGCGGTCGACAAACTCCCCCTCGACCATCTTGCCGTCGACGTCCAACGCCAGTCGTTCCATCTGGGCGCCGGCGGGCAGCGGGAACCGATAGATGCCCTCGAGCACATCGTCGGTGACGTTCTCGAACACCTCTTCGATCTCGGTGCGCGCCACGCCGTCGACGATGCGCACCCGCGCGTCGTGCCGTGCAAGGCGGACGGCTTTGTCTTTTTCTTCGGTCGAACCAGGCTTTTTGGCCCGTAGCTCGCCAACGCCGGAAACCGGCGCGTCGGCGTCTTCGTTTCGCGCAAGGGCCACCTCGCCGAAGGCCACCCGGGAGCCCATGTCCGTGGCGGGCACAATGTCGAGTTCACCCTTCTGAATCACCGCTTCTTGACCCGCGCCGAGCGGCGCCGAGCGACCCACGCACTCCACGGTCGCGCTGCCGCGCATGAGCTGGATGCTTGTTCGGTCGGCAAGGGCCGTGACGAGCAGCTTGGCCCCAACGCCGCGCACCCAGCCATCTTTGGTGCGCAGACTCACTTTGCCACTATCCCCATCGGACTCGACCACGGCAGTCCCCGAGGTCAACACCGGTGTCTTGCCGATCTCGATGCTGGAGCTCCGGTCGAGCGACACGCGCTGCGCGGCCCCCGAAAGAACAATGCGCGTCCGCGCGTCGGTCTGCACGGAGCTGCCAAACGGCGCGAGGGCCCCGCGGCCACCGGCGCTCTGCTTGCCGTGGTCTTCGATGACGACCTGTGGCGCGCCGTCGGCCCCCAAACGCACGGCCTGGGCAATCACGTAGGGCGCCTCGGTCACACGTTGATGTTTGGCGCCCGCCGCGACGTATCCGATGGCGCTGGCGAGCAACGTCGCGACCAACGCTCCAGAGAGCACCGTCCGGGGCCGCAGCCGCGAGGGGGACGGAGGGGACGAAGCAAGGGAGGTGGCAGACGCAGGACGCGGGTTCACGGGGGAGTCAGACGAACGTACCGCCCCATCGATCTACCTCCGCGCAGAGAATTGCGTCTGGCCTTGTGTCAGACGACCGCCTACAGACGGCGAATTCGCTACTTTTTGCCGGTTTCGAAAGAAAACGGCAGGCTTTCTTGGGTGGCCGGCCCCGTGGGCTCCGACGTCGGCCCGAGCAATTCGCGCTCGCGCTCCAGGTCCGCCTCCATCAGGTCCAAATGGTCGTACGCAAAGGACAGCGCCGCGAGCACCTTGGCGGGTCCCAAGCGGGGGTAGCGCTTGAGCAGCGTCTCGACGCTGGTGCCCCGTCGGTGCCACGAGAAGATGCGCCGGACGGGCACCTGGGTGCCGGTCACCACGGGGCTGCCTTCGAGCAAACCCTCGTCCACGGTGACGTGGGGATGGGGCACGCGGACCTTGGGCCAAGCTTTCATGAGTCTGCGCGCACCGTGCCCCGCCGGCGTCGTGTGGTCAAATTCTAGCCTATTTCGTAGTAACCATGGTCTGAGGTGCGAGCACGGTTCTCCGCTGCATGGAATTTCTGTAAGCTCGCCCGGCAACGCGGCCAGATGCCGCACCCCTCGGAGCGAAAGCGAGCACCATGCAAATTGCAATGATCGGGCTTGGGAAGATGGGCGGCAACATGGTCCGGAGGCTGTTGCGCGGTGGGCACACCGTCGTTGCCTACGACCGCGATCCCGAGGCCGTCAAAAAGCTGGCCGCCGAAGGCGCGATGGCCGCGCATTCGCTCTCCGAAGTGGCCCAGAAGCTGAGCGCGCCGCGCGTGGCGTGGGTGATGGTTCCCGCGGGGGGGCCCACCGAGAGCACCATCGCGGAGTTGGCCGGCCTGTTCGCCGAGGGCGACATCATCATCGACGGCGGCAACTCGAACCATCGGGACTCCCGACGGCACGCCGAGGAACTCTCCGCCAAGAAGATCCGATTCCTGGACGCCGGTACGTCTGGCGGCGTCTGGGGCCTCGACAACGGCTACTGCCTCATGGTCGGCGGCGACGCCAGCGCTTTTGAGGTGGTCAAGCCGGCGTTCACCACCCTTGCCCCCGAGGGAGGTCTCGCGCACTACGGCAAGGCCGGCGCAGGGCACTTTGCCAAGATGGTCCACAACGGCATCGAATACGCCATGATGCAGGCGTACGCCGAGGGCTTCGAACTCCTCAAGGCCGCCGATTACGGCTACGATCTGCGGGCCATCACCAGCGTGTGGAACCGCGGCAGCGTGGTGCGCTCCTGGCTGCTCGAGCTCGCCGAAATCGCGTTCAAGAAGGACCCGGAGCTGTCCGGTCTCAAGGCCTACGTCGAAGACTCCGGCGAGGGGCGCTGGACGGTGAACGAGGCCGTGGCCCACGCGGTGCCGGTGCCCACCATTGCTGCATCGTTGTTTGCACGCTTTGCGTCCCGACAAGACAACTCCTTTGCCATGCGCGTGCTGTCGGCGTTGCGCAACGAGTTCGGCGGCCACGCCGTCAAAAAGGCGTAAGCCCCCCTTCCCTGCTCTCCTTCTCCATTGGCCGGCACCCTCTAGGCACGAGACACCCATGACCAATCCGCTCCGCAATGGCCTCATCGAAGACCGCACCGGCGACGCCTGCGTCGTCGTTATCTTTGGGGCCTCCGGCGATCTCACCCGCCGCAAGCTCATGCCGGCGCTCTACAACCTCGCCATCAGCCGCTCGCTGCCCAGTGGGTTCGCCGTGGTGGGCATCGCGCGCAAAGAGAAGAGCAACGAAGAGTTCCGCGCCGAGATGCGCGAGGGGGTATCGACCTTCTCGCGGCGCAAGCCCATCGATCCGGCCCTGTGGACGGACTTCGAGCGCGGAGTCACCTACGTGCCTGGGGTGTTCGACAACCCCAAGACCTACGAAGACCTGAAAGAGCACCTGCAGACCCTCGACCGCGAGCGCGGCACGCGGGGCAACCGGATGTTCTATCTGGCAGTGCCGCCGAGCGAGTTTGGCGTCATCGTGGCCGGTCTGCGTAATGCCGGACTGGTGGAGCCACCGCAGGCGGCGCGCGAGGGCGGCTCCTGGACCCGCGTGGTGGTGGAGAAGCCCTTCGGCCAAGACCTGGGCTCCGCCCGCGTGCTCAACGACACCATCGCCAGCACCTTCGACGAGAGTCAGGTCTACCGTATCGATCACTACCTCGGCAAAGAGACGGTGCAGAACCTGCTCGTGTTTCGCTTTGCCAACAGCCTGTTCGAGCCGGTCTGGAACCGCGAGCACGTGGACCATGTGCAAATCACCGTGGCCGAGGACATCGGCGTCGAGGGCCGCGGCAAGTTCTACGAGCAGACCGGCGTCACCAAAGACATCGTCGAAAACCACCTGATGCAGCTCTTGTGTCTGACCGCCATGGAGCCGCCCATTTCGCTGCAAGCCGATGCTGTGCGCGACGAGAAGGTGAAGGTGCTTCGGTCCTTGCGCCCGATGGAGCGATCCCTGGTGCAAGACAACGTGGTGCGCGGACAATACGGCCGCGGCTTCGTTCGCGGGGACGAAGTGCCCGCGTACCGCGAGGAGCCCGATGTCGCCAAAGACTCCCGCGTGGAGACCTTCTTGGCCATGCGGGTCTTCGTCGACAACTGGCGCTGGGGCGGCGTGCCCTTCTATGTTCGCGCCGGCAAGCGCATGGCGCGCCGGGTCACGGAGATCGCCATCCAGTTCAAGAAGGTGCCGCACACGCTGTTCCGGGCGCCGGACGGCGGCATCACGCCCAACGTGCTCGCCATGCGCATTCAGCCCGACGAAGGCATTGCGCTGCGCTTCACCACCAAAGAACCCGGACAGCACACCATTCTGCGCGATGTCGCCATGGACTTCCGCTACGGCTCCGCCTTTGGCTCCAACACGCCAGAGGCGTACGAACGGCTTTTGCTCGACGCCATGCGCGGCGAAGCCACGCTCTTTACCCGTCGTGACGAGGTCGAGGATCAGTGGGCGTTCATCGATCGCGTGTTCGACGCTTGGCGCGCGGAGGCAAACTCGCCGCCGCCAACGTACGCCTCCGGAAGCTGGGGCCCAGACCAGGCCGACGATCTGTTGGCCCGCGACGGGCGCCGCTGGAGGAAGCCGTGAGCACCCCGAGCGACAAGGGTGGCATCAGCGGTGTCATCGCGCGCATCGAATGCGATTTGCGCGAGCTGTGGCTCGTGCCTGGCGATCGCCAAAGCATGCCCCCGACGTCCCGCGTGTGCACCATGAACCTGATCGTGGTGGCGGATCAGGCCGATCTGCTCGATAGGTACACGCCCATCGTCGACGAAGTGTCCCGGAGCACCCCGGCGCGGACCATTTTGGTGTCCGTGGAGCCCGATGCGCCCGACGAACTCATGGGCGATGCCGAAGCCGTGCGGTCCTTGGACCCCTCGCACGCGGTCTGCTCCGAGCGCGTTCGGCTGTACGCCCGCGGCGCTGCCACGGCCAGCGTTGCATCTTGTGTCGACGCGCTGCTCGTCCCAGAGATCCCGACGGCGCTGGTGTGGCTCGGGCGCATCCACGCCAAGGACCCCATCTTCGAGGCCATTGCCGGTGCCGCGCACCGCATCATCACCGACACCGAATACACATCCCTGGTCAGCTTGGTGCACCTTGCATCGTGGGCCCGGGCCGAACCCGATCGTCCCTTCGTCGCGGACTTGGCCTGGACACGCCTTTCGCCATGGCTCGAGCTGTTTGCGCGATTCTTCGACGACAAGCGCCTGCACAACCACGCGCAGCACCTCACGCGTTTGCGCATCAATCAGGCATCGGACAAAGGCGCCCGCCTCGGCTCCGAGGCGGCCTTGCTCATCGGCTGGATTGGCACGCGGCTCGGCCTGCGCACTTCGCGCCTGGGAGGCAGCTTGCGGTTTCAGCGTGCGGACGGGCGCAACGTGGCGGTGGAGTTTGGCAGCGTGCCCCGCCCCGAGGGCGTGGCGCCCGCAACCCTGGCCCAGGTGTTCATCGACGCCGACTTCGAAGGCGTCACGCTGCGCGGATCCCTCGAGCGCAACCTGGGCAGTGGCCTCGAGGGCTCCACGGTCGACAACGACGTCGTCAAGTGGACCCTCCAGGTGGCCGACGCACCGGCGATCGAGCAGCAGGTCCGCCTGGGCACCAACAAGGGTGCAAAGTGGCTCGAGCGCACACTGCACCGCCCGGCCAAAGACCCGGCGCTCGTCGAAGCCGTGGCGTTCGCCGAAGAAGTCGTCGAAGATGGGTTGTTCTGCGGGTAAGCCATGTCCACAAAGATCGTTCCAGGTAGCCTGATCGCCACCCCAAGCCCTGCGGATGTTGCTCGGGAGGCCGCCACGCGGGTGGCGCGGGCATTGTCCGAGGCCGTGCGCGATGCCGGCGTGGCCACCTTGGCGCTGTCCGGAGGGTCCACCCCGAAAGACGCCTACGCTGCGCTCGCGCAACAGAACCTGGACTGGTCGCACATCCTGGTCTTTTGGGTCGACGAGCGGGCTGTGCCCAAAGAGCACGAGCGGAGCAACTATCGCCTGGTGCACGAGTCACTGCTCGCGCCGGCCAAAGTCCCCGAGGCCAACGTCTTTGCGATGGACGGCGCCAGTCAGGATCTCGAGCAAGCGGCGGCGGCGTACGAAGAGACCCTGCGCGCGCAGGTCAAACGACGGCACGAAGGCCACCCTGCGCTCGACGTCGTGGTGTTGGGCATTGGCACCGATGGGCATACGGCGTCGCTATTTCCCGGCAAACCCGAGATCCACGAGCGCACGCGTCTCGTCGTGAGCGTGCCCGCAGACGGCGCACGCGAGGCGCGACTGAGCCTGGCGCCGCCGGCGCTGGAGCACGCAAAACACACGTTTGTGCTGGCGGTCGGCAAAGACAAACATCCGCCGCTCGACCAGGCCTGGGCCGTTGTGGGAACCCCCGATACCACGCCTGCGCGGATCATCCGTTCCTTCAAGGGCTCCGTGGCGTGGATCATCGACCGCGCCGCCGGCGGCGTTTGACGGCGCGATTTCCGGCGCAAGGCCCGCGGCACGGACACACAGGTCCCTACGCCCTCGCCTCCGCGGGCTGCGCCCAGAACCGCAGCAAGTGCGGCAATAGCTCGTCGACCGCGTCCACATGGGCGAAGTGAGAGCCCTCTTCGATGAAAACGAGCTCGGCCCCGGTGAGGCGCGAAAGCTCGGGGCCAAAACGCGGTGGCACCATGGGGTCTTGTCGCGCGTACACGAGCTGCAACGGCACAACGAACGCTTCGCCCCGTCGGTGGCGCTCTTGCAAAATACTGTAAAATGCACGGATGTGGCGAATGGCCATGGTCTCGCGCAAGAACTTCACGAAACACTTTGCGCCTTGGGGATCCCCAAGGGGTGCACCATAGGCGCGGGCCTCTTCGAGGGACTTGAGTGACTCGTCCCAATAGTGCACGTTCTTGTGCGCGAAGCGAAGCGGGGCGCGCTGGACATAGGCGGCGAGCCCGGCCGCAACGCCCGGCATCCGGAGCGCCGCCGAAAGCGCGTACAGTCTGGGCTCGGGCACCCCTGGGGAGTGGATGTTGACCAGGCTCGACATGCAAGCCGGGTCCGAGAGCGCCATGTGCATGCACAGGTAGCCACCCATGGAGTTGCCAAGCACGCGCTGCCCCCGGATCCCCAGGGCCCGCTGTAGTTCGACGAGCCATTCGGCCATGGCCGCGGGGTCAAATGGCGCCTCGGGTACCCACGCGCTTCGACCGGCACCAGGCAGATCGGGCACGTAGAGCGTGAACCGCTTGGACAGTGGCCCCATGACGTAACGAAACGAGTAGCTCGACGTCATGAGCCCATGCACGAGCAACAACGGCGGGCCCTGGCCGATGACGCGGACGTGCGCACGGACATCGCCCATCCGCGGGGTGCACACTGCCACATCGTGCCCCACGGAATCGTTGTAGGCGTGCGGGAGCCTTGGGCTGTCGGGGAGTGCCTCGAAGGAACCTTGGGTGAAGGGCCGAAGGTCCTTCATGGCGCGTGGCCTAGGCCAATGCTGCAGTGATTCGCGCGACCACCGCGTCCGGCACCAGGCCGAACTTCTGCGCGAGCACCTTGTCGGGGGCGCTCGCGCCAAACCGGTCGATGCCGATGGTCATGCCGGTGTCGCCGACATACTTGCGCCAGCCATCGGTGCGGCCCGCCTCGATGCTGACCTTACGGACCCCGGCCGGGAGCACCTTGGCCTTGTAGGCATCGTCTTGGGCGTCAAACGCATCGGTGCACAGCGCGCTGACCACGCGCACCTTGCGGCCCGTGGCTTCGAGCGCCGTGCGGGCCTGGACGCACAGGCCGACCTCACTGCCGGTTCCGATGAGAATGAGGTCCGGCGTGCCACCGGTGGCCTCTTGGGCGATGTACATGCCGCGAAGTGCGTCTTCGGGCTTGAAGCCACTGTCCCGGGGCACCGTCGGGAGCTTCTGCCGGCTGAGGGCGAATGCCGTGGGGCCGTGTTTGCGCGAGAGCGCCATGCTCCAGGCCGCGGCTGTCTCGAGGGCGTCCGCCGGGCGAACCACGCTCAGGTTCGGGATCAACCGTAGCGATGCAAGCTGTTCGATGGGCTGATGTGTGGGGCCGTCTTCTCCGAGCATGATCGAGTCATGGGTGAAGATCCAAATGCACTGCTGCTCCATGAGCGCCGACAAACGCACCGCCGGCCGCATGTAGTCGCTGAAGATCAGGAACGTTGCTCCGTAGGGGATGATGCCGCCGGACAGCGCCAT
>JBIKNA010000616.1:0-3584 GCA_044358965.1 Polyangiaceae bacterium
CGCGGGCGTGGGTGACGATCACGGTTTCCCCCGCGCGAAGCACCACGCGGCAGTCTTTGTCGACCCCGCCCCGGGGACCATTTTGATCGGTGAGCATCAGGCTCACGTGCGCCGCGCGACCGCGGAGCAAGCGCCCCAAGGCAAACGATAGGCGTCGTTCGGCGTGGTCTTGGAAGGTGCTGGGAGGCGGCAGGCCTTGGCTACGAATGTCGAGCTTCATTTGGATGGGTCCGGATGTAGGGGGGTGCGGCGGCTTCGCCCAGATCCACACGCGAGACGCGCAACACATTCCAAAGAAACGGCCGAGGGTCGCGACGCCCATGAGGAGGCCCTGGAGCCACCGCGCCCCCTTAAGAGAAGCTGTCTATTTCCAATCAATTTCCAGCGCTTACGAAAAATCGTCAAATTCGTATCTGCCCCGCGCATCCTTTTGGGTCTCCCGGTCGTCGTCTGGGCGAAGGAGCCATCAACGACCATGAACGCGCAAGTCACGACCCAAACCTTCCGTCAGTCCTGCAGCATTCGGTGCACCATCGAGGCGCCGCCCGCCCGCGTGTGGGCGCTGCTCACCAACGCGGCGGAGTTCCCGTCGTGGAACTCGACGGTCACCATGATCGACGGCACCATCGCCTTGGGTCAGGTGCTGGCGCTCCAGGTGCCCGCCGACCCGAAGCGCACCTTCAAGCCCAAGGTCACGCGCTTCGAGGACGAAAAGACCATGGAGTGGAGCGACGGTTTCGCGCCCATGTTCCGCGGCGTGCGCACGTTCATGCTCAAGCCCTCGGGTTCGGGCACGGAGTTCACCATGACCGAAGAGTTCTCGGGCCTGATGTTGCCCATGATCCGCGGCAGCCTGCCCGACTTTGCGCCCATCTTCGAGGCCTACGCCCAAGACCTGGCGCGCGTGGCCGCGGGAGGTGCATCGTGAGCAAGGTGCAAGGCGCAGGCACCAAGGCCAAGCCCTGGCAACTGAAGACCCCGCCGGGCACCAGCGACTTCGAAGCCTACCGCGACGAAGAGGCCACGCCGCCGGCGCTCGTGGTGCAAGTGGGCAAGACCCAACTTCGCTACCACCTGCGTTGCATCCAAGATCTGCACGCCATGTTGCTCGATGCCGGCGACTGGATGCCGCTTGGCGGCGCCGACGAGCAGAAGCCCGCGGCCGAAGGCAGCGTCGAGGCCTGGGGTCGCGACAGCCAGAACCCCGTCAAGGGTTGGTACGGGCTCAAGAAGGGTCTGCGCGGTCGCTTTGGCGTGTACGTGCCGCCGGTGCTCGAAGCGCTGGGGCTGGCCGAGCTCGAGCACTTGCCCAAGAACAACCGCATGCGCGCAAAGAAAGCGAAGTGATTTACCTTCCGTCGCATGTCCGAAGCCCAGAAGGCCATCGCCCAAGCGCGCGACGAGTTCATGACGATGGTCGCGCCCATTCGGCCCGAGCTGCATCGGTACTGCGCGCGGCTCACGGGCTCCGTGGTCGAGGGCGAAGACATCGTGCAAGACACGTTGGCCAAGGCGTTCTTCACCATCGGCTTGGGCACCAGCTTGCCTCCGCTGCGACCCTGGCTCTTTCGCATTGCCCACAACGCAGCCTTGGACTTCCTGAAGAGCCACGGTCACAAACACACCGAGCTACGCGAAGACATGGCCGACACCGTGGGCATCGATGACGCCGTCGACCCGCTTGCGGTGCGTGCAGCCATCGCAAAGTTCCTGGCGCTGCCTTTGGGCCAACGCAGCGCCGTCATTCTCAAAGACGTCCTTGGTCACTCACTGGAAGAGTGCGCCGAAACCATGGGGGTGTCCGTCATGGCGGTAAAGGCCTCGCTTGTGCGTGGCCGCGGGGCGCTGCGCACGGAGCTCGAGAACGAAGACGAGGCACAAGCCATGTCGCGCGCCGAGCTCGACAAGTACGCTTCGCTGTTCAACGCCCGCGATTGGGACGGACTGCGCGCGCTCATCGGCGAAGACTGCCGCTTGGACCTCGTGTCCAAGGCCGCACGCCGCGGCAAAGAAGTGGGCATGTACTTTGGCCAGTACGCAAAGCTCGACCTGTCGCTGCGCGTGCTGCGGCTCGAGGGCCAGCTGGTGCTGGGCGCATACGCGCCGGGGGCCGACCGCCCGTCGTACTTCATCTTGCTCAACTGGGCCGACGGCCGCGTCGAGAGCATTCGCGACTACCGCTACGTCCCGTACATTGCGAGCGAGGCGGAGTACCAAGAGGCGTGAGGCCCGCGGTCACCCGCGCGAATCACCTGCAAAGCGAGGGGATTTCGCGTCGAAAAAGCGCGGCTTGCAGGCGAAGGGTCGCCTTGGTATGGTCCCTCTCTCTTGGAGAGGTGGCCGAGTGGCCGAAGGCACATCCTTGCTAAGGATGCGTACGGGAAACTGTACCGTGGGTTCGAATCCCACCCTCTCCGCTAACCCCATCATCGCCGCGTCCCGCATCCGCGGGGCCGGCGTTGCTTGCTGCGGGCGGTGCTCACGGCCGGAAGGCCGCTCCGCTCCGTCCTCGCGCGCGCCTTGGCCGCGCGGCGCGGGACGCGACGCTGATGGGGTTAGTCCCGTGGGCGACGGGTACAGAGGGATGAGAAGTTTGTTCGGGCGACGCGGGACGCGGCGGGGTTCGCGGCGGGCGCGACGCTGACGGGTGGCGCGTGGGGATCGGGGCGACCAGTGGATGGTGCGATCGTCGCGCGGGGCGCTCGGGGGATAGAGCGGGTGTCGGTTCGGGGGTGACTTGCGGGGGGCGTCGAGCTTGGTGCGGGACGGGTCGAGATGCGAGGGAGCTCGATGATGGGAGCTTGGGCGGGGTGACCGCGTAGGGTGTGGCTTGGGAGGCGACACTGTCTGGACGGCTCGCGTGCGGTGCTTTTCCGGGGCATCCGCGGGGTGCGCTTCCAACATGAAGCTCTCGCAACAATTCTTTGGCGAGGCGTACACTGATGGGGCTTTGCGCTCGTCTCACGCACGGGAGAGATCACCATGGCTTCTTCGCGTCGTCTTTGCCTGACTCCCTTGGCGCTGTTGGGTTTCGTGGCAGCGTGCGTCTCGACGCCGGCAACACCGCCACCCCAGGCTCAAGCGCCGTATGCGCCGCCGCCCCAGGGCTTTGCACCGCCGCCCCAGGGCTTTGCACCGCCGCCCCAGGGCTTTGCACCGCCGCCGGGGCAGCCGGTGTGGGGGCCTCCTCAGGCGCCGGGGGCCAATGCGTATGCGTTCTTGCCCGCGCCGGGGCAGGCCGCGGTTCCGCCGCCGCAAGGTCCGCTGCGGCCAGAGACGTTTCACCCGCGTAGCAGTCGACAGTCGACGCGGGCGCTCATGTACTTGCCGGGTCGCTTTGGGCAGGAGAACGTGGCCTACGACGTGGTGGACGGCGTTGCCGTTGTAGAAGGCGACATCGTTCTTGGGCCCGCCGGCGCGGCGCCGCTCCGTTACGGAGTGCCCTGGGACTCCATGGGGGGCGGGCGCCCAGACCTCGAGACCGCGGTGGTCACGCGATCGCGCTCGCACATCTGGCCCGGGTCCCAAATGCCGTACGAGATCCACAGGTCCGTTGGTCGCGTCTCCGCCGGCTACGTGGCGTG
>JBIKNA010000617.1:0-3581 GCA_044358965.1 Polyangiaceae bacterium
AACTTGAACGGATAGCAGGCGCGTAGCGAAGCCGTGTCTCGAAGAGCCGGATGCGGGAAATCTGCACGTCCGGATCCGTGGGGGCCCCGGGAAGGCAACGACCCGGGGCTACCCGACCACCCTCGGCCGTCTCCGCGGTTGTATCGATGTCGCTGATCGCCGGGATGGCCGCTTGCTCCTCGGGCACTTCGGACTCCTCGAACGCCTCCGGCTCTTCGGGCTCTTCTGGCGCGGCTAGCTCTAGCGGCGGCAGCGAGCCGGGGGCGGGGGGCAGCGATGCTGCTACGGGGGACGCGGGGGCCGGCGCCACGGACGGTAGTGCACCCGCCAAGTCCGGCCAGGTGATCATCAACGCCCCCTGGCCCGAGAGCGGTCAGACGTTGTCCACGGTGAACGCGAACTACTGCAGCACCGTCGGATCGCTGCTCAACATCTGCAAGGTTGTCGGAGAAGAGAACGGCTGCATCGTTGCCGAGTGCGAACGGGCTACCGTCGACGGGGGTGTCGAGAGCCCTTGCTCAAAGCCCGAGACCCAGGTCTCTGCTGGCACGGTCAAGGTTTCCGGGGGCTCCGGCATGCCGGCGATTCAGATGACCTACGACCCAGGGGTACATGGGTACGTGCCGTTCTCCGCCGATACGCCGCTGTGGAAGGCTGGCGAGAAGATCCTGATCGAGGCCGCCGGGGACGGCTCCGGAGCGCCCGCCTACTCCCAGACGTTGCTGTCTCCGGCGAAGATCTCGATCACCGCGCCCACCCTCACGCAGGCCGGCGTGCAGGTGGACCGTGGCTCGGACTTGGCTTTCTCTTGGACCGGTGGAACTCACGGGAACGTGTTTGTAACCTTCACCGCCGGGCGGAGCGGCGCGCACTACTACGGCCTGAGCTGCGACTGGAGCGCGACCGCAGGCGCGGGCACCGTGAAGGCAGGCCTACTCAGCAAGTTGCCCGTTGGACCGGCGCTCGTTGGCGTGGCTACGACCGTGCGCTCCACGATGAATCAAGGGGACTGGCAGCTATCCGGCGTGACGCAGTCCACCGTTGGCGGAGGCATCATGCGCATGCGATAGCGCTCCGAGGACGGTGGACCCGGCAGGTACGGTGGCAGCTGTTTCAGATCCCCTTGCCGGGGTTCATGATGCCGTGCGGATCAAACGCTGCCTTGATGCGTAGCATCAGCGCGCGTCGGCTTCGTGCTACTCGGCGAGGTGCACGCAACTAGCGTCCCCCGGTGGCCGATTTGTGCCAGGCGACGCTGCTATCTTTGATTCTTCTCGCTGGGGAGTGCGCCGTAGGGGCGCCGATTCCGGTCGTCTGGCACGGCAGGTGCGAACCCACCTGGCGTCGCTCGCTTCGTCGGTCATCGCAACGGTTACGACAGCCGGTCGGCGATTGCTTGCTCGATGCACAAGAGTAGGTCTGTGGTGCTCGCACCAAGCGCCTCCGGCTCGTCTTCGGCAAGCGCGTCGGCAACGCGTTCAATGGAGTAGAGCAGGAACAGGTTCCGCGCCCGATCGCCGGGCATGCGGTCGAGTTGTCGTCGTCTACCGGCGCGATGCACGCGACGAATGGCCGGGTCTTGCGTCGAAAGCACCCGAAGGCTCCGCAAGAACACGCGCCAACGTCGGTGCAAGTCGACGATGCTTTCCGCCAGTGCCTTGGCCATATCCGTTCCGCCTCGGTCGAGCACCGCATCCACGATGCGCCACTCGGCAGCCACCCACTCGTCGTACACGGCAGCGAAGACGTCCTGCTTGTCCGAGAAGTGCTTGTAGAACGTTCCCGGTGCGTAACCAGCCTCGCGCGCAATGCGGTTCGTGTCCGTCCCGTCGAAACCATCTCGATTGAAGACCACTCCGGCGGCGGCCACGAGACGCCGCCGGGTCTCCTCTGGAGCGCCACGCGCGGGACGCGTCGACGGCTCAGCACCCCGTGACGCAAGCGTTGGACGCCGAACGCTCACGCGGCCCGCTGGCGCAGACCGTCGAGGAACGGGGACAGCTCGGCAAAAAATCCATCCGGGTCCTCGGCAAATGGGCTGTGCCCGGTGTCCATCTCGATGAGCCGTGCACCAACAATCGCATCTTGAGCGGCGCGCCCACTCGCCGGCGCGATGACTGGATCGCGGGCACCGGAGACAATCAGGCTCGGGCACTGAATGTTACGCGCAAGGTCGAGCACACACGATTCCGGCGCAACGAAGCTCCGCCACACGGCGGCGACCGTCTCCGCCCACAGCCGGTTGCGGCGCTTGGCCTCGATGCGCTGGAACATCGCACGAACGTGCTCGTTGCGACCCTTCGTGTGATGTCGAGCGAACACGCCTTCCAGGCTGGCCGTGACAGAGACTCGCCCTTTGAATGCACAGAACGCCTCACCCACCAGTCCGAGCCGAGGGACGAACCCGCCGCTGCTGATCAGCACGAGGCCCACGACCAGATCCGGCCTACGTACGGCGAGCCGGGCGGCCGCAAAACCGCCCACGGAATGCCCAACGTATACCGCTGGCATCGCCCGCTCTTCGACCCAGTCGGCCCAGCGCGACGCCGAAGCTCCCGCACCATGAAGCGGCCAATCCCACGCCTCGCCTCCGAACTTGGCACGAACCACGTCGAAGTCGCGAGCATCGTGCCCGTTGGCCGGAAGCATGACGATGTTCATTGGTGATATATCTATCACCATATGGACCAAGCGCAAGCGAGCGTGTATCCGAAGGGAGCGCCACAGCCGATCGGGTGCGTAGGAAAACCAAAGCTCCCTCCCGCGAACAACCCCCGGACGACATAACCGCCCATTACGCGCACTTGCGCCAGTCCGTGCCGTAGATTGTCGTCTGGCACAACGTGGGCCACACTTGGGAGGCGTGAACCGACGTGACCAAGTCCAAAGCACGCATGGGCCCAGGGCGGCGCGTCTTGGGTTTGCGCTTACGGCTTACAAGGCTTCGTCTTGATCGGGGGCGGCGTCCCAGTCGTCGTCGGGATAGCGGGCTCGGGCCGACGGCGGCGCTTGCGTCGATAAACCAAGTGCGCCCAGGATGCGACTTGCGATGCCCGAGTTCGTGGTGGTGGATGAGCCCACGGAGCTGCCTGATGGCACGGAGATCGAGCTGCTGCCGGTCGACGATGATTTCGACGCGGAGGAACGTGCGCGACTGCTGCAAGCGATCGATGACGGGATCGAGGACTTTGAGCGCGGCGATCACATGGATGGCTTCGACTTCATTGCGCAGATGAGAGCTCGGTTCACGCCACGTCGGTTCACGCCTCCCAAGGGCGCCCAGCTTGTGCCAGACGGGCGGAAGTGGCGCGGCTCGGCACTGTCAACGCAAAGTAGAAATGTCGGGTCGCGTCCAAAGTAGAAATGTCGGGTCCCGCGACTCCATCTCTTCGCGTTTCTCGGTCGAAGCCAAGCCTCAGGGCGCGCGCTCGACCGCGCCAAGCGGCGCTGGCGGTCGAGGCTCGGCTTTTCGGAGCGCCATGTCGGCGCGCAGGCGCTCCTTCTGGCGAAGGGACAGCTTCGGGTTGCGCAGTGTCTCTTCGTCTCGCGCGAGCTGCGATTCGCGTATGTGCTCAAGGACG
>JBIKNA010000205.1:0-11998 GCA_044358965.1 Polyangiaceae bacterium
TTCGCATTCCGTGGCGCAGAACACGCACGCCCACGGGGCATGGCTTTCGCGCGAAAACCAGGGCATTCGAACGCAAACGCAAGGCATGCGCACAGCGCGCAACACCGGGCTCTCAGGTTTGGAGCCGCTCGCGGGGGAGCACAAACCGCTCGCCGGGAGCCTTCAACCGGCCCCGACACTCACGGCGTGCGACGGCGCCGGTGGACGTTTCATTCACGGCAAAGCCACGGACCATCGCGGGGGCGGGTGCGCCAGGCCGTACCTACCAGGCGGGCCGACCCGATCGCCCTGCACGTTGAATAGGCAACTCGCGGCGCCGGTCCGACGGAGCATGAAGCTTTCTTACTTTGGCGTCACGTTGGCCGTCGCGGTGCTCGCGACGGGCTGCGGAGGGGCCAGCGGGCAGCCAGAGTACCCGCCGCAAACGCCGCTGAATGCACGCATGGTGACGGCCCCCAAACTGTATCGGGTATCCGAGCGATGTTCGCAGGGCCCATTGGTGCTGACGGTGCCGGCCATCGGAAGCACCTGGGGCGAGACCATCACGATCACGGCCCGGGGAGAGCCCATCAGTCTTCAGTATGACGTATGGGCTGGGGGCGAACGCCTCCGAGACCGCTGGCCCATGCAGAGCCAAGACGACCGCGGAACCCCGCTGCCCCCAACGCGCGGCGATTGCCTGCTCCCAACCACGCCCAACCAAGGTCCGGGCGCCTGGGGCCCGCAGCTGCCACCGGGCCAAGGGGGCGGCTTGGGTGGCGGTAGCAACAAGCGCCAGGCGAGCTTTGTCGCCACGGACCGCCAAAGCCAACGCGGCCAGGCACGCGCGTCCATTTCCTTCAAGAAAGAAGTGCGAACCTGGGGGCAGGTGGGCTTTTCGGCGGGGGCCCAGATCACGTTTGTATTTTACAGTGATCTACCCAACGATTTTGTGAACGTCGTCTTCGAGGTCTCGCAGGCGGTGCTCGAGCCCCCCAATCACGAGGCCTACAAACAAGAACTCTGGGTCTCCAAGCTTCAAGCGGACGCAAAGGAGGCGGCCCTCCGAGAACGGGGCAGGCAGTGCGCGCTCAACATGGACGCATCGTGCCGCGCCGAAGGCTGGCGCTACGCGAGCGAGGTGCCGGCGCAGGCGCCCCTGGCCAACGGCGGCGGGCTCCCGCAAACCGTCACCGCGAGCAAGACGCCCACGTCGCCACCTCCTCCGGGAAGGGCCGAGGCCATCCCGCCGAAGCCAACGGCGGGATCCGTATGGGTCAACGGCTACTACGTCTGGGATGGTTTCGCGTGGGTGTGGGCCAGCGGTGCCTACCGCATTCCGCCGGAAGACTTGCGACCGCCGCCCTCGCCTCCCCCGCCCCCACCGGCCACCGAGCCAACGCGGCCCGCCGCGGGCGGCCCCTTCGCGCAGTGGGTCGCTGGTCGCTGGGTGTTCACCGCCACGGGTTGGGTCTGGCTGCCGGGTCGTCTAGAGCTGCGCTGAGGCGCAGAAGCGGCACATGGCGTAGGGTGCGCGCATGGGCTTCGAGTACAAGATCCGCTTCGCGGTGCCCGAGGGTATGTCGGTAGACGGGCTGGACTCGCGCATGAAGGCCATCGCGACCTCGCACGCCGCGGGCACCGACTACGAATACAAGCTCGAGGCCGATGGCTTCTACTTCGTTGATCATGGCAAGTCACCGGCGGCCAGCGTTGCCTTCCGGCGTCTCGTGGACGAGGCCCTACGCCACAGCAGCGAGGTAGTGATTCAAGAACTGTAGGCCCATGGCACCAACGCCGACGCGCTCGGGAGCGCAGTAGGCGAGGCGTGCCTCCTCCGACGGCCCATGCCGGAACGCATGGCCTCAAGATCGCCACGCAACAACGTCACTCGGCCAGCAATCGATCGACCTGTTCGCGAAGCTCGCGCAGCTCAGGGTCTTTCGCCCCGTGGTGCACGAAGCGAACGATGCCTTTGCGGTCGACGACGAACGTGGTGGGCAGCGACGCAACGCCGAACAGCTCCCCGGCCGACTGCTCCACGTCGAGCGCAACGGCAAAGGCCACGGGCTTGTCGGCCACCAAGGCGGGGACACGTGACTCGTCCGTGTCCTCGGACACGGCAAGGACACGCAACCCCGCGCCTTGGTGCTCAACGAACAGCGCGTTCAGTGCGGGAAACGCTCGCAGGCACGGAGCGCAGGTGGTGGACCAGAAGTCGAGTACCAAGACGTTGCCGCGCTGGGCGCTGGTGCGCACGGTGCCGCCCCCAAGCAGTGGCCAGGCATGGTCGGGGATCGGGCGCCCGAGGAGAGGGGATAGGGGCTCGCTGGCCGCAAGTGTCGGGGCGACGGACGCCGCTAGCACGGGTGGCGGCGTGGGACTTGGGGCACGACTCGGGGGTGGCGGCGTCACGGGCGTGCACGCCCCAAGCGAAAACCCGGCCCAGACGAACACGGCCCAGGGCCGCAGAGCTCGTAAAGTGAGGGCCAAGCGCACGTCGGCATTCTGCGCTGGAGTCGCCCGGAGATAACAGTGTGGATCCGTCCCCGTCCATGGATTGGACAGTTTGGGGCCCGAAAACACCGTGAGAGCGTCAAATTCCGCCCAAATGGGGCCACCGTGCGGGGGCATGCGACTTGCACCCACACTTTCCCATGGGCGCTCACCCCACTCTCCGTACGCGGACCCGGTCCGTGTTCCGCAAGCTCTCGTTGCTTCTGCCGCTCGGCGCCATCGCCACCGGCGTGCTGCTCGGCAAGGGCGGTCGCGCCCACGCCGAAGACGGCGACAAGACGGAGCGTAACGAACGCTGCGCCACGCGACTTTCGCTCTCGCTCCTCGGCAAGAGCGCAACGCCGGAGTTCATGTCGTCCGCGGCGCCGCAAGAGCAAGTGGAGCGCATGCTCGGGACCCCCGAGTTCAACGAGCGCATGGCGAGCTTCTTGAACGCCACCTTCAACACGGGCCCTGGCGCCAACCCCGAAGACGACGCGGTGTACTTTCTTGCAAAGTACACGTTGGAGCAGGGCAAGCCCCACCGGGACCTGTTCGTCGGCGGCTACCGTGTCGACAAGACGGACACCGGCGCCACCGTGGTGCCCGACGCCGAGGGCCTCGGCTACTTCCGCAGCCGCGGCTGGCAGGTGCGCTATGCCGGCAACGAGTCCGAGGGCGTCAAGATCGTCACCGCGTACCGAATGTTGTCCAACGTCCTCGGCTTCGAGATGCCCGCCACCACCGCCAAGCCCGGCGAAGACCGAACGGCGACGGGCCGCAAGGCTGCGGAGTGCAAGGGCTGCCACTTCGACGAGTGGTTCGCCCTCGACAAGATGGCCAACGTGCTGACCCGCCGCAAGGGCATGGGCGAGACCATGACCTTCGTGGCCTCCACCGAGGGCCCGCAGCAGCTCTTTGGCAAGAGCATCAAAGACGACAAAGAGCTCGTGACCACCATGGTGGACTCGGACGGCTGGAAGTTCGCCCAGTGCCGCAACGTGTTCAAGTTCTTGTACGGCCGCGCCGAGAACCAGTGCGAAGCCCCCATCTTCGACAAGTGCGTCGAGGCCCTGGAGACCAAGGGCACGCTCAAATCTGCCGTGGCCGTCGTGGCCCAAGACCCCTCCTTCTGCCAGTAGGACACCACCGTGAAGCGCGCTCTACTCGTCATCATGCTCTCTTCCCTGGCCCTCGCGGCCTGCGAGGCCGACCCTTCGCAGCTCATGGGTCGCAACCGTGGTGGCGCCAGCGGCGAGAACGCCGATGGCACGGACCCGAACGATCCCGAAGGCGTCAACGCGCGATTGTCGTGCACGGAGAAGCCCGAGGGCCGCTCCTACCTGGGCTTCGATGGTCGGCCCTTGGAGGCCTCGCGCGTCAACGAGAACACGGGCATCAACCGCGCGCGGCAGAAGTCGGGCACGGCGCTGCGTTCGGAGCTCGCGCGGGTGCTCGGCAAGGAGCCGGCCAGCGCTGCAGACTTGGGCACCGGCGACGACGCACCGCGGTGGCTAACGGAGCCGGTGACCTCGGCAGTGGAGATCTCGACGTTCTTCGGGGTGGCCTTCGAAGGCTGCCGCGCCTACACCGCCACCGATGCGCGCTTTGCCGCCGCGCCCACGGAAGAGTCGGCCCAGAAGGAATGTTCGAGCCTGATGCGCAAAGCCTTTAGCCGCACGCCGAGCCCCGAAGAAACCAGCAGCTGCGCGGCGCTGAGCAAAGAGCTTGGCAAAGAGCCGGACCCGCGGCGCCGTTGGGCGTACATTTGTGCGAGCGTCCTATCCTCCACGCGCTTTCAGACCTTCTAAGGAAATTGCCATGAAGCTCTCCCGACGCCAGATCTTCAAAGCAGCGTTCGCCGGTGCCGGCGCCGCCGTGGGCGCACGCCTGGGTGGCGGGCTGCTCGGCACAGCGCACGCCGCGGGCGAACCCGCGCACGTTGTGCACATCATGTTCCCCGGTGGCTACAACGCCCTATTCGGCGGCGTCGCCGACAAGTTCGTCACCGGCAACACCTTCGGCGTCACGAGCACCAACATCAAAGACCTGGGCGGCGGCGTCTTCACCGACGCGGGCACCTTGGGCACGCTCTCGCCGTTTGCGTTGTCGCACTGGGCTGCCGTTGGCATTCGCCACGGCTCCACAAGCCACCTGGCCAACGGTGCCGAGAAGGCCATCCTCTACGACGGCACCAACAGCTACTTGAACCAGCTCGCGGAGGCCATGGGCGGTACATCGGCGCTCAAGAGTGTCCACTTTGGCGACCGCATGCCCTACGGCCCGCAGCCGGCATTCCAGGGCGTGTCCTTGCAACGCGTCACAGATCTGGCCAATGCCATCCGTACACTGGGCGCCGGCACCCCGGACCCTTCGGCGCCGGACCGCGAACTCGTGGCCAAAGCGCTTGCGGCATCGCAGGCGGTCTCGGGTCCGCACATCAGCGCCCACCCCAAAACCCTGGGCCCCTCCAAAGAAGCCTACGAGGCGGCGGCCGCCGCCGCGGCAACACCGGCCCCCAAGCCGGTCACCTTCAACGAGATCTCCACCGCCTACGGCTTGGCCGGCGCCACGGAGGTCAAGTCCTTTGCCTCCATGCTGGCGGGGGCCGAGGTCATGATCCGCGCGGGCGGCACCAACGTGGTCAACATCTGCGACCCTGGGTTCGTGCTCTGGGACTTCCACCAGGTGACCTCGGGCGGCGCGTCGCGCAACGGCGAGTTCTCGCGCAACAAGTTCACCCGCAGCATCATGACGCCGCTCAAGGCCTTCGTCGATCGCATGCTGAACTTGCCCGACCGCAACGTGGTCGTGGTGCTAAACGGGGACTTCGTGCGCTTGCCCAGTGGCGATCACGGCGACGGCACCATGGTCACGGTACTCGGCAAGTACGTGAAGAACACCGTCACGTTCCCGTGCGACGGCCGGGCCAAGTTTGCGCAAGGCACCCCCACGGGCAAAACCTTGTGGGCCGCAATAGCCCAGGCCGCGCGGGTCCCCGGCACGCCCTTCGGCGCCAACCCGCATGCCATCACCGTGTAGCGCAGGCGTTCGGTGCATGTGACGCCGGCCGCGCCTTGGCGGCGCCCGCATGCGCAGCCAAAGGGCGCCCAATGCCCTGTCTTTTCGGGCCGTTTGGCACTATGGTCCGGGCCACCTTACGGAGGCACGGAAGATGAGCAGCAACTCGTTTGGCAGCAAGGCAGAACTGGCCGTTGGCGCGCGCAAGCTAACGATGCACCGCCTGGACGCGGTGATCAAAGAGGTGCCCAAGGCGGCACGGTTGCCCTACTCGCACAAGGTCCTGCTCGAGAACCTTCTGCGTACCGAAGACGGCGTAGCCGTTCGCAAAGAAGACATCCTCGCGCTGGCCAACTGGGATGCATCGGCCACCCCCAACACGGAGATCGCCTTCACGCCAAGCCGCGTGCTTCTCCAAGACTTCACCGGCGTGCCCGCCGTGGTGGACTTGGCCGCCATGCGCGACGCCATGAAGGCCCTGGGCGGCGATCCGAACAAGATCAACCCGCTGCAGCCCGTCGAGCTGGTCATCGACCACTCGGTGCAAGTCGACGTGTTCGGCTCCGCAGACGCGGCCACCAAGAACAGCGAGATCGAGTTCGCGCGCAACACCGAGCGCTACCGGTTCTTGAAGTGGGGGCAGAACGCCTTCTCCAACTTCAAGGCTGTGCCGCCCGACACGGGCATCGTGCACCAGGTCAACATCGAGTTCTTGGCCCGGGTGGTCATGACCAACGACACGGGCATGGCCTACCTCGACACCGTGGTGGGCACCGACTCGCACACCACCATGGTCAACGGCCTTGGCGTGCTCGGCTGGGGCGTCGGCGGCATCGAGGCCGAGGCGGCCATGCTCGGGCAACCGGTCAGCATGCTCATTCCGCAAGTGGTGGGCGTCAAACTCTCGGGCAACCTGCGCGAGGGCACCACGGCCACGGACCTGGTGCTGACGCTCACGCAGATGCTCCGCAAGAAGGGCGTAGTCGGCAAGTTCGTCGAATACTTCGGGCCGGGCCTTCCCACGCTGTCGCTGGCGGACCGCGCCACCATCGCCAACATGGCGCCGGAGTACGGCGCCACCTGCGGCATCTTCCCCATCGACGCCGAGACCATCCGGTTCTTGCGCTTCACGGGTCGCTCCGAAGAGCAGGCGCAGCTCGTCGAGGCCTACGCCAAAGCCCAAGGCCTGTTCCACACCGAGGGAACGCCGGACGCCATCTACAGCGACACGCTGGAACTCGACCTCAGCACCGTGGAGCCCAGCCTTGCGGGCCCCGCGCGTCCGCAAGACCGCGTCAACCTCCCGGGCGTCAAGACGTCGTACCAGGGCGCGTTGGCCCAATACGAAGACCGCAAGAAGAGCGCGCCCCCCAAGAAGACCTTGCCGCAGGCCGGCAGCGGCGCCGCCAGCACCGTGGCCGCCGACCCGTCCGTCAAAAACGGGTCCGTGGTCATCTGCGCCATCACGAGCTGCACCAACACCTCGAATCCGTCGGTGCTCGTGGCCGCGGGCCTCTTGGCCAAAAAGGCCGTCGACAAGGGCCTGTCCACCAAGCCGTGGGTCAAGACCAGCCTGGCCCCGGGCTCCCTGGTCGTCACCGAGTACCTCAAGGCCGCGGGCCTCTTGCCTTCCCTCGAGAAGCTCAACTTCTTCGTGGTTGGCTATGGCTGCACCACCTGCATCGGCAACAGCGGGCCGCTGCCCGCCAGCGTGTCCAAGAGCATCGACGAAGGCGATCTGCTGGTGGCCTCGGTGCTGTCGGGCAACCGGAACTTCGAGGGCCGCGTACACGCCGAGGTCCGCGCGAATTACCTGGCATCGCCGCCGCTGGTGGTGGCTTACGCCTTGGCCGGCACCGTCGACATCGACCTCGAGAAGGACCCCATCGGCACCGGGTCCGACGGCAAGCCCGTC
Organism: Polyangiaceae bacterium; assembly: GCA_044358965.1. Taxonomy (GTDB): domain Bacteria; phylum Myxococcota_A; class Polyangia; order Polyangiales; family Polyangiaceae; genus SXNL01. Next base: position 7,412 of record JBIKNA010000205.1, read on the forward strand.
TTCTTGAAGGACATCTGGCCCTCGCAGAAAGAGGTCGCCGACGCCGTGAGCAGCGCGCTCAAGCCCGAGATGTTCACGAGCGTCTACGGCGACGTGTACCAGGGCGATGCGCAGTGGCGCAGCCTCAAGGTACCCGAGGGCGAGCGCTTTGCCTGGGAGGCCGACTCCACCTACGTGCAGCACCCGCCGTACTTCGTGAACATGCAAAAGACCCCGGGCGCCGTCAAAGACATCAAGGGCGCGCGGGTGCTCGCCAAGCTTGGCGACAGCATCACCACGGACCACATCTCGCCGGCAGGCTCCATCAAGGCGTCGAGCCCTGCGGGCAAGTACCTCATCGAGCGCGGCGTCAAACAAGAGGACTTCAACTCTTTGGGCGCGCGTCGCGGCAACCACCAGGTCATGGTGCGTGGCACCTTCGCCAACGTTCGCCTGCGCAACCAGCTGGTGCCCGGCACCGAAGGCGGCATCACCAAACACCTGCCGTCTGGCGAGGTCATGAGCATCTTCGATGCGTCGGAGAAGTACCAGGCCGAGGGCGTTCCCCTGGTCATCCTGGCGGGCAAAGAGTACGGCTCGGGCTCGTCCCGCGACTGGGCGGCCAAGGGCCCCAAGCTCCTTGGCGTCCGCGCAGTCATCGCCGAGAGCTACGAGCGCATCCACCGCTCCAACCTCGTGGGCATGGGCATCTTGCCGCTCGAGTACCAGGCCGGCCAAAACGCCGACAGCCTGGGCCTCACCGGCGAAGAGACCTTCGAGATTCACGATCTCCCGTCGATGCTCGACGGCGGACTCAAGTCCAAGACCATTCGCGTCACCGCCACCAGCCCCGACGGCAAGTCCAAGGAGCTGTCGTGCACCGTGCGCATCGATACCCCCACCGAGATTCAGTACTACAAAAACGACGGCGTACTGCCCTACGTGCTCCGCCAGCTGCTCTAGGCAAGAAGGGATTCCAACATGTCTGCACTTCAAATTGAGGATCTGCGTCCGGGCACGGGCGCCGAGTGCAAAGCCGGCGACAACGTCACCGTGCACTACGTCGGCACGCTCACCAACGGCGAGAAGTTCGACAGCTCCCGCGACCGCGGCAAGGGCTTCTCGTTCCAGCTTGGCGCAGGCCGCGTCATCAAGGGCTGGGACCAGGGCGTCGCCGGCATGCGCATCGGGCAGATGCGCAAGCTGACCATCCCGCCGGATCTGGCCTACGGCGATCGCGGGTTCCCGCCGGTCATCCCGCCTGGTTCTACACTCGTGTTCGAGGTCGAACTGCTGGGCATCGGCTAAGCTCGGATTTCTTCGGCAAACAGTGCGCGCGCGCCCACGGCAGCTCATGCCGGCGGGCGCGTTCGCGTTTGTGCACACACCCGCGGCCAAGGTGCTGCGGTAGGCCACGAAGTGGGGCCGAAAGGGCCAACTTTTCCGCTAATTGTGAATCGTGGCGTCTTGGGCGCTACTATCTTCCGTGATGGCCGAAAGCGACCGCGCCGACCTCGTTGGGCGGACCATCGCAGGGAAGTTCCTGATCCTCGAGCCGATTGGCAGCGGGGCCATGGGAGACGTGTACAAAGCGCAGCACGTCTCGCTGGATTCTCTGGTCGCAATCAAGATCATGCGCGCCGAGCTGGGCGAAGACCCCATGTTCGCCGAGCGCTTTCACCGCGAGGCCAAGGCGGCCAGCAAGCTCGACCACCCCAACTCCATTCGTGTGGTGGACCACGGCCAAGACGGCAACCTCACGTACATCGCCATGGAGTTCTTGGCGGGGCACGACTTGCTGCGCGTGCTATCGGACGACTGGCCGTTGCCCTTCGGCCGCATCATCGACATCGTGATGCAGACCCTGGCGCCGCTGTCCGTTGCCCACGCACAAGGCATCGTCCATCGGGATCTCAAGCCCGAGAACATCATGGTGCTCAAGCAACAGGATGACGACGGCAACCCCCGAGACCTCATCAAGGTGTGCGACTTCGGCATCGCCAAGATCTTGGACCCACGAGGCATGCGCACGGGCGGCGGTGGCATGGGCCGGGCGCTCACCACGACGGGCTCGCTGGTGGGGACACCGGAGTACATGTCCCCGGAGCAAGCCCGCGGCGACGCACTCGATGCGCGGAGCGACCTGTACTCCGTTGGCGTGATCCTCTACCAGCTGCTCACCGGCCGCGTGCCGTTCATGGCCGAGACGGCCCTCGGCGTGGTGCTCAAACAAGTGAGCGACATGCCCGAGCCCCCATCTCGATACCGCCCGGAGACGCCGGTGCAGCTCGAGGCCATCTGCATGCGGGCCCTGCGCAAAGGCGTGCACGAGCGCTACCAAACCGCCAAAGAGATGCGCAGCGAGCTCCGAGCCTTGCTGCTCGAAATCGGCGGTGTGCGCATCAGCGACGAGAGCCTGCCCATGTTCCCGTCGGCGCCGCGCATTCGGACGGGGGATCCCACCCTGGCCGTGCCTGGTGGTGCCCCGGCGGCGCAGCTCGCAAGCGGCGTTGGAGCGCCGGTTCGGGTGGCGTCGGATCCCAACCTGGTGCCCAGTTCGCCGACGCCACCGTTTCCACTGACGCAACAGGCAGCCGGCTACTTCGGCACGCAGACCACCGCCACGCGCAACGCCCCAGAGCCGCGCAAGAGCTCTGCCCTGGTGGTGCTACTTGGCGTGCTCGGGGCCGCCACGCTCGCCGCCGCCATGGTGCTGGGCGCGCAGGCCTACCTCAAGGGGCGAAGCGCGCCTGTGGCCCACGGACCCGATGCCCAGATCACCGAGCTCGAGCCCATCGTAACGGACACCACGAACGGTCCGGCCAAGCCGTTGCCAGACCCCAACGCGGCACCTTCGGGCAAAGCGACAACATGGCCGAGCGCCAAACCGAACTCCATTTTGTCTGCAAACTCGGCCAAGGTCGTGGGGGCACCAAGTGCAAAGCCTAGTGCGACTCCCCTTGCCGAGCCCCCGCGCGGACCGACGTCGGCCACCGTTGCACCGCCGCCGCCAGCCCCCACACCAGAAGCGCCCGCGGCCCCGTACGATGCGACGCGCGCATACGTCGAAGTCGGTGGCATGGTGTTCTCGAGCGGCGTCTCGGACAAGGCCGTGCGTTCGTTGCTGACCGCGCACAAGCCATCGATATTGGCGTGCTACCAAAAGGGCCTCAAGGCCAAGGGCGGTCCGGTGCAGGGCGTGCTGACGCTCAATCTGTCCGTCAGCGGCGAGGGCAAGATCCGGAGCTGCCTGGTGCAAGGACCAGACATCCCCGAGACCTCCCGATGCGTGCAGGGTGTAGTCACAGGTCAGACTCTTCCGCAGAGCGCCATCGAAGGTCCCGGCGGCGGCACCGCCGAGGCTTCGGTGATTTTGCACCCTTAGCGCCCAACGGCACCCCGGCAGTCGCAGCCGTGCCTGCGTGCGCCGCCGGGCAAACGCTCGTATGCTGTGACGTATGAAGTGGCTTCTCCTTGCGGCGCTGTCGGCGCCCCTCGCCTTGTCTTGTGTGGTCGCCGGCTGTTCGAGCGAAAACCTAACGACCTCGAAACGAGATGCGGGGACCACCAAGAAAGATACCGGGGCTGACGAGGAGGAAGAAGAGGACAACCCGATCCCGGTGCTGGACTCGGGAGTGACCCCGGTGAAAGACGCCGGTCCCAAGTCCGGCCGGGTGTACGCACACACCGCCAAGGTGCTTTACCTCTTCGAGCCGTACTCCAACGACATGAAGAAGATCGGCAATTTTGGCTGCCTGACGGCCCAAGAAGAGATGTTCGATCTCGCCGTCGATCAAAGCGGCGGACTCTTTGGCACCGTCTACGACCGAGATACGGCGAACACGACGTCGGACTGGTCCTTCGTGGAGATCAACCTCATCACTGCCGCCTGCACCAAGATCGCGCAGGGCTCCGAGGCCTACCCCAACTCGCTCACCTTCTTGCCCAGTGGAACCCTGGACCCAAGTCGCGAAGCGTTGGTGGGCTACAACGGCAACAGCTATATGCGCATCGACACGACCACGGGCAAGCCCACGGTCATCGGCACGCTCAACACCCCTGACGCGGGCGAGACGTATTCCCCCGCCGGCGATCTCGTCTCCATCATCGGCGACAAAACCTACATCACGCTCAAGAACGCCGCGGCCACCAAACACTTCTTGGGCGAGGTGGACCCAAAGACCGGGCGCCTGATCAAACTCATCGGCGAGACCAACACGCCGGACTTGTTTGGCGTTGGGTACTGGGGTGGCGTCGTCTACGGCTTCAAGGCCGACGGCGCGTACTTCTCCATCGATAGCAAAACGGGCGCGGCCACCAAGGTGGGACAGCTCACTGGCAGCGACGCCGGCGGAGGCACCCAGGGCATTGGGTTCTACGGCGCCGGCTCATCCACCGCTGCCCCCATCAATCGCTGAGTCTCCGGGTCGCGACGGGCGCGCGCTAGAGCGCGTTGTCACAAATGCCCAGGCGGCCAGCCCGCCCAGCCCCCAAAGCCCCGCCCCCAAAGCCCCGCCCCCAAGCCCCGAGCCTCGAGCCGCGCTCATGCTCGCAGCAGCCCGAACCCGCTCGGAATTGGTGCGAGTTCGGGAGCGGGAGCGGGAGCGG
>JBIKNA010000206.1:0-11980 GCA_044358965.1 Polyangiaceae bacterium
CAAATGGCCGTCCACCAGGTGTTTGCCCCCATTCGAGCCCTGACACGGGTGTCGCAACGCGACCCTTGCATGAACGCGCGCCTTACGCTCGAACACTCACGGTGCGAAGCCTCATCAAACCCGAGGAGCGGCGAGCAACGTGTCGTTCCCTCGTCCTGGGGCAGGCCGCAAGGCCATGGATTCGCTTCGCTTGTCAGTGCGGTTGCGCGCAGCCTCGAACCCGAGGCACGTCGTGCGCAATCGAAACGCCCTTCGCGCGAACAACGGTAGCTTCAATCGATTGTCAGTCCACCGAGCAAGAACCCGGACCAGTAGCTGACGCCCCAGTCGTAGTCGCCGCGCACGCCTCTTGGGGGGGGGCGGGCCGCAAGCTGGTCCGCCCCTAAGGAGAATCCCTATGACTTCAATAGTCGTCCCCTCAATCTGTCGGCCGTGAAGCCTTCGGCCTCAAAAGGCGGCGGCACAGCGACCGGTGACGCCTCTACCTGGGCACAGCGTCGTCGGCGCTTGCGGGCGGAGGGATGAACTCGAAGCGCGATGGCTCGATCGTCCGATCGAAGGACGGCAAGTAGTCGATGGTCGTGTCGCTCACGAATGGTCGCGGTTTCCGCATGAGTGCGAGCACCTCAGCCCGATGCTCCTCGGGCACGCTCGAAACCAGGCGCGCGATATCCTCTTCGCTGTACACGCCGTCGTGGTGGTTACGCTTGGTGACTTTCCGGAGGGAGTGATCGTCCTTGTCGATCCAGAGCGTCGTCACGTCGCGACCCCGGCGAGCTGACATCTTCACGCAGGCCACGCTGCCGGCTAGCCCCTCGCCATCCGCCACATATCCCAGGTCCCGCTTCATCCCGGCCGCCCAGCCGAGGAGCATCGAGGGAACGGTGTGGGACGTCGAGCCAGAAACGCCAGCCATCGCGGCGAGACCTGTTTCAAGGTCGGCGCTCTCGACCTGATGGGGACTGATCGTCCACCAGACGCGCGCCTGACCCGATCCAGCTCGCCAGATCACCTGTTGGTCTGGAGAGAGGAACTTGTCGCGGGTCGTTGTGTACTCGAATCGAAAGGAACCCGTCGCACGGACGAACGCCGTGTTGAAGGCCCATCGGCCCGTACTCGGTTCGGAGTCGTCGTCGGGGCGGATGATGCTCACGACGGTGCCATGGTCTTCGTAACTGCGCGCGCTGATGTAGCGCTGGTACATCGCGCCAAGCATGTTCTGTGCACCCTTGGCGGCCGGGGTTGGGGCCTCAGCGCGATCTATGGGGGCGGCCGAATAAGCACATCCCACGAGTACACAGCCAAGCAAGACGCTCGCGGCAACGGTCGTTTGGTGGCGCACAGAGACAGCCTACCGGATCGGACAGAGAGCAAGCTTCGGCAAGCCTCGTAATCGTGCTGCAGTCGCGCTTGAGCACGGCATGGTCTCCTGGGGCCCACATAGGCCTCCATGCCTTGCGTGGCACAAAAGCGCTAACGCGGATGTTCTCGAGGCACGCCGGAGCGCCGGCGAGCCACGGGGGGCCACGGAGAAGCAAGACGGCTTTGTTGGACCAAGCGATAGACTGGTGTGGTCGCTTCAGCGTGGGGTACAACCGTGCTCGTCACCGTGACCGTCGTGGTGTTCGCAACGATATGAGGTGCCGAGCGTCGCGCAATCCTCGTCTCTCTTGCATGAACGAAGACACAGATAAGCTCTTCCGTCCGGGCCTGGACGGGTCGATGGCATCAGCAAACATTGGTTTCCGGCCGCGCAAGTGAGTCGTACAGGCGAGCGCTCGTCGTAGGGCGAGGTGCACTCTGTCCCTTCGGGCGCGACGCGCTTGGGCCTCGTGTCGCAGGCCATGGCACCAAGGGTGCAGACGAAGAGCCAGCGAAGGAAAGTGTGCTCGCTGGGGTCGGCTTTCACGGTGCGCTGCGGTCGATCCATGCTGCTTGTCTTCCGGTGCGGCTACTCAGGTTAGCATTGCCCGAGCAACCGGCGGCCCCATCGCGCGTAGTGTCGTCCATGGACGGGTTGACCCAGATTCTGCCTTGCGCGCTCGCGATCAGTCTCCTTGCCTGCGCCAGGCCCGCGGAGCGCACGGCGCCTGCACTCGCACAGGCCGCAGACCCGCCGGTGCTCCATACGACCGAGGCAGCTGCGGGCAACGTGAGTCCAGGGCCCGAGCCCCAATCCGTTGAGCCGGTCTTGGTCGAACTCTTCACTTCCGAAGGGTGTTCCAGCTGCCCTGCCGCGGAGCGGGCCTTGGGCCGGCTCGTTGCAACGCCGCCGCTGGGTCTTCGCGTGATCCCGCTCGAGTTCCACGTCGATTACTGGGACTACTTGGGCCACCGAGACCCGTTTGGTAGTTCGGCGTTCGCCGCGCGCCAGCACAACTACGCCCAACGGCTCCACCTGCGACCCGTGTACACGCCGCAGGCCGTTGTGGATGGTCGGACAGAGCTTGTCGGTTCCCGGGGCGAAGAGTTGTCCGATGCACTGCGCCAAGCCGCCAAGCGTCCCCACGCGAAGGTGCGCGTCGTGCAGACTTCGGGCGCTCCGCTGCGGGTGACTGTCGATGTTGGTCCACTGCCGCTACCTACAGACCGCGCGTTCCTCACGCTGGCCGAGGTGATCGAAGAGCCCACGAACAAAGTGGCCCGGGGCGAGAACGCGGGCAAGAACCTGGAACACACGTGGGTTGTGGCCAAACTGCATGAGCTCGGGCAAGTGGAAGAAAAGGGGTCCATGGTCCAGTCGCCGGTGCTCACCGGGTCCAAGGCACATCGCGTGGTTGCTTTCGTGACCAGGGCCAACGATGGCGCAGTGCTTGGCGCCGAGACGCTGGCCCTCAGGCCGTGACGACAACCGAGGGCAGAGGCACGAGTGGGCCGGAAAGCTCCGTGGGCCTCGTCTGCTCTTGGTCGACGCCAAAGCGAACGCCCGCCTCTACGGCACCGGCCACACTGCCAAGCACCGCTGCGCCCTTGAACCGGTGCTACCCTCGACCCCACCATTCGCCCATGTTCGCCGCGCTTCAACGTCACCCGTTCGCCGTCGAGGCGTTCTTTCGATGGTCCTTGGTGCTGGCGTACGCGCTGCCGACGCGGGTGCTCCGGCCCTTGCTGCCCCTGGGGCTCGAGCTCGACACCCACGGCGATTTCGGGTTCCTGGCCATTGCGCTTGTGCAAACCGAAGGGCTCCGGCCCAAGGGCTTTCCCAAGGCCCTGGGGCGAGACTTCTTCTTGAGTGGCTACCGCGTGTTTGCGCGCTTTGCGCCGCCAGGCAAACAAGCGCTCCGCGGCCTGCGCATTCTTCGCAGCGATACAGACCGCCGCGCCATGGTCACGCTCGGCAATGTGTTCACGCACTACGGCTACGAGCACGCCAAGGTGGGCATTCAGCGCGACGGAGAGCTCTTGCGCGTGCAGGTGCAAACGCCGGGCGGCACCGCAGATCTCGACGTGCAGGCCAACCTGGCGCAGACGTCGGCGCTGCCAACCGACTCGCCGTTTGCCTCTTTGGAAGAGGCGCGCAAGTTCGCTGGCCCTTTGCCCTACACGTTCGACCTCGACGCGCCGAGCGGCAAGATGCTCGTGGTGCGCGGTCTGCGCACGGCGTGGGATCCAAGGCCCGTGCAGGTTGTCTCGCAGCACGCGCGCTTTTTCGACAAGCCTGCCTTCGAGGGCGAAGCCCCGCGCCTCGCCAATGCGTTCTATGTCGAGAATGTGCCCTACGCGTGGAAGCCCGGCGAGCTCATGGACCCATCGTGAGCAAGAGCGGCGCCGTCAGGATCTTTCTCTACAACTGGCCCATCTACGTGGGCACATGGGCGCTCTCCGTCGTCGCGATGTTCGTCGGCCTGCGCATCGGCGGTCTCGTTGGCGGACTTGTTGCCGCTGGCGCATGCGTTGCCATTCTGTGGTCGGCGTTCTCTCTGCTTGTGTCGCACTACGTCTACGATCGCTCGGTGCTCGCCCGCGGCGCCTGGGTCCCTTCGTTGCTCGCGGGTGAGCCCACGACCTGGGCCACCATCGACGCGGGCCTCGACGCCGAGGTCGCTCTCGACGGCGTGGTGCCGGGCACCTGCATCGCCCGGCTCGACATCTATGACGGCGAGCAGGTGCGCGCGCCGTCCGTGCGCCGCGCTCGTGCCCTCACGCCCAGGGCCCACGTGGCCACGCAGGCGCGGGCGACGGCCCTGCCTCTCGCCGGGGCCAGTTGTGATCTTGTGGCCGTGGTGTTCTCGGCGCACGAGCTCCGGAACGTCGAGCATCGCCAGGCGTTCTTCTCCGAAGTGCATCGGGTGCTTCGTCCACGAGGTCGCATGTTGCTCGTGGAGCACCTTCGCGATGTCCCTAACTTTGTGGCATTTGGCCCGGGATTCGTTCACTTTCTGCCGCGCGCCGAGTGGCTGCGCTTGGCCCAGCATGCGGGCTTTCGCGTGGCCGTCGAGACTCGTGTTACGCCGTGGGTCATGGCGCTCGCCTTGGAGAAAAACGCGTGAGCAACGAGACGCTGGCTTCCGTGTTGCGTTTGCTGGGCGCAAGTCACATCGCGCTGGCCTTGGCGCACGTTGTCCTGTGGCGATTGTTCGACTGGAGTCGCGAGATCGCCCAGCTCACGCCGCTCACCGCGCGCGTCTTTGCGGTGCACACGTTCTTCATCGCCTTCGTGCTCGCAGCCCTGGGCGCCCTGGGTCTGTGCCGGGCAGACCTGCTCGTCGTGCGTTCGGAGCTCGCGCGCCTACTCCTCGGGGCCATTGTTCTGTTCTGGGGCCTGCGGGTCTTGGCCCAGCCGATCGTGTTCGACCCGGTGCTCTTGCGAGGCTCGCGGCTCCGCACGCCCGTGCGCATTGCAGCCACGCTGCTGTTCTCGAGCTACGCGGCGGTGTACGCGTTGGCCCTGGCCAGGCAGTTGTAGACGCCCATGGACCACATCGCCCCCTTCAACTTCGCCTCACCTGCCACCTGGGCCCGCATCCTGGTGGCGCTCGTGTGGATCGTGTTCGGGCTCGGGTTCAAGCTTCTGCGGGCGCTGCCTCGACACGAGCGCATCGTGGCGCGCATCCTGGGCGAGCGCGTTGCGCCGTTGCTAACCCGAGGCATCGGCCTGGGCGAGACCCTCTTGGGCCTCTGGATGCTGTCCGGCATTCACTTGCCCTGGTGCGCGCTCTTCCAGACCGTCATCATCATCACCATGAACGCCATCGAGCTCCGGCTCGCCCGTGATCTGCTGCTCTCCCCCCGCGCCATGCTCGCCGCCAACACGCTCCTGCTCACCCTCGCCTGGTACGCAGCCCTCGCGCAGCCGTCGTGATCCAACGCCCCAAGCCCCAAGCCCCAAGCCCCAAGCCCCAACTCCCCCGCACCCGCACCCGCACCCGCACCCCGCATTCTCCGCACTCTCAACGCCGGGCGCCGCACCCTCCCGCACGCCCGACATCGCGCACCACGCCGCGCCCGCTCGGACTATAACGGACGCCATGCACAACGCCGCGCCAGGCATCCCGTGGGGCCCCAAAGAGAAGTCCGACTGGGCCCAGAAACAAGTGGTCCAGCGCTCATACCAGAGCGACGTCGTCAGCAAGATCGATCGCCTGCGCGACCGCTTCGAGGTCACCTCGTATGGCGCTCTATCCCTCGACCCAGCGAAGTACCCAGTCTTCATGCTGAAGACCAAGGCCTTCGACCCCTCCCGCAAGACGGTCCTCATCACCGGCGGCGTTCATGGCTACGAAACCAGCGGCGTGCACGGAGCCCTTGCGTTCATGGAGACCATGGCCGCGGCGTATGCCAGTGACTTCAACTTCGTCTGTGCACCCTGCCTGAGCCCTTGGGCCTACGAGACGGTCAACCGCTGGAACAACTTGGCCATCGATCCCAACCGCTCGTTCCACGCAGACAGTCCCGCCGAGGAGTGCAGGCTCTTCTTGGACGCCATGGCCTCTTTTCGTGCGGGGCTCGTCGCCCATTTCGATCTGCACGAGACGACGGACACAGACAACACTGTCTTTCGCATCGCACTCGCCGAGCGCGACGCCAAACCCCAAGATCACTGGGACATCCCCGATGGGTTCTACGTGGTCGGGGACAGCCACAACCCGCAGCTCGACTTCCAGAAAGCGGTCATCGAGTCCGTCCGTCGCGTCACACACATTGCCCCGCCCGACGAGGGCGGCATGATCATCGGCGCGCCAGTGCACTCCGATGGCGTCATCTACTACGACATGAAGAAGCTCTTCCTTTGCGGAGGCTTTTCCGATGCCCAGTTCCGGACCACCACCGAGGTGTACCCCGACAGTCCCAAAGTGAACGCCCAGATGTGCAACGACGCCCAAGTCGCCGCCATCTGCGGGGGGCTCGATCACATCAAGTAAAGCGTGCCCCTCGCGCTGCCGCTCGCCCGAAGAAACCCAAAAACGGCGGGCTTCCTAAGCGGGCTGGCACAATTTGGGCCGACCGGGCCAGGCTGGCACAGAACGGGGACGCCACGTTGTCCTCTGTCGAGCCATGTGCGGAAATCATTGTATGGTCCGCGCCTATCGCACGTCTAACGTGCCCACCGGTTTCTGCTACGGAGAGACCCGGTGCCCCCCGCCACGCCAAACTGCGCCGCCGTCCCACAAACGGGCGTAGCGGTCAATTGGGACGGCTGCAACAAGGCCAACGCAAATCTCTCGAGCGCCAAGCTCTCTTTTGGCAGCTTCCGCGGAACCAACTTTGCCGGCGCCAACATGACCGACGCCAAGTTGCGTGGCGTCAACATGACGAACGCGAACCTCACCGGGGCCAACCTGACGCTCGTGCTCATGGACACGCAGGCAAAGCTGGTCGGCGCCAACCTCACCAACGCCAACTTCTCGAACGCGGAGCTCAACAACGCTGACTTCACCGGCGCCAACGTGTCGGGAACGGTCTTCGAGTTTGCGCGGTTGTCGGGCGCCAAACTTCCCAACATGGATTTGTCCGGCCGGAGTCTTCGCGGCGTCGCGCTCTCGAACGCCGTGCTAACCGGCACCAACCTGTCGAACGCGAACTTTCAAGAGGCCTATGTTTCGGGCACCTCCGTGTTCGTGGGGCTCAACCTCAGCGGCGCCAAGTTTCGTGGCGTCAACTTGCAGAGCACGCAGTTTACCAACGCCGACCTGACGAACGCCGACCTGACGAACGCCCAGATGCTCGGGGTCAAGTTGGCGGGGGCCAAGCTTGGCGGCGTTACCTGGACCACGGGCAAGGTGTGCGCGGCGGGTTCCATTGGCAAGGCGCCGGGGTGCACCCCGGCCGACCCCGCAAGCTGCGGGTGTATGTAAAATACACTTCCGCGCAGCATCGCCGCGAACGCGCGCCAGGGGCCAAGGCGTTAGGCGTGCCCAGTGCTCTCTTCGAACTCGGCATCGACGACGTTGTCTTTGCGGTCGCGCTGCCCCTTGGGCTGCTCGGCCGAAGCATCGTCGGGGCCCGGCGGCGCTTGTGCGCTTGCCATCTGCGCAGCTGCTACACGTTCGTGTTCGGCCCTTAGGCGCGACATCACGCTGGTGACCAACTTGTCGTCTTGCGCCGTGACCGCGGCTTGCGCCGCGTGCAACAGCTCGCCCAGGCTGGTGCTGTCTGCTGCAGCCAGCGTGCTCTTGTGGTCCTGCAGCAACTTCTCGACGGTGTAGCAGAGCCCGTCGAGCTGGTTGCGACGGTCCACTTGCTCGCGACGGTCCTTGTCGTCGGCCTCGTGTGCCGAGGCGTCTTTCACCATCTTCTGGATCTCGGCCTCGCTGAGGCCGGAGCTCGCGGTGATGGTGATCTTCTGATCTTTGCCCGTGGCCGTGTCTTTGGCGGTCACCAGCAGGATGCCGTTTACGTCCACGTCGAAGGTCACCTCCACTTTGGGCACGCCGCGGGGCGCCGCGGGGATCCCCTGGAGCTGAAACTTGCCGAGGGTGCGGTTCTCTTTGGCGAAGGCACGCTCGCCCTGCATCACGTGCACCTCGACGCTGGCTTGGTTGTCCACCGCCGTGGAGAAGGTCTCTTTGCGCTGCGAGGGCAGGGTGGTGTTTCGCGGAATCATCACCGTCATGACTGCGCCCATGGTCTCGATGCCCAGCGATAGCGGCGTCACGTCGAGCAAGATCATGTCTTTGACGTCGCCGGACAACACGCCGGCCTGCACCGCGGCGCCGATGGCCACAACTTCGTCGGGGTTCACGCCTTGGTGCGGCTCCTTGCCAAAGAACTTGGTAACCGTGGTCTTGACCAGGGGAATGCGCGTAGAGCCGCCAACGAGCACCACTTCGACGATGTCGGCGACGGTCTTGCCTCCGTCGGCCAAGGCCTTCTTCACGGGCGCCATGGTTCGGTCGATCAGCGGCTGGATCATCTGTTCGAGCTTCGCGCGGGAGAGCTGCAGGTCCAGGTGCACGGGACCCGCGGGGCCGGCGGTGAGAAACGGAAGATTGATGGCCGTCTCCATGGTGCTCGAAAGCTCGATCTTGGCTTTTTCTGCTGCCTCGCGCAGCCGCTGCAGGGCCATCTTGTCTTTGCCCACGTCGATGCCGCTGGTCTTCAGGAACTCGCCGACGATCCAGTCGATGATCACGTTGTCGATGTCGTCGCCCCCAAGGTGTGTGTCGCCATTGGTGGCAATCACTTGCACGATGTTGTCGCCCACTTCGAGCACGGAGATGTCGAAGGTGCCGCCGCCAAAATCGTAGATGGCGATGATCTCGTCTTTCTTCTTGTCGAGCCCGTAGGCCAACGCTGCCGCAGTAGGCTCGTTGACGATGCGTTTGACATCGAGCCCGGCGATGCGCCCGGCGTCTTTGGTGGCCTGGCGCTGCGCGTCGTTGAAATACGCGGGGACGGTGATGACAGCCTCGGTCACCTTCTCCCCAAGGTAGTTCTCGGCGGCCTTCTTGAGCTTGAGCAATACGTGCGAGCTCACCTCTTGGGGGCTCCGGCGCTGCTCGCGCACGGAGAATGCTCCGTCGCCGTTGTCGGCCCGCACGATCTTGTAGGGCACGCGCTTCATCTCTTCGGCCACTTCTTCGAACTTGCGGCCAATGAAACGTTTGGCACTGAAGATGGTGTTCTCGGCATTGGTCACCGCTTGACGCTTGGCGATCTGCCCCACGAGCACCGTGCCCTTGGCATCCCACGCCACCACGCTCGGCGTCACCAGGGCGCCCTCTTCGTTGACGATGACCTTGGGGTCCCGTCCCACCATGACGGCGACAACACTGTTCGTCGTGCCCAAGTCGATGCCGATGATCCTGCCCATGGTGTTCGTCTCCTGTGGTGGTGCCACGGGCACGCGTCGTGCCGTGAACACCCGATGCACCTGCAAGACCTCGGCCGCCTGTCCGAGAGCCCATGGCACAGCAAGTGCTGCACGGGCTCGCATGACCGACCATGACGCGACCTTCCGAGACCTGCTCCCGCGGGACCACCAACGCCTGGATGCGATGCTGACGGCCGTGCTCGTGCTCGTTCGGGCCAACGAGCGCCGTGAACTCGACCAACACTGGGCGGCCTACGAAGACGGTGTTTTGGCGCACCTCGACGCCGAAGAAACCTTTCTGGTGCCGGGCCTCCGCATGCACGATGCCGCGCTGGCCGATCGCATCATTCTGGAGCACCAGCACTTCCGGACACTGATGGCCGAGGTGGGGGGGGGGCTTCAGCTGCACATCGTGCGCGAAGACCAGATGCTCGAACTCGCGCGCGCACTCCGCGCTCACGCCAGCATGGAACAAGAACCGCTGTACACGTGGGCCGATACGGCCGTTCCGCACGAGAGCTTCGATGCTGTCGTGCGCCGATTGCTGGCGGGGTGGCGACGCGGCGGGCAAGCGCGTGCGCCGGTCGCGGTGCCGCCGCCGCCGCGGCTCTACGCGTCGTAAGCGCGCGACCCCCTTTGGCATGGCTCCTGCTGCCTGCCTGGGGCGACGAGCGCCAGTTGACTGTCTGTTCGACGCAACCGTTTCTCCCGTTCCCCATTTCGCGAAAGAAGGTCCTCTTGGACACCAAGAACATCACTCCCGTTCATGCCCACGTTGCCAACATGGAAATTGGCCTGTCGCCGCAAGAGCGCACCAGCGTGGTGAGCATGCTCAACCAGTCCCTGGCCAACGCCTACGTGCTTCTCGTCAAGACCAAGAAGGCGCACTGGGATGTGGTGGGGCCGCAGTTCCGCTCGCTGCATTTGCTGCTCGAAGAGCAATACCAGGCGTTGTCCCTCGCCACGGACGAGCTGGCCGAGCGCGCGCGCATGCTCGGCGGACACTCCATCGCAACGATGCTCGAGTTCATCGAAATGGCCGAGTTCTCCGAGACCCGCGAGGTGCTGTTCAACGCCACGCACGTGGTCAACGTGTTGGTGGTGGACCACGAGGCCATCTGTCGTAGCTTGCGGCGCACCATCGACGCCGCAGGCGACGCGGGCGACATCGGGACGGCAGACCTGCTGACCAAACAAATCCAGCAACACGAGAAGATGGCGTGGATGCTTCGGTCTTTCGTCGAAGGTCCCATGGTGGGTGCTCGCGCGCCAGCCTCGAGCGCCGGCCGTGGCATCGACGGCGTTGGACGCGAGGGTGTCGCGCACTCCTGAGGTCACTGCGGGGTGCCAGCCCGCGATGCACCATCCGCACTGGGGGTGAGCCCAGTGCGGAGCGGGCCGCCAGCGATCGTGCTCGCACCAACGCAGATCCATCAGCGTGCATGTGCGACCGGGTCTCACGCGGCAGAAAAACACGCGCGTTCGCATGACGCGTCGCTGCGTCGCCGGGACCACTCCATGGCCCGGACCGTGCACTGCGATGCGTCCGATGCAGGCGTTTCGTTTTCTCGTCTCCTCTGCTTGTGCGAGCGTGGCCCTGGCCCTGATGTCCGCAGCGTGTGAACCCGCGGCCGACGTCAGCGTCACCGATCAGCCCATCTCGCAGGATGATCCGCCCGCGCCGGCGCCGACCACATCGACGACCACCAAGAAAGATGTGCCGCCGCCCGTGGTGACCACCAAACATGGGATCCCTTGCGACGTTGACGCGGTGCTCAAGGCCAAGTGTCAGACGTGCCACGGGGCAGAAAAGAAGTACGGCGCACCGAACGTGTTGGTGACGCACGAGGATCTGACCAAAGACGGCGTGCTCGAGCGCATGAAGGCTCGCATCAACGACGCCGAACGTCCGATGCCGCCCGTGCCCACCAAGCTCACGGATGCCGAGAAGAAGCTTCTGAATGCATGGATCGACGGTGGCGGACGATCGTCCGACGCCACCTGCACCAACCCCGCGCCCACCGACGGTGTGAAGGCACTCAACTGCACTCCAGACACGATCCTGAAGGCCAAGACCCCCTTCGAGATGAAGCCGGGCAGCGCACTCGATCAATACGTGTGTTTTGGAACGGACATCAGCGTGGCCCAGAAGCGCCACGTCACCGCCTTGGCGCCGCTCACGGACAACAAGAAGATCCTGCACCATATTTTGCTCTTCCAGTCGCCCAAGAGCGAGAGCCCGGACCCGAAGCCCTGCTCGGCCAATGGCTCGGCGTCGTGGAAGCTGGTGGCCGGATGGGCGCCCGGTGGCACCAACCTCGAGTTGCCACCCGAAGCGGGCTACCCCGAGGAGAAGGGCACAACGCACTGGGTCGTGCAGCTCCATTACAACAACGCCAACAACTCACAGGGCGAGAAGGACTCGAGCGGCTACCAGCTGTGCACTACCGATAAGCTGCGTGCGAACGACGCCGGAGTGCTGGCCTTCGGAAGCACCAAGTTCTCGCTGCCGCCGCGCGCCACCACCGTGGTGCAGTGCGACTACAGGCTCGGCGCAGAGTTCAAGAACGTCAAAGTGTTCAACGCCTCGCCGCACATGCACACCCGCGGCGCCTCGATGATCTCGGAGAGGCTCGCTGGTGGCAAGGGCGCTCCGGCAACCATTCACGACACCCCAGCCTTCGACTTTGGCAACCAAGCCAACTACCCGGCGGACTCGACGCTGAC